>CAZGFG010000004.1:20468-79759 GCA_964524895.1 uncultured Gammaproteobacteria bacterium | reverse complement strand
GCAGGTTTTAGAAGGGATCACTGCAAATAATCCACATGATGTTACAGGAGGAATGAAAGGGAAAATATTAGAAATTAAAAGAGGGCTCTTGGGGATTCAGGTAATGATAATGAGCGGATTGAATCAGGGGAATTTGATAAAAGGGTTGGGTCAATCCCCAAATGGTACAAAGCTTCTATTTGATTGAAACCCTCTTCTAGTAATCTAAAAAGGTCCCAGTTTGGTAAATTTGAGGGTGTAGCGTGTATTCTTGTAACAAATGAATCTGGTTGCAAAAGTTTTTCTAAATGAGCGCGGATAATTTCATATGTACCTGGACGAAAAATAATGCCATTTCTACTGCCTTCTAGTTCCAGGACTTTAGTAGCATCTACCCAAGCCGATCTGCCTATTTCATCCTTAAAATCTCCTCTTTCTACCGCAAAGTCTTTTGATACTGGATAAGGATATGCGTGTACCCAGGCTTCCATCTCCGGAGGAGAAATCCTCACTATACATAATTTTGAAGCCTCTAAGTCCTCCGGGGTAAAAACTTGGCCTTGGATTACTCTCACTTCTTCTTGAAAATAACGGTCAATTGCTTGCCTGTGGGTCTCCCCTGCTTCGACTGTTTCATATCCTAAACCCCACATACCTACATATTTTCCAGTAATTTTCTTTGCTGTTAACTCATGGACCACTAATACCGTTTCCGGCTGTTCTTGCTTAAATAAAAGCGGGCAAACTCCTGCAACCAACTCTGCTTTCTGGTCAATCATTTAATTATTATACCCCACTATAGGATTTTTTCAAACCTTCTTTTATAGAATAATTTATAAAGTCTTTGTGGGTATTCTTAACTATGTTCACCGATTTATTAAGTAATACTTTCCTGTGTTGAACCCCAATATCCCTCAAAGAAAGTAGCTTCTCTAAATCTCCCCAAAATAAAATCCAATTATCTCCTTTAGCAAAATCATATTTAGTAAAGAGATCTAAAAATTGCAACAAAGCGGCAAAAAATTTACTTTTATCCCCCTTGAAATAGTCACTTAAAAGATCCGCCAGATCTTTTTTGTTTATCCGCCCAACAGCTTCCCTAATCTGCTTCTGAATATCCGGATGTTCCCTAAGTAGCAGTATATCTACCCCACTTTCTATATAATTATGAGCAATCCCCTCTGCTCTTTTTTCATCTAGACCATAGTATTTACTAACCAATTTAGACAATTCTTTATTATTTTGATATGCATAGCCTATCCCCCCAAAATAATCTTTGTGAGTAAAATCATCCACTATATTGTGTGCAAGTATGCCTTTGTTTAAATTCAAAAAATCAGGATAATTTTTTTCTACAAACTTAAAAAAACTTTCAAAGTTTTCTTTTCCATGAAGTCCTTTATCCCAGGTTATAATTTTTGTAACGGCTATATCCGGGAGGATGCTTCCTGTTAGCAAAAGAGCATCTTCTGATTTATATAACTTTGATGCCAAATAAGCATGGGTATTGTGAAGCATTGTTAATGTTCTTCTTCCTTATACTCCTCTAAAAAATCAAATATTTCTAGTGGAATTTTTCCTGAAACTTGAGCATGAATTCTGGGAACATAATCAGCCGGACTTCGTAGATACTCATAATAATCTTGGATCGTTTCTCTTATTGCAAGAAATTTTCCGTCAGGATTTATAATTAACGCTCCAACTCCAGCTTTTATTTCAGTTAACTCTGGGATCATTCAGACAATTATACCCTTTTACAGATTCTCAATTAAATATCTCCAGTCATCCAAGAACCAGGTTGTAAACTCTGTCTTTCCAGAATCAATCATCTTGTTAATCTTATCTATCTGAAAAAATTTTCCATCATTTACTTCTTCAGAATCAAGGTTAATTCTTCCATCATAAACTCCTATAAAAGTGACTACAAATTCATCATCAATAATTTTATCTTTTTTACTGGCATGTCCATTGTGCTGAAGGTGTACCCCCCTAACTTTTTTAAGTTTGGTATCAATCCCCAACTCTTCCTGAATCCCTCTTAAAGCAGCATCTTCATAACTCTCCCCTACCTTAACATGCTCTGCTGCAGAAACATCCCAGGCAAGTGGATATTTCATCTTTAATTTAGATCTTTGCTGAAGAAAAATCTGTCCTTTTGAGTTAACAATAAAAACAGAAACAGCTCTATGAAGAAAACCATTCTTGTAAATTTCTCCTCTGGTTCTTTGGCCAATTATCCTGTTGGATTTATTTACAATTTCTAAGATTTCATCTACTTCGGACATTAGAAGAAATTATTTCCCCTCAAAATTTCAACTCCTGCAACTGCCCAGGGGGAATAATTTTGAGGGTTTGCTTCTATATCTTTTAAAAACTCTTTTTTATCCATCCACTTATACCCATATCCAACTTTTGGATTTAGCTTAAGCTTTCCATTATATTCTCCAATAAATTGGAAACAGTGTTCATTTTCACATAAACCCTCATATTTGGCAAAATAATTAAATGCACCCTCATTTCTTAAACCCTTAACATCTTCCCGCTCTATTCCATATTCAACTTCCAAACACCTTAAAGTTGCCTCCTCTAAAGTCTCATCAGTTCCGTCTTTTTTATGGAGAGGGTGTGTGGCACCAGTTACATCCCAAATATCATCAAAGACTTTGTGTTTTCTCTTTTGTAGCAATACTTCCCCTTTGGAGTTATAAATTAAAACCGCAATAGCCAAATGCCTCTTCCCCTCACCTGTATGCCCTACTTCTTTCGGGATGTATTCACCTGTGAATTTACCTGACTCATCACAAGCTAGAATTATTTGTTGGTTTGCCATATTCACACCTATTTATCTAAAATCTTCGGTAAAAGGAGTTGTGTCAAAATAAGAAGGTTCAGGTCTGCCAAAAACCATATCCATTCTTTTGTACCCCAAAGAATCTAATAACTCCATACAGGCATCTGGTCCTGCAGGATTTGCAGAAGCACCGGCTGTAACAGCAACTTTAGCTTTTCCTGCTACTAGTTCTAATTTAACTTCGTCTACAGTTTCTACCAAAAAGACTTCTGCCCCGGCTGCCTTCCCCATTTTAACCAATTCTCCGGTATTGGAACTGATCTTGGAGCCAAACGCCAACAGAACCTGTGGTTTCTCTGCCAAAACAAGGCTTAGAGCTCCTTGTCTATTTTTGGTCGCAAAACAAACGTCACCTAAAGGAGGAACTTTTACATCTGGTATTTTATCCTTGATTTGCTGAATCCAAACAGTTGCCTTACCCATGTTTAAGGTAGTTTGAGTATCTATAAAATATAACCTACCTGCTACTGGGGCAAAGTTTTTTATATCCTCCTCTGTCCTGATAGGTGTAACGTTTCCAGGAGCTTCGTCAATTACTCCGTGAGGTTCTCGATGTTGTAGATCCTTACATATATACAAAACTTCCCAATCGCGCCCCATACTCTCTGCAAGTTCACGCGCTCGCTTTATTCTTGAATGCACACTGGCCACTAGCGGACAGGTACTATCAATTACTTTAGTCCCTTTTTCTGCCAATCTTTGCCGCTCCCGCTCTGATAATCCATGGGCACTAATCATTACAGTAGACCCAGGCTTTATTTCTGCAACTGTTTCCACAAAAGTCATCCCTCGGCTCTCTAAATCTCTGACAACAGGAAAATTATTAACCAGATTACCCAACCCTACTACTGGGCCATCTGCCAAAGCCTGTTCGGCATTCCTAATAGACCAGGCCACTCCTGCACAAAATCCTAAGGGATATGCTTTATATGCTAGTTTGTCTGTTTCAGGCATAGATTTGAAGGATTGTATAATAAGTTAGTCTCAAAAACAAGCGTATTCCCACAACTTTATTTAATGTGGTAAGGCCAAAGTCTCCAGGGTAGAGATAGCAATAAAGATTACCAATACTCCCAAAAGAAGCACAACTGTCTCCCAAAAAGCCATTTGCTGGTTTTCCCTATTATGAATCTCCGGAATTAAGTTGGAAGCTGCAATATAGATAAAAAATCCTGCAGTTAGGCCTAAAACTGCCGGTAATAACCCTTCTATCCTATCCTTCTCCAGATAGGTTAATATAGCTCCGGCCATTGCAGCCAAGGCACTCAAAAAGTTAATTAACAATACCCGCTTCCTGGCAACACCTTTATGCAGCATTAAGCCAAAGTCTCCTATCTCCTGGGGAATTTCATGGGCAGCCACAGCCAAAGAAGTTACAATCCCCAAGGGAATTGATACCAAGAAAGTAGCTGCCATAGCCACACCGTCAATAAAATTATGGATACTATCACCAATCACAATCAAGGGCACCACCGCATCTTCTTTGGGGCTGTCGTGGTGATGATGGATAAACCTCTCAAGCAGAAAAAAGATTAACAAACCTGCTAGTGTCCATTGAAAAACAGCTTCCCCTTTAGCTTGATCTGCAGCCTCCGGTAACAGGTCAAAAAAAGCGGTTCCCAGCAATGTCCCGGCTGCAAAAGAGGACAAATAATGGGAGATTTTAAGGGCCAATTTTTCCCTAAATAACAATAAAACTCCTCCAACCAGTGATACTACCGATCCGATAAAGGAAAATAACAGAATATAAAACAATGTCCCCATTACCTGGTATTAAAACGCAACTAGGTTGCATTGTCAAGGGACAAACATTTTCATCTTAACTATTTTCATTTATCATACGACCGTAGCATAAATGCATCAAAGGCCAGTGTTGTCGGATTCAATAACCATTACCCAATCCTCTATTCCCACACTTTTGATAAAGTTTCTTAAAACTTCAGTACAATCCTTCTTGGAAACCCAGACACTTTGCTGCAAATATACAAAATCCCACTGTTTGAGTTTGGACCTTAAAAGATCCCTCACCGATCGTTTTTTCTCTGGAATATCAAATATTACCAACCTCCATTTACCATCCCACTTTTGACTGTCAAATTTAATCTTTGCCAAAACTGCTTTTTCTCTGCCACGATCAGTTAGCCTCAAAATCAACTTTTCATTATCTACAAGATCCACCAGCCCATTTTCTCTTAGCCTTTTTAAAGCTTGAGATAAGGAGGCCTTCTTTAAAGGGAAATCCCAACCATCTCCATAAGCATAATATCCAGGGTTATAAGCAAAGTCTTCTAGCCTTACATACCCATCAACCGTCTTCTCCAAAGCCAGCAAAATAAAATTGGTAAGGTTTTTCTTGGTACTGATTGCCCCTCTAGTTTTCATTCCCTTCATTTATATCACGGTCGTAATATAAATGTATAGATGCTATAATTGTATCGGGATTATGGATAACAAAAAAATTATGGAAAACTTAAAGTTGAGAGGGCACAAAAGTACAAAAATCAGGCAGGCTTTGGTGGAAATTTTATTTAACGCCGACTCTCCGCTCTCTACAACCGACCTGCTTAAAATTTTATCCAAGAAGGGATTGGAACCAAATAAAAGTACTGTTTACAGAGAGGTAGATTTTCTACAAGGACAGAAGATTCTACAGGAAGTTGATTTTGGAGAAGGCAGGAAGCGGTATGAAATAGCAGGTAGCCATCATCACCACATCATCTGCATCAACTGTCAAAAAGTAGTTGATATACCCATGGAAAAAGATCTGGATATGAAAGAGATGCAGATTATGAAAAAATTGGACTTTAAACCGATCGGCCACTCTTTAGAGTTCTTCGGAGTTTGCCATAATTGCCGATGAAGGTTAGAAGAGAGTCTTTTGGTTTTGGAAGACCGAATCATGATATTGCCAATATTTGTTTTGGTCCCCGGCACACCTTGCCGCTTCTGCAGCTTTTTGAGCACCAGGATGAATTTGGGAAAGAGGATAATCCCGATAATAAAACTTCACTTTGCCCGAATCTATATAGTCTTTTTTAATTTGAGGTTCGGTCTGGGTGAAAAAAGCTTCACAGAACGGACATTGGTAATCGGAAAATTCAATGATGGTTACAGGAGCATTAGGATTTCCCAAAACCGGTAAATTGCCGACCGGGACATTTTGGCGTTGAGTGTTTGCCGGAGCACTCCCTGAAAGCTCTTCATCTATGATAGTTTTAAACTGGGCATAGGGTTGGGCACCGCTTAAAGTCCGGCCATTGACAAAAAAGCCCGGAGTACCATTTACTCCAACTTTGCTCCCCTCGTCCAAATCGGCTTTTACCAAATCCGCTTTTGATCCTGAATCTAGACAGCTGCTGAACTTATTCTGGTCCAATCCCAAATTTTTAGCTAAATCTTTTAAGCCTTTAATAATATCCGCTTCGGTTTTGGCTACAGCTTGGCCGCTTGGAGCCTGCCCGGTTGGAGCGGTAGGAGCTGGAGCCTGGTAAGAACCGGCGCTGCCTAGTTTAATCACTCCGCTGCTAATCATAAGTGATAAACCAATAACTACCGAACCTATAAGGATAGCCACCGGGATTGTTAAAAAGGAGTTTGTCTTTTCCATGTTAGATCAGTTTAGTGAAAAAGAAAGAAGCTGTCAACCCCAAATTTATCTAATTAAATTGGTTTTTGGCAGTTTCCAAACCCTTATCCAAAATTAACTCGATTGCCCCCAGCGCTTTCTTAACCATATGTTTAACTTCCGAATGCTCACTTTGCAAAAAAGGCTCCAGTACAAATTTTTCAGCAGAGAAGGAGATCCTTTTATGCTCCCCGCTGTGGGATTTTAAATTTCCTATCCCCAGCCTCACCCTAATAAATTGATCACTCCCCAATTCATTTATCACAGACTCTACCCCATGATGTCCAGCTGCTGCTCCGCCAAGACGAACCTTAATTTTCCCCAAAGGTAGGTCCAACTCATCATGCACAATAATGATATCCTCCGGAGCAACTCTGTAGAAACGGACTAAAGAAACTACAGCTAAACCAGAAAGGTTCATATAGGTTCGAGGTTTAACTAAAATTAGGGTTAAGGGTTTAGGGCTTAGGCTATAGCTAAATTTTAAAGTTTCTGACTTAAATTGTCTCTCATATCCCCAATCTCCCAAATTGAGTTTCCTTCTAAATTCATCCACTACCTCAAAGCCCAAATTATGCCTTGTACCACTATATTTTTCCTCCGGATTACCCAAACCAACTAGAATCTTCATCGGAGATATTCTAATAAATTAGACCCTGACTGCCAATAGGGCAAAGCTTACAAATTAAAAATAGACCGTTTAATCAAATAACCCAAGCTGTGGAACAGATTCCTGACCATTGTCTTCCTCTTCATTCCAAATTTTAACTACCCCGTATACTCCATCATAACCAGGTTCTATAACTAAATCCCCGCTTCTGACTTTACTTATTCCCTCCGCTATTTTTGCACCACCGGTTTTGGCTATTTCTTCTATATTTATTTGCGTCAAAATAGAGATTTCATCTCCCAAAGAGGTTATGAGTTTTTTGTATTCAGAATCTACCTTTTGGCTTGCTACACCAACATTAAACGCTTCTGCTATTATTTCCATCAGCGGCACCAACATTCTGTATTTTGGCCTATTTAAAGTCTCACTAATCACCCAGCCTTCTTGACTCTTAATTCCTAGCTCCTGACTGTCCCTGGTTGCTAATTTATCTACCTGGTACATAACTCCCACTGTTAGATCCCGCCCGCATTTGGGGCAAACAGTACCCGCTTTCCTGGTTTGTTGGGGCGGTTGGGAAAATTGGCAATTTCTGTGACCGTCAAAATGGTATTTTCCCTCCTCCGGGTAAAACTCAATTGTACCCTCAATTCCCTGCTCCTTTAAGTCACTTAAGAGACCCGGGTAACTTAATTCTCCAGCAAAGATTGTTGCTTCCCTACCCATTTTTGGCAAAGAATGCGGGTCTGAAAAAGAAACAATCGACTTTGAATCCAGTTGCCCAACCCGCCAGTTCATCGCCGGGTCAGAAGACATCCCCGTTTCAATAGCATAAATATTTTCTGAAAAGGGACCGAAGCATTCATTAAAAGAATCATAACCTGACTGTGAGCCAAACATGCCAAACCAAGGCGTCCATATATGAGCCGGAATCAAGATAGCTTTAGACTCAATGTTGAAGACTATCTCGCAAAAAGCTTGGGTTGACATACCAAGGATAGGCCTGCCGTCGGAAGAAAGTTTGGCCTGTCTTTGATACAACTGATGCTGCAGTTTTTCTGCCGACTCAAAAGAAGGAAGCATCACTAAAAGATGAATCCTCCGGCCTTTGCCATTATGCGAATATATTAAAGAAACTTCTGTGGAAAGGATAAATTTGATTCCGTTATGAGCAAATAACCCATTCCCCTCCTCTTTTAAATCACGCTTTAACTCCGAGTACCAAAGAGGATGTAAAAAGTCGGCTGTACCTAAAAGCTTTATTCCTTTTAGTTTGGCAGCCTCTGCCAAATTGGGAATGGTAAGTTGGGGTGAACAAGCCCTGGAAAACCGGGAATGGATATGAAGATCCGCTACATACGCCATGCCCGGATTTTACCACAACTTACGCAGTCAAGACCTCTTACCAAACTGTTGATCGTACATTCTTTTTAGTTCGGAAACCGTGGAGGCATCTTCCGGTTTTTTGTCGGACTCTCTAAAACGGACTAAACGAGGGAACCGTAAAGCATAACCTACCTCTTCCCCGTTTCGACCGGCAGTATGAACCGGAGATTTGGTAATCTCGTCTGCTAAAACCTCAATCACTATTTCCGGTTTGATCCACACACTGGGTTCTAAAATAGAATTAACCCGGGCAGGTTTCTTATCCACTTTTATTTTATCTGCTCTTTTGTGGATCTCCCTCCACTCCTGATCCGATAAACCTGTGCCTATTTTAGAAACAGTCACAAACTCATCTTTATCGCTGTCATAGATTCCTACCAAAAGTGCTCCTGCACCAAACGATACCCTTTTACCCCGCCCATAAATATAACCCAAAATCACACAATCTACAGTATCTTGCAGTTCTCCGGAGGAATGCCTTTTTAATTTTATCCAATTAAAATTTCTGGCTCCTGCTTCATATAAAGAATCCGGTCTTTTTACAATTAACCCCTCCAACCCTTTAGTTAAAGCATCATCAAACAACTGCTGGATCCTGTCTGCTTTTTTTACCAGCTCTCCCGGCTGCTCAATCAATACCTCACTTCCATCTATGGCTTTTGCCAAGTGCTTCATACGCTCAACCAAAGGCAGCTCAATTAAGGATTTACCGTCTATATACATAATATCGAAGACAAAGGCCTTTAGAGGCAATTTTTTGGCCATCTCTTCGATCCCATACTTCCTCCTTCTTTTGGTGGTCTCCTGAAAAGGCAGAAACTCGTCTGACTCTGGATTAAACGCCAAAGCCTCGGCATCTAAAATAGCTGATTTAGCCTTAATCTGTTTTTTGACTCCTTCAACAATATCTGGAAACATCGGGGTAGTTTCCTCTAAATTTCTAGAAAAAAGCCTAACTTTACTACCATCTTTGTGAATTTGGACACGGAATCCGTCATATTTATATTGAACATGGGCTTCCCCTCTAAATTTTTCCAGAATTTGTTTAGGGTCAGTGATCCTTTCACACAGTTCTGACCTCAAAGGTCTGCCTACCGCTACATCCAAACCCTCTACTCCTTTCAATCCCCTTGACCACAAAGTTTCTCCAATCAACCCCAAATCGGAAACCTTATTGTAAGCTCCTTCCAAAAGTTTTCTCTTGGACTTTTCCCCCAGTTTAAGTTTGGCAAAAGCGTCCAAAATAGTCGGATCTCCTATCCCCAACCGAGAAGTCCCCAAGGGGATACGGACCAAATGTTTTGCCTCTACCGGAGTGGATTTACTCAATAAGTTAGTTAAGGCAGAAATTTTATTTTCCACTGTACCGCTGCCGGAAAAAGAGGCAATTTTCCTCAATTCCTCAAAAACTTCTGTTACAGGCAACTTCCCTCTTATTCTTTTCCCTTTACTACTTAGCTGCATTGCAACCAACCCTAAATCTCCTAATTTTCCATACATTTTTAAAACTTCCGGACGCTCTACCCCATAAGCACGCGCAATTGAGGCCGCTACACTTTTTTCCGCCATCCCAATCTCGATAGGTTCGTAAAAAGGGGCTACCCGTCCTTGGATTAGATAAGAAACCTTAGCTACTTCCTTTTTATCTACTTTGGAAAAAAGTTCAGCTAAGATATCAATTAAAGAAAGCCTGGAGGAAGTTTTTTCCAACCTCTCAAAATATTCAGTCAGCTCCTCAAAAATCATATCAATCAGAATTGTAATTTATTCTTATAGGGTTGACAAGCATAGCTAACCTAGTAAAATAGGTCTATGGAAAATTTCCAAGATCCAAATCAGCCTTCAGCAGAGCATAATCCTAGTAAACTTGACATACCAACACCCGACATAAATGATCCTGACAAGTTTGGCGAATGGTTAAGAAAGTATGTTAAGAGACCATATAAAGGATATGAGGACAAGAGGCATACAGATGGATCCAAGTTCTCTTATGAGGAGTTGCTAGAGGAAACCAGAAGACAACTGATTATGGCTGCAGAGGAGTTTAAGGGCATGGATGGGTTTTCAGATGAGAGTATTGCAAAATATATGCAGGATCAGGCCCAAATGTTGTCCAATCCTCAGGAAGAAAACCACTAGTTAAAATGATTTGAATCACTTAAGCCAGTGGTACAGATGTCCAAACATCCTATAACCTATCCTGTTTATAAATTTGTTGTAACTTCAGGCTCAAATTTGATATAATATGCTTATGAAACCAGTAGAGGCATTATGGGAAGTAGAGAAACCTACTAAAACAAAAGCCCCAACACTCGAGCCAGAACAAACAGCTACTCTTGTCCAAACCAGCAGAGATGTATATGGAATTCTAATAGACCTTGCCCACCAACTTCCGAATAGAAGGCAGGCATTAATAGCTGGTGAGCTACAAGAATTAGAGACATTGCACACTCTGGCTCATGAATATGTACCAGACCACCCAGATCATACTTTGCCTAAATCTACTTCAAAAGGTAAGTAGCTTTTTTGGTGCCGCCCATCTTTTTAACCAACCCTTTTCCCTTCAAAAACTTAAGCTCCCGTAAAACCGTATCATCGGAAAATTCCGGAAAGATCTTCCTAAAATCTTTATTCTGCATGCTTTTATGCTTATGTAAATACTCCATAATCAACATCTGGCGCTCATTTAACATCAATTGTTCTCCCAATTTATCCTTTACCTTGGCATCAATAGAGATTCTCTGCACCTTTTCCTTAACCCGATTTAACTCTATTGCTACCCCTTCCACAAAATATTCCAGCCAGGGGGTTAAGTCCCTTTCATGAGTATCCATAACCAGTTGATTGGAAACAGCCTGCAGCGTCAGGTAATAATCAATCGGGTTTTCGTCAAAATATTCCTCAAAGGAAAAGAATTTACGGATATCGTAGCTGTCCAAAAACATAACTAAAGTAGCCACAGCCCGGGCTACCCGGCCATTTCCGTCTACAAAGGGGTGAACCCTGGCCAACTCATAATGGATGATTCCCGCTTTGATAACCGGATGCATTTCCTTTGCCTCCTCCGAATTGATCCAGTTCACCAAATCCTCAACTAAATAAGGCACTTCCACGGCCGGTGGAGGGGTATAAGAGATCAGCCCGGTTTTGGTATTTCTAATTACTACCTGCCTAACCCTAAACTTACCACTGGACTCCTGCGATAAAATCTTCTCTGTAGTTAATCTATGACTCTCCAAAATAGTCTCAACATTTAATGCATACCTGCCCTCATTGCCTATTTGGGACGCAATAGTATCAATAAACTTTAAGACATTTCGGTAGTTTAAAATCTCTTGGATATCCCGGTCCCGAGCCACTACCTCTTCCCCTTCCAGAACATCATTAACCTCTTCTTGGGTTAAAGGATTTCCTTCAAGGTGAGTTCCATGGTGGATTGTCCTCTCGGCTGCTTCTTTGCGGAATTTGGCTTCCCAAGCAGGCACCAACGGAGCATTTATAATTACCTCTCTGGCAGCATCTATCCTGCCAATATTTTTTAAAATGGAATTTGTAATTGTATATTTTGGGACAAACATAGATTAGGAAAAGTTTTCTTCCTCTAAATCCAATTCTTGCATATTCCCCGCAAAAAATCTATCTGCCTGCAGCCAAATAATGATCCCAGGGGTTAATTTTAAGATCTTCCAAGCTTTTGTTAGACAAAGCATGACTTAGGGCAATTGCCGCCTGAAGGTTAGTTTGCAGGGGTATACCTAAATCTACACAGGTGCGCCTGATTATAAATCCATCTCCCGACATACCTTTGCTATTGCCAAGGCTAATATTGATTACCAGCTCGATCTTTCCTTGATGCATTAAATCTACCACCGAAGGGTGTTTGCCCTCGGAAATTTTGTACACTCTGGTATTTTTAATACCGTTTTGAGTTAAAGATTGGGAGGTGTGTTCTGTGGCATAAATTTTTAACCCCATATGTGACAATGCTTGGGCGCTAGGTAAAAAATCCATTTTATTTTCATCCCCTCCGATAGACAAAAAAACGCTTTTGCTCGGTTTCTTAAATCCGGTTGATAAAAGCGATTTTAAATAAGCCTCATCCAAATCATGACCAAAACAAGCAACCTCGCCTGTGGAAAGCATCTCTACCCGCAATTTAGGATCTGCCCCTTTAATCCGATTGAAAGAAAATTGAGGAGCTTTTACTCCTACATAATCTATATCAATAGTTTTGAAGTCACCCTTTACCTCTTCTGCCAACATTATTTTGCAGGCCATCTCTACAAAATTATAACCGGTGACTTTAGATACAAAAGGGAAAGACCGTGAAGCCCGCAAATTTAGCTCTATCACCATGACCCGATTATCTTTGGCTAAAAATTGGATATTAAAGGGTCCACTGATATTTAGGGCCTTAATAATTTTCTTGCTGGCAGTCTTGATCTGGCGGACAGTCTCCAAGTATAACCTTTGGGGTGGTAAAACCAAAGTCGCATCACCCGAATGGACACCGGCATTTTCTACATGTTCCGATATGGCATAAATTATTAGCTCCCCCTTTGAAGCTACTCCATCAATCTCTATCTCTTTGGCGTTATCAACAAATTTCGATATTACCACCGGATACTTCTGGGATACCTGGACTGCATCTTGCAAATAGGTTTTAAGCTCTCTGGGAGAATAGGCAACATTCATAGCACTGCCGGAGAGCACATAAGAGGGCCTGACCATCACCGGAAATCCTATCCGGCGGGCAAAGTTTGCCGCGTCGGCTAAACTTTTGAGTTGTTCCCAAGCCGGTTGCTCTATATCCAACGTATCCAGAAGTCGACTAAACTTATGGCGGTTTTCCGCCAAATCTATGCTTTTCGGATCAGTCCCCAAAATTTTCATTCCTGCCTGGTAACAACTTAAAGCCAGGTTATTGGGGATTTGCCCACCAAAAGCCATAACCAATTGGGCAGATTTCTCTATTTCGTAAATATCGCGTACCCGTTCTAAAGTAAGTTCTTCAAAATAGAGCTTATCTGCCAAGTCAAAATCGGTTGAAACCGTTTCCGGATTACAGTTTATAATCACTGTCTGAAATCCCTTGCTTCTAAAGGTCTGCGCAGCTGTGACGCTGCACCAATCAAATTCTACCGAAGAGCCGATTCGGTAAGGGCCTGATCCCAATACAATCACTTTATCCAATACTCCCTCTTCCTCTTCACTCTCTTCCCCGTGATAAGTAAGATAAAGATAGTTTGTCTTCGCCGGGTATTCTGCTGCCAGGGTATCTATATGCTTAACTTTTGGCAAGATTGACCACCTCTTTCTTGCTTGCCTAATTCTTTGAGCAGTCGTATTAAATCCTCTGGCTATTATCTCATCGGAAAAACCCAGTTTTTTGGCCTGCAGCAAAGTCTCTTTATCCAATTTAAGCTTTTTACTTCCCAAATCTTTTTCAAACTCAACTATTTCCTCCAGTTGGCACAAAAACCAAAAGTCGATCCCTGTAGCTTGATAAATCTCGACTGTTGAAACACCTTCTGCCAACTCCTCGGCAACTTCAAATAAGCGTTGAGTACTGGGAGCAAGATATCTTTTACCATTACTTTGCTGATCTTTTTTTCTGCCGTTTAGTAAACCATCCTGGCCAGTCTCCAAAGATCTAATCGCTTTTTGCAAAGCTTCCGGAAAACTACGGCCAATAGCCATAACCTCCCCTACACTTTTCATCTCTGACCCTATGACATTTTCGGCTCCGGCAAATTTCTGTAGGTCCCACCTGGGGATTTTGACCACAATATAATCTAGAGCCGGTTCAAAAAAAGCAGAAGTTGTCTTGGTAACACTATTTTTAAGATCAAGCAAAGTTTTTCCCAAAGCCAACTTGGCCGCTATATAGGCAAGGGGATAACCGGTGGCTTTGGAGGCAAGAGCAGAAGAACGAGATAATCTGGCATTTACTTCTATTACCCGGTAATCATTGGACAGGGGGTTTAAAGCAAATTGTATATTACATTCCCCCACTACTGCTAAATGTTCAATTACTTTCAGGGATAAGTTGCGTAAAAAGTGATATTGGTAATTATTAAGGGTTTGGGAAGGAGCAACTACGATACTTTCACCGGTATGAATACCTAAAGGATCCATATTTTCCATATTACAAACCGTGATTTTGTTCCCGGCATTGTCGCGCACCACCTCATACTCTATCTCCTTCCAATGCTTTAAATATTCTTCTATAGCAATCTGCGGAGCATGTTTGAGAGAATAAGTGACCAGCTTCCCCAACTCATCTTGGTTATAAACTACACCCGAACCCAATCCGCCAAGAGAGTAACCAGATCTGACGAGTAAGGGGAAACCTAATTTTAGCGCCAGCTTTTTAGCTTGGACCAAATTGCTTGCAAAACCTCCTTTGGGAACTTTAACCTGTATTTTTTCAAGTTCACGGGCAAACATCTCCCTGTCTTCGGTAGTCTTAATTGATCCAATTTGAGTACCCAAAACTTCAACGTTATATTTTTTAAAGACACCGGATCCAGCCAAAGCTAAACCGCAATTTAAAGCAGTCTGGCCACCAAAGCTTAGGAATATCCCGTCCGGATGTTCTTTTTTAATAACTTCCTCTACAAAGTAGGCAGTCACCGGTAAAAAATAAATCTTATCCGCTAAAGCCTGTGATGTTTGAATAGTAGCTATATTGGGGTTTATTAAAACCGTTTTCAAACCCTCTTCTTTCAGGGCTTTGAGGGCTTGAGAACCCGAATAATCAAACTCGCCGGCTTCCCCTATTTTCAATGCTCCTGAACCAAGAACCAAAACTTTTTTCATCTTTTTCATAGTAAACCGATAAATTCATCAAAAAGATATTCTGCTTCTCTTGGCCCGGGATTTGATTCCGGGTGAAACTGAACGCTCATAAACGGCTTGTTTTTGTGTCTTATACCTTCATTTGTGTTGTCATTTAAATTAATAAACCACTCTTTCCAGCCGTCTTTCAGAGTTTTAGGATCTATGGCAAAACCGTGGTTCTGACTGGTTATTAAGGCCCGCTGACTTATTAAATTTTGAACCGGTTGATTTTGGCCCCGATGGCCGAATCTTAGCTTATAGGTATCGGCGCCGGTTGCCAAAGCTAAAAGTTGACTACCCAGGCATATTCCAAAAATTGGAAAGTTTTGTTGCAAAAGTTTTTTGATAATCTTGGTTGTAGGCAAAGCTTTTTTAGGATCACCGGGCCCATTTGAGACTAGAACCCCGTCAAAATCTAATTTATTTTCAATAGGATCAAAGTCATGCGGCACAATACTGACTCGTACTCCTCTTTTTAAAAGAGAGCGCAAAATATTGTCTTTGGCTCCGCAGTCAATTAAAACAATATGCTTCTTTCCCTCACCATAAACTTTAGGATGCTTGATACATACATAAGGCAAAACATTCTCCTTATTTGGATCATAGGTATTTAATTCTGAATTCTGAACTTTGAATTCTATTCTCCCCAGCATCACCCCGCTATGTCTTAATTTTCTGGTCAACTGTCTGGTATCAACTCCAAATAATGCCGGAACTCCTTCTTTTTTAAGCCAACTGCCCAATGTTTGTTTGCTCTCAAAATGAGAAGGCTTATCAATATAATTTTGGACTATTAAAGCTTTAATTTGAGCTCTACCTGATTCTAAAAACTTTTCTTGAGGGATACCATAATTACCTACTAAGGGGTAGGTTAAAACCAAGATTTGTCCAAAATAGGAAGGGTCTGTTAGGGATTCCGGATATCCACTCATCCCGGTATTAAAAACTACTTCACCAGAGGAGTTGACCGGAGCACCGAAGGATTCACCTTCCCACATTGTCCCGTCAACCAAAATTAATCTAGCTTTCATACCTTCCCTAACACCAAGGCAAGTAACGCTTCCCTGACATATAAACCATTCTTGGCTTGTTGGAAATAAATAGCATTAGGATGCTTGTCCAAGTCAGCGTCAACCTCGTCTACCCGCGGTAACGGGTGCATGATGATCGTATGTTGGGGTAAACTATCCATTGTTTTAATATTTATTTGATAAGTGTATTGTTTTGCATCGCCATCCATATATTCTTTCGGAATCCTGCCGGCATACACTACATCCGGAGAGATCTCTTTTAGAGTTTGGTTTAGTTCACTCATATTAATCGGTACATCGATATAATCTTTGTGTTTGAATTTGTTGGGCATCTCCAGCCCGATTGGTGAAATTCCGTAGACTTTATTATTGCCAAATTTGAATAGAGCTACCGAGAGTGCGTGCATGGTGCGGTAGTGTTTTTGATTGCCTACTAAAGCAACCTTTAAATTATTTAGCCTGCCAAACCTTTTCCAAATAGTATAAAGGTCAAGGATAGTTTGGGTGGGGTGCTGGTTTGGGCCGTCTCCGGCATTAATCACCGGGATAGAAGCGGTTTCTGCAGCTTCTTTGGCAGAACCGGGCTTGGGGTGTCTGATAATTAACACATCTGCATATGATTCCATGATTCTGATGGTGTCGGAAAAAGTCTCACCTTTTTGAATTGAGGTAGTGATTGGATCATTAAAACCAATTAGACCTGCACCTATTCTTTGGGCAGCCGACCTAAAAGACTGCTCTGTACGGGTAGACGGTTCAAAAAAAAGCAGTCCCGCAATCTTCCCAGTCAGCAAATAAAAATTGGCTTTATTGGTTCTTTTCACAAAAAAGGGGTCAAATTTTTTGGTAAGTTTAAGGATATGCCACAACTCTTCTTTGGAAAAATCATTTATATCGATAATATCCCGGCCCTTAAAGCTACTCATAAGTTCTTAAAAAAACCGCCCCTTCAGGCGGTCTTTGGTTTTATATTAAGTATATTTGCAATCCTTTTAATTTTCATGGCAAATTATTGCTAATTTAAGGAATTTGGCAAGTAATGTCAATATGCTAAAATTGACATTAAGGATAAAATAATAAATCCTTAATGTCATCCTGATCCGGCAAAGCTGGAGAAGGAGCTAAAACTATGGCTACCAAAGCTCAAAAAGAAAAATCATTCAGGCAAGAATTGGTGCATCAACTTGTGGCTCTATCTACATCCGGCTTTGGTTTGGTAGCAGCTTTAGCTTGGAATGACGCCATCCAGACTTTTGTCAAAGAATATATTAACCGCTTTTTCTCTTCTCAATCGGGGGTGATTACCAAATTTTTATATGCTTTAATAATCACTCTTTTTGCAGTTTTGGTTACATACCAACTCTCCAAACTGGCCGCCAAATTAAACGTTAAGAAATAACCTGACCATTCTCCACTTTTAGAACCCTTGCAGAATTTAAAAACTGCTTTGGTATATTTTCCAGTTCCACCGTGGCTATAATGGTCTGTTGTTTCCCCACAATATCCACAATGTGAGCCCTGTGGGAAGCATCCAGTTCGGAAAAGATCTCATCCAGCAGGAGTAGCGGTCTTTTTCCGGTCACTTTCTCCATAAACTCCAACTGGGCTAATTTAAAAGCCAAAGTGGCAGTGCGCTGTTCTCCCCTTGATCCAAAGCTGGACAAATTCCGTCCCGCAAGTTCTATGGAAAAATCGTCCCGGTGTGGCCCGACTAGAGTAGTAGCTGAAGCTACTTCCCGACCGTTTAACTCTTCCAGTCGTTGCTTGGAGATAACACTTTGATTATAGGAAAAGGTGAATTCTCCCAAAGGTTTGGTAAGAGATTCTATAAATTCAAAAAACTGCTTCCGTTTTTCCAAAATCACCCGTGCTAAATCAAGTAAACCTTGAGTCCAATAGTCCAGCTCGTCTTTTTTCCCCTCTCCTTCTCTAATCCTTTTTAAAACTCTGTTTCGGGCCGTTAGAAACTGTTCATATAAAGTCAGGGATCTTTTATATTGAGGGTCAATTTGCGCAAGCACCAAATCCAAATGCCAGCGGCGCAGCGAGGGCGGCCCTGTCACCATATTAATATCTTGAGGGTAGAAAATTACTGCCGGCAAATTACCAATAAAATCCACTACTCTCCTGCCAACTCCGTTAACCAGTACCCGTTTCCTAAAAAGTTCCTCTTCATCGGATTGGATAATTACAGTAAGTTGCGTTTCCTCATTCTCTCCGGACGTAACCAATCCCTCCACCCGACAAAAATTTTCACCCTTTTTAACCAACTCTCTCTCCATCTCTGCCCGGGCTGATTTGGAGGTAGACAACAGATATATCGCCTCCAATAAGTTAGATTTCCCCTCGGCATTATCCCCCACCAAAACAGTCGGCCGCTGTTCAAAGGTAAGGAGCAGATTCGAGTAATTTCTAAAATTTAATAAGTTTAACTTCTTCAAAAGCATATTTTCTATTCCTAAAAGCGAGCAGATGAACAAAACACAGTTCTCAACTGTCCGAGGCAGGTGAGATTCGTAGCGAGAGCACAAGCCTTGACGTGCACGAGCCGAATCTAACCGGTTCCGAACAAAGTGAGGAAGCCGAGTTGGAGAACAAGTTTTGCCGCTGCGAGCTATACACCTACTCCCTCCTCCAATGTCCTAACCCTAAAAACTCCCTAACTTCAAACGGCAATTGGCCTTCTTTAAAAAATAGGCTGGGGCTTAAGGTAAATAGTCCTATTAAGAGAATGATCACCCCAACGGCAATAAAAATAGTTCCTGCTCCAAAAAAGTCTGCCAGGATACCGGAAATAAGTACAGGGAGCAAAGATAATCCGGCCATCATAACCCCTAAAACCGCAAAGATCTTTCCCCGGTTATGCTCTTGGGTATTTTCCTGCAGTACTGTTTGGGCAGGAGCTATCACAGACACCATAGTAATCCCCAGCAAAAAAGAACCCATTGCCATTATTTTGGAAAGGGGCAATTGGTAGAAAAACGGTAGCGGCCTAGGGCGGTGAAAATGCTGGATCGCCGGCCACAAAACGGGAGCCAATCCCATCAAAACAAAAAGTAACCCGCCAATGGTGATAGCCGAGCCTACTATCCTCCTTCTGGGAAGCAAATGCCCGGCCTTTGCCATCAAAAATCCCCCTAACACCATCCCTACTCCCAAGGGTACTACCAAAACATAAGAAGCATCGGTAGCCGTAATTTGCAAAGTTTTCTCCAAAAAAGACGGTGTTAAGACAGCTAGCACCCCAATTACCATCTGCACTCCGGCCAAAATCATTATGGAAGAAAGTACGAGTAACTTTCCGCGGATTAAACGCAGGGTTTGTTTGATTTCAGAAACGGCTACCTGATAAAACACCTCTAAATCCCGAACTCTTATAGCCCTGATTAACTTCTTACCTTCAAGACCTGCTTTACTTCTAATTGGTGGGAAAAGAAAAGACAATAAAAAGGCCAGCATCAGTAAAACTCCCCCAAACCCAAAGACAAAATCTAGTCCCAAATGGGAAATCAGGGGCCCGGCCAGACCAAATCCCAACAGAAAACTGACATATAAAGTTGTGGTAAAAATAGCATTAGCCATTAATAATTGATATTTTTTAGTTACGATCGGGATAGCAGAAGATTCTGCCGGGACATAAAATTGGGCCAAGCTGTTGGCAAAAAAAACTATTAAAAGTATGGCTGCATAATTCATCTTTAAAAAGATAAGGCTAAAAAAAGCTATAGACAACAATATATTGATCGTCCTGATAATTAACCTACGGTCGGTAATATCAACCAGCACTCCGGCAAACAAGCTAAACACTACGGCAGGCAGATAAATTGCAAACAGCAGAGCGGAAACAGCGGTATTGGAATCGGTTAGCCTAAAAACCCAAATAATTAAAGCAAAATTTAAGGAATTATAAGAAAGCTGGACCAATAGCTGATTGGTCCATAAATTTAAAAAACCCCTGTTTTGGATAACCTGCGAGAAAGAGCTTGTTCTAGACATAAGCTTTGGGGCTGTTAGTCATTTTACACCGTCCTGACAATTAGGACAAAAGTATGTACCTCGACCGGCAATTTTAAATTTCTTTATCGTAAGCTTACATTTTTTGCATTTTTGGCCCTCCCGGCGGTAAACAAACGCATGGCTCAAAAAATCTCCTTTCTTGCCTTCGGTATCCTTAAAATGAGTCATCGTGGAACCCCTGTAGGCTATGCCATCTTGAAGGGATTTAATAATCCCTTTGTGGAGTTTTTTGATTTCCAGATCACTTAATAGCCCAACTTTCTTGCCGGGGTGGATTTGGGCTAAAAACAGGGCTTCAGAGGCATAGATATTGCCAACACCGGCCACTACAGTTTGATCCATAATAGCTACCTTAATAGGCATACTAAGGTGTTTTAGTAAGTTCTCTTTTAAGATTTTCTGGCTAAATCCTTTTTCCAGTGGTTCTGGTCCAAGCTTTTCAAAAAACTTTTCACTTCGAAATTCTAACTTTGAGCTCATCTTAATCCAACCAAAACGACGCTGATCATTAAAATACAATTTGCTACCATCTGAGAATTCAAAGATGACTCTGGTATGGGAATTAGGTAAATTCCCCAACATATCAGAGGTAGGGTGCCCGCCCACAAATCTATTCTCGCTTTTCATCCATACTAATTGTCCCGTCATTTTAAGATGGAAAAGTAAAATTAAATCACCAGATAAATCTATCCCTAATATCTTGGCCCTTCTCCAAACATTCAGTACTTTTTGACCACGTAGTCCTTGAGCAAACTTGAAGGGCTTTCCATTACTATCCTGGAAAGTTTTAGGATTTAGGATCCGTATAGTTTTTATCCTTTGACCAATAATCTTTTTTTGCAGGCCCAACTTTATAATCTCAACTTCCGGTAATTCTGGCATAGAGGTTAAGTGTTAAGAAGCTAAATGGGGTAGAAAATTACCATTCAGCATTATCCCGATCAGGATCAAATTTACAAAAATTAACTATTCCATCTTTAATTTTACTTGCAGTCTCTCTTAAGCGCTGCGCAAGAGACCTGGGGGGAATTTGGATTGGCCCTATTTCATCTTGGTACCCATCCCCTTCCCTACCGTTCCTATTAGAACCAAAAATACCTCCTATCTGTAAGGCGAATAGTTCAAACCCCCCGTTCACAGCTATCCTTAACTCATCTCCTGTTAATCGAGAACTTGCTGCATCCACTGACCCTGACCTATTCATTAGATCCCTAAACCATAATATCTCATCAAGTCTTGGGGGCGCTTCTTCGGCTTTGACTTGCCCGGTACGATTGATCACCATATCTGCTTCTATAGTCATATCCTTAGTTTAATACTATAGACCTACCTGTCAACCCCTTAAATTTTCACCTATTAAATCTAAAATCTCCTTTTTGAATTTTTCTTGAGAAAATTTTTCGGCATTTTGGCGGCAATTCTCTGCTTTAAATTTACTTTCATCAAAAGTCTCCAGGATCCCCATCAAAGACGGTGTTGTTGGTTCATTGAAAAATGCCCCTGTTTCCCCCTCTTCGATCGTTTCCAAATACCCTCCTGCCCGTACCGCGATCACCGGTGTCCCTGCAGCTTGAGCTTCCACAGCCGTAATCCCAAAATCCTCATCTTCAGAGGCTACAATCACAGCTTTGGCCCCTGCTAAAAGCTCCACCCTTTCTTTATCCGTTACCTCCCCTAAAAATTCTACGGATTTCTTGGCCAACCCTTGTAATCTCTTCAGCTCCGGACCACTACCTGCTACTTTCAAAGGTAAATTAAGCTGGCTGCAAGCTACTACTACCACCTCTGTCCCCTTCCCTCTGACTAACCTATTAAGTGACAAAAAATATTTTCCTTTAGCTTTTTTAACTTCCCTAAACTCCTCTAAATTAACCGGAGGATAAATTAACACCGAGTCCCGCCGGTAGAACTTTTTAATCCTTCTTTGGACCTCTTTTGAGTTTGCTATTAAAACATCCGGCCGCTGGCTGGTTTCAAAATCGGTCAGCCTTAAAAAGTGATTGGCTACCTCTCCTCCAATCCTGGTCCACCAGTGTTTTTTATAGTTAAAAGAAGTGGCATAACCATAAAGATACCTGGGCGGAGTATGAATATAGCTTAAATGCAGCTGTCTAGGGGTAGTTCTAACTGCTTTGGCAAAATATGAGTTGCAGGAGGAGATTATTAGATCATACTCTGATAAATTAAAGCTTTCAAAAATCTTTGGAGCAAAGATGCGAAAAGGGGAGATAAACCTTTTGGCAAAAGGGATTTTTTGTACTGCAGAGGAGCGGATATCCCAATTTTTCAATCTATCTTTGTGTGGCCCCATTCCCGAAAGATCCACATATGCGGTGTATATGGGAGCTTCCGGAAAAATCTGGTGCAAAGCCTCCAACACCCTTTCCCCTCCTCCATATTCAACTAAAAAATCATGTACTAATGCGACTTTCATGCATAAATTGTAGCAGAAATTATTTCCGCCCGGTAAGAAGTTTGCGTCTCACCTCACGCACAGCAATTTTAGGCAAAGTATCTTGATTTTTTCTTAAATATTCCTCCACCCTACTCCGGTGATTTTTAATAAGGCTTCTTAAAAGCCAGGAGATAGCTTTGGTGATTAAAATATCTTTTTCCTCTTTCAAGTTGTTAATGTTTGCAAAAGCCAAATCAGCCATTCTTGGATCATCTGAATGCGACAGCGGGCCTGTCAAAAGCACCAAAGAAGCTCTTCTTTTACTCACCTCATCAGATTCATTTAGTTTCTTAAGAAGTAATTCCCACTTCTTCCAGTTGCCTAACAACTCTTTATCACTAAAGATACCTTGGCAAAGTGAGTCTACCTCTGCCCATCCCTGCAAATCATCCAACCATAGATCTATTTTTGCAGGTTCAATCAGAAACCTCTGCTTTGGCAAATATTCCAAAAGTCTGGGAGCAATAGTTTTCTCTTCATAAGATTTTCCCTTAAAAAGGTCATCGAGCACTGACAAAAACTCTACGGCCGTGATGTTTTTGTACTGACGGGCCCAATCTTTTGCCAACTGCCGTCTCAGCGGAGAAGAAAGTGAGTAATACAAGTGATTACTGCCTAGGTAACCGGCACCCCAAGTCCGTTTGTTAACCCCGGACGACTCTTGAATCCGAATTAAAAGCTCTTGATGAGATTTGTTCAATTTAGTCTCAAGGATTTTTGGCAACCTCTATAAGCTGATCAAAAGACAATTTGGTTCTTTTAGAATCAGGGGCAGAACCCGAACCACAAATTACCATATGGTGAGACTGGTGCAAAAACCAGGTAGCTTGCGGGTCTAATTCTTTCACTTTCCTATAAATAGGCTCTAAATCACCTTCATTTTTAGGTTTAGGTGTAAAAAATTGGACGGAACCGTACCTGGGATCAACCATTAAACAAATATCCACACCTTTATTTTTACAAAAACCTCTGTTTACAAAGGCAGATTTTACAGCCACTCCCTTTCCCCATTTAGTTTCAAACTCCACTCTTACCTCCCAATCCTTCTCTGCTTTATGTTTGTTTATTAAACCTCTGTAAATCCGGTCTAAAATCTTAAGACCCAAATCCGTATTTTCCAATGAAGTAGCGGCTTGCTCACTACCAAAAACCCGGATAAAAGAGGGGACAGTAAAGTCATCAAACTTCTCAATAGGCAATCTTCCCAGATCCCCCAGCCTTACCCACTCCACCAATTCTGTTAAAGCATTAGCTTCCGCTTCATCTTTTGGGGTTAAACCTTCTCCTTTAAGATTTTTCCACACCAAAGAAGCGGCACAATCTTCCAAATCTCCTTTGTGCTCATCAAATTTTCCCCTTCCTACCCCCAAAAATACTTTCTCCTCACTCTTCTCTATTGGTTTGTTGCCTTGCGAAGCGGAGATAAATTCTATTTTGGCATCGGCAAAGTCCGGATGAAACTTTTTAAACAGCCAGATAGCTGCAATATCATCCAAATGCGGGTTAATATGTGTAACAAGTGTTTTCATAAGCTGCTTATTCTATCATACCTTAAGCGGCTCCATTTCGCCCCAATTTTTGCCAACCTTTAAATCCACTTTCACCGGCACCGAAAGCTTGATAGCATTTTCCATTTTCTCACCAACCATTTTACCTATTTCTTTAATAAGTTTTGGGTCACATTCAAATAAAAGCTCATCATGAACTTGCAAGATCAGGCTGCAGGAACTAGGAGCTAGGTTGGAAGAACTAGGCTTGGTCTTACCTAATTTCTTATTCCTAGTTTCTAGTTCTTTATCTATCTCTATCATCGCTTTTTTGATCATATCCGCCTGGGTCCCCTGAATAGGATGGTTTACCGCAGCCCGTTCCCCAAATGCTTTCAGCATCCTGTTGGAAGCTTGCAGCTCCGGGATATATCTTTTCCTGCCCCAGATTGTTTCTACATATCCTTTTTGATACCCCTGCTCCAAAACAGTAGCCATCCACTGTCGCACTTTAGGAAACTGTTCAAAATATTCATTGATATATTGGCGGGCAGTTTGATAATCAATACCCAATTGCTGGGAAAGAGCATGCGGGCCCTGGCCGTAAAGGGTGGCAAAATTCATAGTTTTACCTACCATCCGCTGCTGTTTATTTATCTTTTCAACCGGTATCTTAAAAATCTTGGAGGCAGTTAAAACGTGAATATCTATCCCCTCTTTAAACGCTTTTTCCAAATTGGGGTCCCCGGATAAGTGAGCCAAAATCCTAAGCTCAATTTGGGAATAATCGGCTGCCAAAAGTACCTTCCCTTTTGGAGCTATAAAAGCTTTTCTGATTTCCGATCCTAATTGTCCTCTGATTGGGATATTTTGCACGTTCGGGTCCTGCGAAGAGAGCCTGCCGGTAGCAGCTCCTTCTACATTAAAAGTAGAATGAATCCGGTTATTTTTATCTGCAAATTTGGGCAAAGCATCAATATAAGTTGAGATTAACTTAAACATCTGGCGGTACTGCAAAATTAACGGTACCACCGGATGGGCATCATGTAGTTGCAGCAGGGTTGCCTCATCTGTTGAACGGCCTGTTTTGGTTTTTCTGACCACTGGTAATTTTAAATCATCAAAAAGGATCTGGGAAAGCTGTTTGGGGCTGTTGATATTAAACTCATGCCCAACTTTTTGATAAATCTCCTGCTCACACTTTTGCAACTTGGCCTTTAAATCCTTGCCCATTTTTTGCAAAAACTTCAAATCTACCATTACTCCGTTTCTACTCATCTGTTCCAAAACAGGAGTAACTTCCAGGTCTAAATCAGTAGTATTTGGGCCGGCGAAGTTTGAGCCGGCGAGGGGTGACGGCGAAGAGGGGTCCCGGCGCGTAGCCGCAGGAGCGGAAGCGATCGAGGATGCACGCTGGGAAACCGAGCCGGCAGGACCCCGAGCATCTCCAGGCAACCTGGGGATCAAGCTTTTAAACTCCAGCTCTTGGAATAATTCAACCGCTTTCTCGTGATTATAATCATGAACTCTGCAGGCAACCAAATCCAGTTTGATAGGGGCATTTAAATCCAACATAGCCAGACTTTTGCTCATCACCGCCGACTCCCCCCCCTCTGCCAAAAGCTTTTGCGTCCTTTCCGGTAAAGTTTTCAGATTTTTTGGGTTGTAAATTTTTTCAATCGTGCCAAATTGCTGAACCAATTTTGTAGCAGAAATATCCCCGATTCCAGAAACACCAGGAATGTTGTCTGAAGCATCCCCTGCTAGGGCCTTATAGTCCACTAAATTCACCGGATCAAAACCATACCTAGCTACAAATTCCTCTATTCCGTAAAGCCCGACATCCTGCAAAGTTTTCTTAGGCATTAAAACCTTAACATTTTTACCTATTGTCTGCATGATATCCCTATCCCCTGTCAGTATTATTACCTCCAGATTTTTTTCTTTCTCAACTGCTTGCTTTGCCAGTGTTCCAATTAAATCATCAGCTTCATAACCGGCTAGGGAAAATTCGGGGATGTTTAAAGTATCTACCACTTCAAAAACCCGTTTGTATTGGGTAGATAACCCGTCATCTGCAGGACCACGGGTAGCTTTATATTGAGTAAAAACCTGGTGGCGAAATGTAGGCCCTTTTTTATCCCAGGCCACAGCAATAAAATCAGGAGCCAGCTCATTAATAGAACGCAAAAGCATAGAGCTAAAGCCATACACCGCGTTAACCAATTCTCCTTTGGAGGTAGTGAGAGGTGGGGTGGCATGATAAGCTCTATGCAGCAGAGCATTCCCGTCTACCAGAACTAAGCGTTTCATGCGTAAATTGTAGTGGAAAAAGTGGACAAATACAACGTAAAGACTAATTTAAACCTTTAGGCTTAAATTTCCCGAACTCATATTCAATCGGATTATTTCTATACCCATATAATAAGACATTCACTAAAGACCTCATCATTTTTAAGGTAAATTTTCTTCTACCCTCTTTTTCCAATCTTCTCACTGATGTATAAATGCCGGGTTGTTTAAGCAGTGCAAACTTACAGCCTTTCTTTACAGACCTTTGCACTAATTCATGGTCTTCCCCTACTATAATCCTCTCATCAAAACCTCCAACCTTTTGGAAAGACCGTTTCTTAAAATAGATATTGATCCCCAATGCCATTGGCCAAACCGGTTTGGCCAATCTATGGGCAATATTTATACCCTTAAAATATATCTTATCTTTCCAATAGCTGGAGAGGGGCCGAATAGGGGCAGCAGCCAAATCCGGCTTTTTTCTTTCAACTTCCGACAAATATTTTTTTAAAGTATTTTGATCTTGTAATATTGTATCCGCATCTAAGAACAACAGGTGTGCCGCAGTAGCTTTAGAAGCACCGAAATTTCTCTGGGAAGCTACTGTTTTTCTGGGTATTTGGTAAAACCGCAGTCGAGGCAAAATTTTCTGTCGATTCTTAACTTGAGCTATAGTACCATCTTGTGAATATGCATCTACTACTATTATTTCCCTGGGTTGTATGCTCTGCTGTGCAACAGAATCCAATAAATCTCCTATAAAATACTCCTCGTTTAGTGTGGGGATGATAATCGCCAAATCAACGAATTTCATACAGTTAGGATATTTTACCTCAAAATGGGCTCGTTGGCGAACCGCCGGATATAATCTGCCTAAAGTAGGTATCTTTAAGCTGCCCAGATAGCGGGCCATTTATATCTTCCAAACAACTCGTAGCATCATCCCCTATCAGAACCCTTTCTGCTTGGGTTAAAGCCGAATTAGTTGCTTCCTTAATCAAAAATAAACAGCCCAAAGACTGGTCCAAAGCAATTTTCCCAATTAATTGTCCTTGATCTATTTTGGGGTTAGCAAGCATCCGGCTGTTATGCTTTACTAACCTTTCAATACTGGCCCGGGCAGCCAATTGTGCCCGTGGATCCTTTAACTTATCATAGCGGTTAACCAGCCAATTCAGTTGCTCACCCAACCTATCTGCTACCCAAATATCAGTGTCTTCAGCAGCTAGATCATATAAAGTATCCACATCCTGACGGTAACTCACCAACGTTGGCTCAATCCACCCTTGTTTATCTTTCGAAATCAAAGCTTCAACTTCCCTTAGCCTTCTTACAGAAAATTCAAAATAACGGATTAATTTAACTCTGGGGGTAGCTGAAAACTTAAGCTCTATACCTTCTCTGATTGTTTTTAGAGAATATAAAGGGGTTGAAGGATATAGTTGAGCCTGGCCAATTTGTATGGGGTCCGGATATTTTAAATCGGTCATCAGTTGGGTAGGTTGGGCAGAGGGAAAGGAGGAGCTTTGGGCAAAAGCGTTTCCCACTAAAAAAAACAGTAAGAAAGAAATGGTCAAACCAACCAAAATACGCATGTACCCCCTAATAGTAGTTGGGGAAGATATCTAATGTCAACCGAAATTAGCCTTTAAGTTCACTCTGATGGACTATGGAAGCATAAACTCCGTTCTTTCGTAAGAGTTGGGTATGTGTACCTTTCTCAACAACCCTCCCCTTTTCCATGACTAAGATCTGGTCTGCTTGTCGAACCGTAGATAACCTATGGGCGATAATAATTTTGGTAAAAGACCTTTCTTTTGATAAATCCTTTAAAGCTTGCTGGATCAGACTTTCAGAATGAGTATCCAAGTGACTGGTGGGCTCATCCATAACTAATATCCTGGGTTCTGCAAACAAAGCCCTGGCAATGGCCAACCTTTGCCGTTGTCCACCTGATAGCTTTACTCCTCTTTCCCCTACTTGAGTTTGATATCCATCTGGTAATTCTTTGATGAATTCATCTGCATAGGCATTCTTGGCAGCATTTAAAACTCTGCTTCTAACAGCACTAAATTCTACCCTTCCCGCAGCATAGGCGATAATTTCCCAAATTTTTCTATTGGGAACAGGAGAATCCTGAAAAACTACTGCCGTATTTTGTCTATAAGTGTCTATATCCAAATCTCTTAAATCATATCTGCCGTCAATAACTATACTTCCGCTTTTGGGGTCATAGTAGCGGCTTAAAAGCTTAGCAACAGTTGATTTTCCAGATCCTGATTTACCCACCAAAGCAGTAAAAGAACCGGCCGGGATAGTAAAACTGATATTTCTTAAAACCCTTTTTCTATTATAGGCAAAGGTCAGATGTTTAAAACTGATCTTACCTTTGATCTCTGCCGGAACTATGGCATGAGGTGAGTTTTCAATACTTGGTTTTCTAGACAACAAAGAGATTACCCTATTAACAGGCTCGGATGCATCTACTGCCCTTTCGTAAATCCAACCCAGTTGAAAGATATTTGAATAGGCCCGTTCAGTTAAGCTGATCAAAAAGACTAAGCTTCCTACTGTAATTAAACCAGCTTTAATCTCATAAATACCTACAATCAGCAAAACTGCATAGATGATCTCGACACTTAAACTTCTCAAAAAACCGTTGCTCATATGAAGCTTAAACTCTTTCACTGATAAACTTTTGATCGTATCCCAAATAGAAGCAAAAGCATGTGATTCACGATTCTCCTGAGCGAAAGCCTTAACTACTGTAATATTGGCGATCGTATCCCCTATCTCCCCACTTGATGTTTCATAGGCGTCATGGCGTTGAGCTCTTAACTCTGAAGTCTTTTTGTAGGTAATAAACATATTAACTACAAAAGGAATTAGGGAAGCAGTAAAGATAAGCCCAAAAATTAAATCTACAAAGATCATTAACACGGCGCTGACTATTAATTGGATCACCACAGGTTGAAAATTCCAGCCATAAGTAGCCAGTAAATCAATTAGCTTATCTCGCCCTTTATTAACAATATTGATCTTATTACCTGTATTTTCTTTCTCATGATAATCAAGAGATAACTGAAGCAATTTATTAAATGTTGTCCTGGAAACATATTGCTCTGATTTCCACAATAACCCCACCAAAACAATATCTAAGATATAATCAATTACCAAAGACATGATTCTTACTCCTATTAATCCACCGATAATGAAGGCGGCTGTTTTGATATCTAATAAACCTTGGGAAGAGATGAGTAAATCCAATATTTTCCCAAACATATAAGGAGCGCCCATCCTCAAAATCTGGAAAACAGTAGTGATAAAGACAATAAGGTACAAGTCCTTATGAAAAGGCTGAAGTAGTTTCCATATTTTTTCTAAAAAGTTCATACGTTTATGTTTTGATCGTATCATAATCACCTCTCTAGGCATTTTGGGCATTTAAAAACCCCGATCTCTCGGGGCTTGAAAAGAAAATATAATTTGTGAAGTCAATTTATCGCTTTAATCTCCATATCATCTTTGCCAAGACCCCTAATCCTCTACCTTTGGTAGAAAAATTACCCCTTTTAAAAAGAGTTAATTTTAATCCCGATAGTGTTGGATCTTTAAGAGTATTCATTGTTTGGGTACGCGTAATGCCTTTTACGGGTCACTTTCTAACTTTGATATGAGAGAAGTTAACCAAAAGTAGTTTATACCTGATACGATAACTTTGTCAAATCACTATCCTTTTTTTACCCACAAATTTTTCAAATTCGTCAGATTCCAAGGTTTCCTTGACCAGCAGCTCCTTGGCCACTTTATCCAGTTTGGTCTTATGCTTTTTAAGCAAAGCTTGAGCCTGTTTAAAAGCTTCGTTCATGATCTTTCTGATCTCTTTATCTACAGCGTTATGCAGATCAGGAGACATCTCTTCCCCTTCTTCCGCTTTCCATATTCCAAACATACTTCTGGACTGCAGATTAATAGGACCCAAATCTGACATCCCATATTGAGTTACCATTTGTCTGGCAATATTGGTAGCTACCTGGATATCAGAAGCTGCACCGGTTGAGATATCTTTAAACATTAACTCCTCCGCAGCTTGGCCTCCCAAAGCAGCACTTATTTGTTGCATCAAACGCGACTTACTTTCATTAGACCTGTCTTCGGTTGGAGGAAAAAGAGTGTGCCCGCCAGTCACCCCTCGAGAAACTATACTGATCCTATGCACCGGATCCACCGCCGGTAAAAAGTGACCTACTATAGCGTGTCCTGCCTCATGGTAAGCAGCCAGTTTGCGGTCTGCCTCACTTTGCATTCTTTTCCGCTGCGGCCCCATTTTTTCTTTAGTGGCAGCTTCTTCCAAATCTTTATTATCAATTGCACTTTTGCCCTCTCTGGCTGCCAAAATCGCTGCCTCATTGAGCATATTTGCCAAGTCCGCACCGGAAAACCCTACTGTTCTTCTGGCTAATTTTTCTATACTGACATCTTGAGTAAAAGGTTTACCTTTCATATGAAGTTCAATGATTGCTTTGCGCTCTTCCAAATCCGGCAGCCCCAAGACTACTCTTCGATCAAACCTGCCGGGCCTAACCAGCGCTGCATCCAATAAATCTGGACGATTAGTCGCAGCAATTATTATTACCCTTTCATTAGGAGTAAATCCATCCATTTCAACCAAAATCTGGTTTAAAGTTTGTTCACGCTCATCATGCCCGCCGGAAATCCCCATACCCCGTTGCCTGCCTATTGATTCAATTTCATCCACAAAAATAATAGCTGGGGCTGCTTTCTTAGCTTGAGCAAACATATCCCTTACTCTTGCTGCTCCAACTCCTACTAACATTTCCATAAATTCTGATCCAGCTATAGAAAAAAACGGTACTCCAGCTTCCCCTGCCACTGCGCGCGAAATTAAAGTTTTTCCGGTACCAGCTGGACCCACGAGTAATACTCCTTTGGGAATCCTGGCTCCTAATGCTTTAAATTTATCCGGAGTTTTTAAAAACTCTACAACTTCAGATAGCTCTCTTTTGGCTTCATCTGCACCGGCTACATCTGAAAACTTAATCTGGGGTTGATCTTTGGTAAATAACCTGGCCTTGCTTTGAGCAAAGGAGAAAATCCCCTGTCCCGCATCCCGAGCCTGTCTGAATAAGAAAAAGAAAAAAACTACCATCAGAAGGATTGGCAAAACAGCCCCTAAAATCCCCAACCAAGCCTGCTGGATTGAGGTATCTTTTATCTCAATTGTAAAATTGGTGGGGTCAATATTGCTTGACTCCAAAATCTTATAGATTGACTCCCCAGCTTCCTTATGGGAAACCAGCTTTTGATCTGAACCCTTAACCTCGGCTACTACTTTATCCCCTTCCAGGGAAATTTTATTAAGATTGCCTTCTTTTGCTTCAGTAACTATTTTAGAAATAGGTACTTGTTCACCTTGGGGGGCAGGGCCGGAAATCTGGTAGAAAAAGATCATAGCTGCCAAAGCTACCAGTATGTAAACTGCCAGACCTTTGGCTACCGATATAAACCTATTTTTGGGGATTTTGGTAAATCTTTTTTTACCGTTTGGCATAAGCTCGAATTCTATCACATTATGGGATCAATTACCAGCTAATTTAGCGGATTTTTGCCCCGTTTGGGGTAGGTTGGGAAACAGTTAAAAATACTGGCCTATCTTCACAACTGGCAGCAAGTAACATACCTTCAGAATCATACCCCATCAATTTTTTGGGCTCCAAATTGGCCACAACTATGACCTGTTTACCTATTAAATCTTCACCTTCATACCACTGTTTTACTCCGGCCAAGATTTGTCTAGGTTGTTCCTCTCCTAAATCAACTTGCAGCTTAATCAATTTATCAGACTCGGCAATCTTCTCTGCTTCCAAAATAGTGCCAACCTTTAATTCAATTTTGGCAAAATCATCAATGGTAATCATGTGAAATAATCTATCTTCATCGCCTTTTTTACCTCTGCCAAGGTTTTTTGGGCTTCTGCTCTAGCCTTTTCTGTTCCCTTTTCAAGGATTTCATCAACCAGCTCTGGTTGTTTTTCGTATTCTGCCCGTTTGTTTCTGATCGGCTCCAGGAATTCATTCAGAATTTTGGCCAGATACTTTTTTACCTCAATATCCCCCACTTGGCCTGACCTATAGCGCTTTTTCAAATCGTCTATAGTAGATTTTTCTGGGTCTTTTGTAAAAGCATCAAGATAAATAAAAACAGGGTTTCCTTCCACAGTTCCCGGGTCAGTTAGATGAATCCTTTTAGGATCGGTATACATATTCATCACTTTTTTTTCTACCTCTTCCGGCGAATCGGTTAAAAAAATTGCATTTCCTAAGGACTTCCCCATTTTGGCCTGGCCATCAGTCCCAGGTAAGGTCGGAACTTCACCAATTAAAGGTTCCGGAATCGGAAAAACTTCGCCGTATAAATTATTAAACTTAATTGCCAAATCCCTGGCCAACTCTACGTGAGCTTTTTGATCTTTTCCCACAGGCACTAAATTGGCTTTTGGCAAGAGGATATCGGCTGCCATTAAAACCGGATAATAGAAAAGGGCTACGGTATCTTCCGAACCTTGATCTAATTTTTCTTTCAATGCAGGCTGCCGGGCCACTAAAGGCCTGGGGGTGATAGTACTTAAAAGATACGCCAATTCTAACACTTCGGGGACCTTGGATTGTATAAAAAAGGTTACCTTATTAGGATCTAAACCGACCGATAGGTAACCAAGCATTAAACCTCTAATATTTTTTTCAAGGCTTTCCGTTCTGTCAAAGTGGGTGGTTAAAGCATGTAAATCCACCAGGGGTATAAACATCTCATACTCCTGTTGCAATTTAACCCTATTTTTAAGCGAGCCGATATAGTTTCCCAAATGGAAACTATCAGATGTCGGCCTATCCCCTGTAAGTACACGTTTCATCCTGTTCATTATACATATTTATCTGCTTCTTTTCACTAAAAAACCCTTGTGGGACTACTAAGTAGCGCCTCCACAAGGGCTCCTTCGACTGCGCTCAGGATTATAACCTTTACGACTAAGGACGGTGCCACCTTGCACTACTTCTACAAAAAATGTCCGCGGTGCGGGACACATCATGCAGAAATCTTATTCATGATGCGCTCCGAAACTTTCGACACGCATTGCAAGACTTTTACAGTTTCGCCTCTGTACTGGACATTCCTTCGACTCATTCGGTTCACTCAAGACAGCCCAATCGGCTCAGGAATCCCAATCAATTCCCTCAATGCCTTTATTATTTAATTGTCAACCATATTCTACCAAATGCCCTTCTAGATCCAAACTATCCAGGCAAACACCATTGACCAGAAGCATCATTTGCCATTCTCAAAGGATCTCTGTACCTTGCAACCACAAACGTTCCTTGTGGTTCAGTTATATTGCCATATGTCATTGCACACTCTAGCGAAGTAGGGAACCTATTGCCTCCCTGCTCTAGATAAATCAGACCGTCTTCTAGCCCAATAATTTTGTAAGCTCTTACCTCTCTTTGGCTCACATCCATTTGTTCTATAGGTCCAACAGCAAGGATTGTTCCACCAACCTCTACCCCAGGAAGAGCTAAACTATTATCAGACCCCGCCTTATCCGGCGTTTGTGCATTTCTTATAGTTTCTAATATTTCTACAGGTATCATATTTTCTCCAATAAAAAACCCCCGATTCTGGGGGTTCCGTGGGTATATTCTTTCTTTTAAGAACTATACCCATCGGAACCACTCCCTGTCATAGGAAGATTACGGTTCCAATTAGATTTAATACAAAAACTATAGCTCATAACTGTCCTTAAATTAATCGATTCCTTCTTCTTTGTCAAGCCATGAAAATAGTTTTTAACTATGGGTCTATTATAACAGATACAACGAATAAATCAAATTTTCTGCTTAGACTGTTGCATAGATACTATGGAAGCTTTTAATTCCACCATACGCTGCTCGTGTACTCTGCTAAAGAAATCCGCGAGCCTTTGGTTAGTCTCCGCATGATCCATTCCTGCAAGATCCGGTGCTCTTACTGGGCGCTCGCTCGTTTTACTTGTTTCTGGAGTAACCATAAATTCTCAAAAAAATATCCCTCTGCGGGATTTAAACAAAGCTATTATACCATTTTACTCGACCTACTTAGAACTGTCCATATAGTGAGCAGTTAATCCTACAGTTCGGGCAATTATAAATATTGCGGTTGCAGCTTTGGGCTCCAAACCAAACCCACAAAAAACCGCTGCTATAGCCCCATCAATATTGACCGCTAAACTTTTACCTGTCTGTTTTTCTACCTCTCCCCTTATCTCCCTTATTACCCCTATAAAATCCCCCCCTACCCCAAGCTGCAAAGCTTTTTCCATTATCAACTCGGCCCTGGGGTCTTTATCTTTGTATACCCTATGCCCCAACCCCGGAACCCTCTTTCCTCCCTGTATATTCTGCTCAACATAATTCTGAATTCTGAATTCCTCATTCTTAATTCTATAAAGTGCCTCCATCAAAGGCTCTCCTGCGCCTCCATGATGCTCATTTATCTGCTCAATCCCCTCCCCGACAGCCTCACCCATAGCTTCCCCTTCTTTAGCTTCTTCTATAGTCTTGGAGGAGGAAGGAGAATTTGGACCATGGTCAAAAGAGAGATTGAGGATTAGATCCAAAAGCTTTGTCTCGTTTTCCGAAGGCTGCCTTTCAACTAAAGCCTCAAAAATAGTTTGGGAAAAACTGTGACCTTGAGCATATTCCAGGTGATCCTGATCCCCAAACATGGCAGTAGTTGTCTCGTCGTTTCCGATTTTATGAGTTATTGTTTTAGCCATTTAAAGATTCCTTTACTAGTGTACCAATATCATCCAAACTTTCAGCAACTTTAACCCCTGCTTCCTTAAGCACCTGTCTTTTGTGATCAGGTAAGCCTCTACTGCCTTCTATAATAGCTCCTGCATGCCCAAATTGCACCTCCGAAGGCAATTTTAGGGTAAACTCCCCTCCAATAAATGCTACCACCGGCTTTTTTATTTTTCCGGATTTAATATATTCTGCCACTCTTTCTTCATAAGTTCCTCCCAGTTCCCCAAAAATCACCGAAGCCTTGGTTGCAGGGTCGTTTTCCAGCTCCAGTAGGAAATCCACATAATCAGTGCCGATTATCCGGTCCCCACCTATCCCTACTGCCCAGGAAACCCCCAACCCTGCATTTTTCAAAATCAGGCTAATCTCCGCTGTCATACTGCCGGATTTGGAAATAACTGCAATAGGCCCGTCTGCAAACACATTTTCGGAAACCATTCCTCCAATTAGCCCAATCCTAAAATGGCGATGAGGAGAGATTAACCCAACCGAGTTTGGACCTATGATAGAAACTCCTTCTTTTTTGGCTAAAGCATAAATGTAGGCAGCATCTTTGGTAGGAACCTTTTCTGCTCCGATTAAAATAAATTTAATTCCACTTTCTATGGCTTCCTGGGTAGCGGCTTTAACAAACTGTGGAGGAACAAATTGGACAGATCCGTCAACTGCCCCAACTACTTCTATAGCTTCTTTGATAGAGTTAAATATCGGTACGCCCTCAAGCTGTTGTCCCCCTTTACCGGGGGTTACTCCGGCAACAATATTGGTGCCGTAAGAAAGCATCTTTGGCAACATCTTGGACCCCTCTCCTCCGGTAATTCCCTGACCGATTATTTTGGCCCCAACTGGCAAAAGTAGGCTCATTTTTCTTCTCCTTTTTGAGCAAATTCTGCTGCCAGTCGTGCCATTGTTTGGGCTGATTGAGTAATAGTTGTCTCCTTGCCTTGCAGATGTAAATCAAAGTCTTTAACTTGTTTTAACATTCCAAAAGCTTCCTCGTCCCTTGGTCCTCCCCTTCTAATTACTATTGGGAACTTGAACTTGGTACCAAGTTCAGCCTGAGCTTGTCGAAGGCCTTCAATTAAACCCGACAAAGTTTCATAAATATCTGTAAAATTGGCTGCTACTGTCCCAATGACCCAAAGTCCAGCAATATCAGGCTTGTTTAAAACTATCTTGGTTAATTTAGTCACCTTTTCCTTGGGCGGATTACCTGAATATTCGGTAAAATTGGCAGGCTTTCCCCCTGCAGCAATCAGGGCATCCATAGCTGTCAGGGATACTCCCCCTCCGGAAGACATAATGGCAATATTGCCGGGGAGGTCGAAATAGGTCGAACCGGCTACTCCTCTATAATCTCCTTCATCAATTTTTTTGGCGGCAATCTCGCTGGGGGTAGGTGTATAGCCGGGGACACCCCTGGGGGCAAAGTCCCACTCCGGGTGGCGGGAACGGGCATCATCATCCAGTTTAATCTTGGCATCCAAAGCCATCCAAATTCCACCCTTTGTTAGAACCAGTGGATTTATCTCCAAAAGAAGGCAGTCCTGCTTGAAAAACAGACTAACCAATTTTTTAGTTATATCATTTCGAACAAAGTGAAAAATCTCCTGATTTAAGTTTTGAGATTCCTCGCTATTACTCGGAATGACAGATTCGGTTAGTGGATCAATCGGAAAAATTTTAACATCCCGCTCCTCTATTCCGGTTCCCCCTTGCTGTGAAATAGTCAGAATCGGACCCCTGGTATCAGTATCATAAGAAAGGGAAACATAAAACTCCTTTTCAAAATTAACCATCTCCTCCACCAAAATCTTTTCTACTTTTTCTTTGTTGATAATTTTTCCGAATAATTTCTGTACTTCATCCATAATTCTGAATTCTGAATTCTGAATTCGAATAATTCCTCCTGCCTGTGCCCTTTCACCGGATAGAACTTGAGCTTTTAAAATAAGGGGGTTACTGATGGTTATTTGCCCATCTGCAAACTCTAATAACTCACTTTTGGGAATATTTATCCCGGCTTGAGAAAGAAGTTTTTTGCCTTCAAATTCGTATAAAATCACTTTGTTAACCTTTACAGCTTTCTAATCTCTAGTGGCAATGGAAGGAGTCGAACCTTCATCCGTGCTTTATGAGGGCACTGCTTTGCCGTTAAGCTACACTGCCGTGAGCCTAAGTGTACCAGAAAAATAATCTCCAAACAAATATTAGCAGACAAGCCTATAATCTGATAAAATGTGGCTTGCGAAGGTCTTCCAAGTTGGTTGCGAGGGAGGAATGCTTTTAGAACCTATTAGCTATTTGAAGGATAGCCTCCGCATGTTGAACAATGATTTCGCCCAGTATTAACACCACCTCCACACCACGAACAAGCGTATTGATTATCTTTTGGGAACGTGGGACTAAGACCTAAGTTTTTATACATTTTATATAGTCCTGCATGCACTTTATCAAAAAATCTTTTCTCGATCTTCAAATCTTCAACTTCTTTATCAGTTATAGAGTCAGCTACTTCATTTTCTAGATTTTTAAAACCTGAACCATACTCCACATGAGTTTTTTGCCTAAATACTACATCTAAAGGAAGCATACCAAGTCCAGCTTGTCGAAGAGCGAGTTTACTCCATGTCCTTGTTGGAGAAGTATTTTCATCTCGTTCAGCTTCATAAATATCTCCTGCATGATTTGTTTCAACATCTACAACCAAGTCCGATTTCGATACAGAGAGAGCTGCATCAAAAGTTGGGAGCTTTAAATAGGGAAAATCTGTTTTTACTCCTAAAGCCTGTGCGATTATTGAGGATGGTAATCTGACGTGTGGATAGAGATCAGTTAGATGATTTTTGTGCTCTTCGTCTGATTGAGTATAAAGAAAACTATATCCTCGGAATAACTCATCAGCAAAATCTCCTGTTCTAATAGTTTGATAACCTAAAGAACTAGCATATCTGAAACCGAGATACTCAACAGCCATATTAAAAATTCCCAAATCATAAGTGTTTATGAGGATCATAACATCACTTACAGCGCGTAAAGCTTGACCTCTTGAAACCTGGACATGATGCCAAGGCATATTTAATCTTTCAGTTACTTTCTGAGCATAAAGAAGATCTGATGATTCATTCTCAATTCCTACAGTTATTGCTGGAGTAGCAGGATCGAGTCCTGCCAGAATACTTGAATCTATCCCGCCACTAAGTAACAAAGCGTCAGCTTTTTTATCATTAAGAACGACCTTTATTGAATTTAAAACCCTGAGTGACGCGTCACTTTTAATGTCTAATTCGATCTTCACATTAATCCAATTGGCTAGTTCGAAAGATATCTAATGCTTGGCCTAGCTGATTCAGAGATTGAGGTATATCCGGATAATAAGAGCACATAATATGTGACACACCCCATTTTCGATAAGTATCCAAACTTTTAGCAATATCCTGCGGAGATCCAGAAAAATATTGATCAGAACTTGTCATCCAAGATGGTAATGGGCCCAATTCAGGGTATGCGATAGTTACTCCACCAATTAGTTCCAATGTTGGAGGGTTTCTCCCCACCTCCAAACAAGCATTAATGATCGCTTGCTTTCTTTCGTTAAAGTGTTCTTTCCCCCCTAACCAATCGGTAATCCACCCCTGAGCATATTGCGCAGTCAAGTGTAACATTTTAGGCTGGAAGGAGGCTATCATTAAGGGAGGGCCACCCTCTCTTATTTTTGTATGCGGTTTTAATTCACAATCCTGAGCTTGATAATATTTGCCTCTAAAATCAACATATCCATCACGCAATAAAGGTTTAATTATTTGCAGTGCCTCTTCAAAACGGGAAGCTCGATTATTATATTCGAATCCAAACACATTGAATTCTGGCTTATGCCAACCAGCACCTAAACCCAAAATTAACCTGCCATTACTTACCTCTTCTAGAGTATCAGCCATTTTAGCGAGTAATGCCGGATTACGAAATGTCGTACTTAGTACCCCAGTACCAAGCTCTGGTTTTTGGGTTACTTCAGCCAAGGCGGATAAAATCGTCCAGGATTCTTTGAAACCAACAGTTTCTTTACCAGGGTATCGTTCTAACAAGTGATCATACACCCACAAAGAATCAAATCCCAAACTTTCAGCTTGCTGGGCCCGATCACGCAGTTCTAGGTATGTCAATGGTGACCCTCGATGTTCAAGCTGACCCAAAGATAAAACAATACCAACTTTCATCGAAGGCTGTCTAATACTTTCCATTATTTAGAGTCTTTTATAATAACATCAATTACCGCATGAGTCGGAGTTTTGCGGATAGTTCCCAGTTTAAATTCAATTTGCTGTTTAAAAAGCGGACCATCGCTAACAAATGAGTGATATTCTCCATTTTCACCACATGGATCTATCCCTTTTGCAACAAACTCTTTAATTAACTTAGGTGTGATTTGTTTTCCTAACCATTCTGGATTTGTTTTCTCTAAATCCAAACTAGTTAGTGTAATCTTATATCCTCGCGCGACTACTTCTGAGACTAATTCAAGTGGAGGTACCAGCCATAGAGGTTCGACATGCTCAAAACCCATTCCAGTAGTTCTCTCTTCAAACCAACTTTTGACATCCTGCAAATGAATATCCCCAAAAATAACCCCATTCACACCTTTTCTCTTTAAGGTTTTCAATCCATCCATAAAAACCTGTTCGAAATTTTCTCCAGTTGATCCAGCCTGCACTAATTCAAGTCCTAGAGCATCTGTTTGTTTTTTTAGAAGTTCTTTTTTAAATCCATGGAATCTCACTCTTTCAGTACCAGTATCATAAATGTTAACTAGATATTTAACACTTAGATCATTCCTGATTGCTCGATCCAGAGCCAACATTGAGTCTTTTCCCCCACTAAAACAAATCGCATAAATCTTTTTTTTCATTATTTAGCTTTCTCTTGATATAGAGAATAAATTGCACTTTTATAAGGATCAATATATTCAATCGGATTTTGATAAACCACAAATGTTACTCCTAATGGTTTGGATAAGTTCTCATAGGATTTTAAGACTTTTTTTTGTTCTGGATTTAGATCAGCATCCTTCACTCGAGCACATAAGTGAGCTTCTAATGGTACTTCTAAATTGCAGATTTCCGCGTCATAACTAACAACATAGTGCCCTAATTTTGCCTCTAATTCTGATCTATAAAGTTCAATTATTCCTTCAGGAATGATAAAACCTGATAAATCAAGTATTGAATATAAACCACGATCGATATTAGTGAATAAAGGAATTTTTTGTTTTAACCGCTCAGAAATGTTACTTTTTTTCAACAACAATTGTCTGTTGGAAATCGGTTGTAACGATAATATCATTTGAATTCTCAGTTAATGAGCGTATTTTAGCATCTTTTTTTTCTTTTAAAAGACTAAATTTCTTCTTCCATAACTCAAAAAGAGGAATTTGTAACTCTGAACCCACCAAAGCTAAATCATTAATACCTGAACTTGTCCAGATACTTTCTTCTAATTGTCTGGCAACACTAGAATTAATGATATTAGTTCTTAATAGAGTGCTAATGCTTTGACTTAGAGTCACTTTAGTTTCCGCTAATCTCTGATTATCTAGTTCAATTGGCTGTTTTTCTGATTTACCCAGAATATCTCTCCAATTAGATGGGGTAAGAAGTGAATTTTTTCTTTGCAAATAGGCTAGCTCAGGATATAAATCAAAAATAACATTAAAACCCAATCCTGCCACTGCCTCTGCATAACCTACACCTACGAACAAACCATTTTGTGTTAAAGCTTGACTTACATTTGATAAAACTTCTGAAAAAGTATTTGGCCCCATATAGGCCAAACTCCAGATAGCTGTGGCTATTTGAATATCTCTTTTGCCCTGTTGATTTAAAAAGTCATTTAAAGACTGCTTCGCACTTAAAGTGTAGGGGGTTATTCTTAAGGAAGCATCAAAGTTTGGATCAGTTGAATCTTGTACAAATACTGGAGTACCAAACTCAAAATTCGATGAGGTGTCAGTTAGACCAATTAAGTCCAAACTCAAACTAGAATGAGTCTGCATGAATTGACGTGATTGAGGCAGGTCTTTTGGATTTCTAACTAAACCTCGTAGTGCTGTAGCAAACCTCTCGCTACCGATGTCTAAAAGTCGGACAACTTGCCGACCCGAAGTATCCGCAATTTGAAGTTGTTCTAAGATCAAATCATCAATTGTACCTAATCCAGTACTTCTCCATTCTGAAGCATATTGTTCGGCAGTTCTCGTTGTGTTGGGTCCGTAATATATTCCGGTAAATTGTCTTTCCATATATGAGATTATAAAACAATGAAAGATAAATACCAAAACTATAAGTCTTAATCAAGCTCGGATGTCCAATCCCTATGGAAGAAATTTAAGGCTAAAATACATAGCTTTAGCCCTGAGCGAGCGTAGCCAGTCGAAGTGTTGCGGGGTTTGCAGGATATTAGAAATTTTTATTTTCCCAAAGTTTAATTAATTGACAGCTTGATGATTTTTTCAGGATTATTCCATCCTGTATAGACAAAAATCACATTTTTTCTATTACCTAGCATGTTGAAAGAGCTCGTACCTGGATAATAGCTTCCATTTAGCCCTCCTATATCATTACGATCTTTTCCATACAATCCATTGTCATGAATAGCTAATAAACGGTCACCGGAAGGTTTTTCATAAATAACATATTCAAAACCTGGTCTTGGCTCTAACCAATAAAAAGCACCTTTTTCTACTGAATATCTTAAACATCTAGGATACGGACCAGCTTTTCCATAAGTTTTACCAGAAGGTTCTGTTACATACTTAAATATAACCTCAAGTTGGTCAGGTGTGCAGTTATCTCCGTTGGCATACTGGGGATCTTGATAAAGACTACTATCAACCACAGTCATCTTTATACTGTTTGTAAGTAGTGCTGGTAGCCGATTATGTTCCCATGGTTCATTGTATAAATCATAGGCAATTAGCCCAATGAATAAAATGGCAATGAAGAGTAGAGCTATAGCAACAACGAAAATCATTTTTACGGGCAGGGAGAGCTTTTTGAATTTATTTATCACAAATTTAGTTTAATATTTTCCAGAAAAATATTCTTTTAACATAGTTTTTAAAGTAGTTTTACCTTTAGAGGTTTTAAAATATTCTTCTCTTCTTAAGGCATCTTTCTTACTTAAATAAGCTTCATAGAAAATCAATTTAAACGGTTTGTATCCCTTAGTAGATAAATTTTCTCCATTATTATGACTTTTAAATCTTTGACGAAGATCAGATGTGGATCCTACATAAATCCAATCTAGCTTCAGACTTTGAAGTACATAAACATAGTAGAAATTCACAAGTATATTTTAGCCAAAAAAGAAGGGGCGCACCAGACGGTGCACCCCTGCCTCACCACTCAAACTATTAAAGTTATCTAAACATACTAGGTCACTTTTATTAAGTGGCGTAGCCATGAACCCGAACAAAGTGAGTGGTTCGTGGTTGCGAGGGAGGAATGCTTTTAGAACCTATTCTTCCTATAAGGAAACCTTTCTAGCTCGCTTATAGGCAGAGCCTGAAAGTTCAGCTTTCGGCGATGCCTTCAAGCTTCGCTTATAAACTTCGTCATGAGTTCCTATACCAAAGAAGTAAATCACTTCGTTTTCTTTATATAGCATTCTATAGCTTTTATCGATGGAGATACTCCAAATACTTAAGCTGTCACGCCTTTCGATTTTATGAAGACGGAGTGATTTATGGCGAGGATTGTTTATGAACAAATATAGTTGTTTCTGAATTCTTTTATGTAAAGTTACGTTCTTAAGTTGAATTTCCTTTAGTTTTTTATATACATCAGGACTAAACTTGAGAGGTTTCACAGATCCTTAAAGAACTTATCTAACTCTTCCTTGTTTTTAATAAGGACAGCTTTATCTTTTTCCTTCAAGGCTTTTTTTAAGGCTCTTTCAGACTTGTCAGAGAGTACAAAGGCAGGATAATCCATATTTTCAACATCTTTAAGCATTAAATGTTTAATGTACCCTGCTAAAGGCATACCAAATTTACCAGCCTTACTTTCCAAAAATTCTTTAAGAGCTAGCGGAAGATTTATTTTTATTTGAGCTTGTTGGGTAATCATGAGGCTATGATATCACCAATTTCAGTACTTTTCAAGGACTAAAATGAATTTGTTGTGGGCTGCAAGTTGTTAGAACCTGTTACTTAAAAAGATCGCTTTAGCATGTAAGTTTACTTATAACTTAGGCTGCATATCTAAGACCGTCAATCCATCCTCTAATTCTAGTCAGCAACTCGCTGCTTTTACGCACTCTTATCCTTAACACTCCATAGTAATTTTCTGGATTCTCATATCTCTTCAACCATATAGATTTGTGGTAAAAAGACCTCTCAAACTGTTCTTTCGGAATCCTAGTAGTTTTTGACCAAAACTTTTCTATCTCTTCCTTACGATACTCATGAGACTCATTAAATTCTGCCCTTAAAATTAAATCTTCCGGCTTTATATCAAAAGATCTTTTAAGCCATTTAATAAAAAACTTAATCATTTTAGGATCTGAGTTACAGAAACCCACTCTCCCTTCCTTCAAACTTTTAAATCCCTCTGCCCAATAAAGTGCTAAACCGGTTAAAAATAGTTCGTTTTTATTAAGATGCTTAATTTCAGCTTTAGCTTCACTAGTTAACTCTTTAACCCTCAACAATTTATTCCTATGAGATTGTTTTGCTAGGCGTCTTAAATGAGAGGTTCTAGATTCACTATTTAATAAAAATTCTTGTTGTTTAGGAGATAGCTTAATATGTTTACACCATTTGCTAGCAGTGCTAGGGCTTATTTTGAGTAACTTTGCTATTTGCCGAATGCTTTTACCATTCTGTCTTAGAAATAAAGCTTTTTGGTGTTCTTTGAATTTACGAATCATTGATTAATGGGATATATTTACATACTACAATAGTATTTATTAAATGTCAAGAAAGCTTGACATAAAGATAACTTGGGCATAGAATACCTAATGTTATCGCGGGGAAGTGTAACGGTTGCACACAAGGCTAGTAGAAGTGGGCCCTCCGATGAGTAATTGTCGGAGCAAACCTGGCTATATCGGTAGACACCCTAAACATTTAGGACAATATCCGAGGGAAGTCCTGAGCATAGTCGAAGGACCCCGTAGAGACTACACGCCGGGCCCCCGACTAATGTCGGGGTGATGATATAGTCCAACCCCTTGAGTAATCAGGGTAGGAGCATAATCTTGAGGCAGTGGGTTCAACTCCCACCCCCGCAACACAGACTCACTGAAAAAATAGTTTTAACCAGCCTTGCCAGTTGGGTAAACGAAGTTGAGCAGATTGGCTAGCTCCTAATATTTGCTTAATCTTCTCCTCCGGAATAATGACCAGGGTTTCCCCTTTTTTGGAAAATCCCAATTTATTTCGGGCCTGTTCTTCTATAAAAAGTTGGGATTTTACCTCTTCCAATCTTTCTTTGAGTTCCTTATTTTCCGTTTCCAATTTTTGCAACTGCTGTGCAGACTGGCTTAGCCTTTCTCCAGATTTAACAGCATCTATAATTCGGGATATCAAGTTGTAAATAATTACCAATACCAAAATAGTTACTATTACCAGCCCAAATTTTTTAAACATAGCTTTAATTTGTGCCTTTCTACTTGACAACAATATCCTATAAACTTACAATATATGCCAATGATATCTTTGAAAGATGCACATCAGCAATTTATAGGACATTTAAAAGGTAGGTCACGCGCATCCGCTACTATTTTAGCCTACGGGAAGGACATCGATCAACTTGTTAAGTTCTTAGAGGGGTTGGGAAAGAACGAACCAAATCAGGTTACTACCGAGGATCTGCAGGCTTTTATGGACAAACTAGCCAAAGAAAACTACACCCCAAAATCCATCTCCCGTAAAACCAATTCTACTAAAACCTTTTTCAAATTCTTAAAATCTTCAGGTATAACCAATGAGGACCCGGCCACCGGTTTAGAACACCCTAAATTTGAAAATAAACCCCCCAGGATCCTCTCAAAGCTTGAATATCGGGCATTAAGAGACGCTGCCAGAGCAGATATCAGGATGTTGGCTGTTATAGAGCTGCTTTTGCAAACCGGTATCAGGATTGGAGAGCTTTCCAAACTTAGAGTGGAAGATGTTAACCTAACAGAATCTGCAACTTTGCATGTTCCCCCTTTTGAAGGTGCCAACGAAAGGATAATTCCTCTAAATAAACCTGCAGCAGAAGCTGTAGGTAAATATTTGGAGATTAGGCCAAAAACCCAATCCCATTCATTGTTTATTACCAAAACCGGCAAACCACTTCTTATCAGAAATATCCGGACTGCCATTGACAGATATTTCAGAATTGCCGGTATTAAAGGGGCCAAGGTTAATGATTTGCGCCATACCTGGGTGGCCCACCAACTTCAATCCGGTACTTCCCTACTAGTAGTTTCCAAATTGGCAGGGCATAAGAGGTTATCAACTACTGAAAGATATCTGCAATTTTTGCAAGGCCAAGCCGGCGAAGGCAAGATCAAATTAGAAGAGTTATAAATTAGTATGGGACCTGAACCTGAAAAACCACTAGGGGTGGGTCGATCTTTTATCACATTAAATCATGTATTTGCTGTGGGCGGACCTGGACTCGAACCAGGAACGTTCAATGTATAAGATTGATGCTCTAACCAATTGAGCTATCCGCCCGTGATTGGAATTATAACAAAGCCGACTCTACCTGTCATCCTAGACTTAGTGAAGAATCTCTAGATTAACATGAGCTTCTTCGGCCTCGCCTTAGAACGACAAAGACAGTTTGTCATGTTGAGCGTGGCGAAACATCTCTAGGTTTAACCTTCTGCTAAATCTTTCACATCAGGATTAATAGTTTTTATTAAGTCTGTTTTCTTCTTTCTGGTCCATCCCTTGATCCTCTTTTCCATCTCTATAGCCTGTTCTATATAATTAAATTCCTGATAATACATTAATCTGTCTATACGGTATTTTGCAGTAAACCCTGAAATCAATTTGTTCTTATGTTCATACATCCTTTTTTCTAAATTATTAGTTACTCCTACATAGAGCATTCCAGTTTTACTGGCTAAAATATAGACCCAATAGCTTTTCAATCTTGAGATTCCTCGTTTCACTCGGAACGACAAACCAGTAAGTTATAACTTGGCTCTTTGGATAATCTCGGCTTCTACTTGCGTAACATCCCGACCGTATTTGAGCTTTGACAGCTCTTTAATAGCTTGAGCAACTTGCGGATTCTTAAGTGACCCCATCTTTTTAAAATCAGGCATGGTATTGATAGAAAACGGTACCACCGGTTCACCATTTACTATGGTTTTGATATAAGCATTAAAAATCTCTACATTAATTAAATCCCGCTCGGAAAAAATAGGTGAAAACTCATGCTGCAGGTAGTTGGCATCTGTTACCCCCACCCGGAAGGCAATCAATGTACCTACGTTTCCAAAAACCGCATTCTTTAAATCTTCCCCAATCTGGCCGATAAATTGGTTTGCTACAGTTAAATTGAGCCTATATTTGCGGGCCTCGGAAAGAATTTCTGCAAAGGTTTCCGTAGCAAAATTTTGAAACTCGTCAACATAGAGGTAAAAATCCCGCCGCTGCTCCATCGGCACACTGGAGCGGGACATGGCAGCCTGCAGGAGTTTAGGAACCAAGATAAGGCCCAAGAAGTTTGAGTTTTCCTCCCCCATTTTACCTTTTGATAGATTCATTATCAGTATCTTGCCCTCATCCATAACCTGGCGCAAGTTAAAAGAAGAATAGGACTGGCCAATAATATTTCTCATCATTTTATTTGTGACAAATCTCCCAAATTTGGAAACCGTATAATCCAGTACCTCGGACTTATGAAAGTCAGTGGTCTGGGCAATCTGGTCTGTCCAATACCGTCTGACCACCGGATCGGTAACATGGGGCAAAATCTCCTTAATAAACTCGGGATCTTGCATTGCCCGCATCACTTCTACGAAGGTAGCCCCCTGTATAGACATAACCGTTAACATGGCGTTCCTAACACCGTGTTCAAACCTGGGGCCAATAATACCGGTCTTATTGGGATCAAACAACTTATACATCAATCCTATAATAGAGGCTGTAACAAAATGCTTTTCCTGTTCGGTTGAAGCCTCCAACATGTTCAAACCAAAAGGACGGGCCAAATCCGAAGGATCAAAATAAATGACATCTTCCGCCCTATTTGGAGGAATCAAGGCCAATAAATCTTCCGCCGCATCACCGTGGGGGTCTATAAAACAGATTCCTTTGCCTGCATAGATATCCTGTAAGATAAGCTGGAGCAAGAGTTGTGTTTTCCCCATACCGGTCCTACCAACAATATACATATGACGGCGGCGATCTTCTTCCCCAATATAAATTGGCCTGGTAACCCCTCTAAAAAGGGATTTGCCAAGATACAAACCGGAAGAAGGAATTTTATCGGGGGCCGGTGCCTTTTTGGCATCCAGCCAAACAATATATGGAGTCTCAACCGACTTATTAGGAAGGTGGAGAACCGAGGCAAGTTCATCCGGTGTCAGTACCGATGGGTTTCCAAATTTGGGTTGGTATCTATATATAAAATCAGTCATGAAAGCTTTCTCCGAATAAACCTTCCCGCCGGTAAAACTGTTGTACGGACCGCTAAATTGTTCTATGGCAGATTTCAGGTTGCTCAAATGCGCCTTGGCATTCTCGGGCGAGTTGGAAGAAGTAACTATCCGAATTGTTGTAAAAAATCCTGAACGGACAACTTTATTCTCCACCGCTTCTATTTGCTTGGCATCCGGCGCAGCCTTAGGGGCATCCGGTTTACCCGGGTCTTTTTCTTTCTTCAGCCAATCCTTGCCCTTATCCTTCCATTTGCTATCTGCCGGAGAGATCAAAAGTTGTATGGCAGCTCCTTCACCGGGTTGCATCTTGGCTAAGGCAGAAGTTATTGCCGAGAGAGAATCTGTAGGTAAATCCCTAAAGGTCTTAATCGGAAAGTGGTCAGCATTCTTTAGCTTCAGAGAAGTATAAGCCGTACTGCCGTTTTCACTAAAAATATTGTATTCCGGTACCTCCTTGATCTCGGCATCAGGGTAAGCCGCATTAATCTGTTTTTCTACCAAATCCTGATGTGATTTATGACAGGATACATAAAATTTAATTGATTCATGTAAAGCCACTATCTCAAAAGAAAGATGTGGTTGAGGTTTGAAAGCCCCAAAAAAGCCGCCGGATTTTCTCAAAGCTGCAAATGTTGCAAAAAGTTGTTCTGCTGCGTCTATCTTAATTTCATTCCCTCGCGGCACTTTTATCTGAAGTAATACAAACTGTAAGGAGTTCTTCTCGCGATTGCGGTATTTAAGCCACCCGACAAGGAATTTCCTTAAATAAATAGTCAGCCCTAAAAAAACAGCCAGAACCGATAAAGCAGCTACCACCGCCATGATTAAACCTACATAATCGGGTGAATTACTTTGCGTTACTTCCATATTACAAGTTATATCTCTACAGGTTCCTTATTGGTTGTTTGAACCTTTTTACGAAGTTTGGATTTTAAAATCCCCAAACCTTTAAAACCTTGCCCAAGTCTATACCAAATACTTTTACCTGTCAGAGCATGCTCAACCGTATCTTTAGCATAGTTTAAATCCTCCGCGCTGATAGACATCTGTTCATCCCCCACCCTGTGAGCTTGGACTGCTTTCATATCCTCACTTTCTGGAACGGGTGTTTCTGCTGTATTGGGAGCCAGCTGATCTGCTGTGATATTATGGCCGGCAGCCTGCAAGTTTTTAGCTATTGCTTCTTTGGACTGTTGGTCTATCTTTTGAGCAGAATCCATGCTCCCATTATCTCATAAACTTCTGACTTTTTTCACTACTCTTGATCTGTTTAAGCTGTTAGTTTAACATAGCCAGGCAAATGAATTTCACCATTAAACAGATTAGGAAAGAAGCTGTCGGATCTTTCAGCCTAATCTTGGAAAAACCGAAAGGTTTTACTTTTTACCCCGGTCAATATCTGGACATTAAACTCGAGTTTGATGACAAGGATAAAAGGGGTAAGGACAGAAACTTTACAATAGCTTCCTCCCCCAGTGAAGATTTCCTAATGTTAACCACTAAAACGGGCATCAGTGATTTTAAAAAAACTATGCATCGGCTAAAAACGGGGCAGGTAATCTCCTCGGCTCATCCAGCCGGGACCTTTACTTTAGACGAGAGCGAGCCTGCCATATTTATTGCCGGAGGGATTGGCATTACTCCTTTTAGGAGCATGATTAAATATGTCTTGGATCAAAAATTAAATACACAAATGACCCTTATCTATTCTAATTCGGATAGCAATTTTGTCTTTAAAAAAGAGTTAGCTAGATGGAAAAAACAATTGCTTAACCTTCGGATCATTTACCACGTAAGTAGCACAAAAGGACGCCTAAACAAACAGCTACTGGAAAAGATCGTTTCTACATTCTACATTCTGCCTTCTACATTCTACCTAGCCGGAGCACCTGCTATGGTAGAAAATCTCACTAAAATATTGGGGCAGCTTGGTATAGATGAAACTGATATCAGACAAGATTCTTTTGATGGTTATTAACCTATCCAGACAACTTTGCCCAGAACCTCTGATCTGTTAAGCCAACCAAAATCTTTACTATCCCCAGCATTATCCCCTGCTACCCATAGCTTTTTATCTTCTATCTCCTTTACCCTTTTAACAATACTTCTGCCTTCTTTTTGAAAAACCACCAAATCTCCTGCTTTGGGCATTAAAAACCAATGCCAAACCAGAATGTTTTGTCCGGGCTTTAAGACCGGCAGCATACTGTGGCCTTGGACTATAAAACGGGAGAGAGGAAATACTTTCACTTGTAAGAAACAATTTCACCTGCTGTCGGATAAGGAGATTTGATTCTAATCGGTTCTAATCCTTTCGTCTTATAAAAAATCTCGGCAAATTTTTGAGTATTTTCTAAAAGCTCATCGGCTGCCTCAACACTAACTTCTTGTTTGGCTTTAGAAGCAAGTTTCATAATCCTAAAAACCAACTCATGCAGGTTTGGATAATCTTTTAAGTGCTCTTCTTTAAAATAATCTCCCCAAATAACCCTTACTTCATGCTTTACTTTCTCTGCATGTTCTTCCTTCACTTTAGTCAGCCTGGCAACCTTATGAACATCTGAACCGGCTTCATTTATCAGATTAACCATTCTTAAGATTGTATGGGCCGCCAATTGCATTTCATGCGGATCATAAATCCCACAAGGAATATCGCAGTGGGCAAAAACTTCTTTTGCAGGCAGAAGTTTGATCAATCCAGTAAACATAGGAATATTATATGCCATCATTAACCTCCCCTGCTGTAGGCAATTTCACTTTTTCTAAATATTCCTCAACATCAAAAACCGCTTTAGTACCTGCTCCGGCAGCTGTCACCGCTTGTTTATACCTGATATCGGAAACATCACCACTGTGGAATACCCCTTCCACTGAAGTTTGGGTTTCCCCTTTGGCTACAATATAACCTTTTTCATCCAATTCTATCTGCCCTTTTAAAAAGGCCGTGTTTGGTTTGTGGCCTATTGCTACAAACACCCCATCAAGCTGGATATCTTTCACTTCTTCACTTTTTAGATCCTTTATCCTAACTCCGGTTACCTTCTCCTCTCCCAAAATCTCCTCCACTACCGCGTTCCAAATAAAGTCAATATTGGGCTTTGACTTGACTGTCTGTTGCAGCGCCGGTTGAGCCCGCAGGCTATCGCGACGGTGAATAATAGTAACCTGACGACAAACCTTGGAAAGATATTGGGCTTCGCGCATGGCTGTATCCCCTCCCCCAATAACGGCTACATGCTTATCCTTGAAAAATAACCCGTCGCAAACGGCACAAGCAGATACCCCTTTACCAATCAGTCTTTGTTCGGAAGGCAACCCCAACCACATAGCTTGAGCTCCGGTGGCTATAATCAGCGAGTTAGTCTTTAATTTCCGGCTTTCTGTTGCGACAGAAAAGGGTTTGCCCGTTAAATCAACCGATATAACGTCTTCGTCTATAAAACGTGTGGCAAAGCGCTGGGCCTGTTTGCGCATATTTGCCATCAAATCCGGTCCCTGGATACCCTCCGGGAAACCCGGAAAATCATCAACATCCGTTGTTAGCATCAATTGGCCTCCAGCCTGCCTCCCGGATACCACCAGGGGATTTAATCCTCCACGGGCACCATAGATTGCGGCTGTCAGCCCTGCCGGGCCAGACCCGATTATTATCAAATTCTCAACTTTGACTTGTTCCATATCCTAAGCTCTCCGTACGACCAGGAAACCTATCAACCCTTACCTAGTTTTTGAACTAGAAGTTGAACTTTTCTGAGTGGCGGAGCCGGTTGTCTCCGCAGGCGAGGCGGAAGGGCTCGCCGATCCTTCAGGCGAACTACTCGGAGAAGCCTCTAGCTGCTGTTCTATCTGTGTGGATTCCGGTGAAACTGGAGCTTGTACCCTATTTCTCACCCAAACCAGATACCCAGCTATAACTACTAAAACCAAAATAATAACTACAACGGTAACGTTTCTGCTCACAATATCACCTCCCCCGGGCACTTTTCTCCATCTAGGAGTGATGCTATCTTACACAAAGATCCAGTTGGGTGCAATATCTTAGGAAGGCCGCTTTCTTGGAAGAATGAAAACCGTTGCAAAAAATCCAAAAGCAATCCCTAATATTATTCCCCCAATCACATCTGACAACCAATGCTCACCCAGATAAACCCTGGTTAGTGTCATCATGAAAAACAGGAAACCAAGTCCCAGTACAATTATCACCTTAAAAGACAAATCAGTCTTGGAAAACACAGCCAGCAGGGTTAAAACTGTCAGAAGGAAAACCGTCCTAGTCATATGACCGGATGGATAAGAAAAGTTTGTATGGACATAAAAGCTGGGTAACTGTGTCTCAATCAGGCTTCTGTGGAATAAGACCGGCGGGCCGGGATGGTAAAGTACCAGTTTTCCAAAAACCTCAGCCAAGGAAGCAGGTATAATCATCATCCAGCCAAAAATAGACAGCCATCTTTTTTTCAGTAAAAAGGCTCCCGCGAGAATTGAAGTAATCATTAGAGTCACTTCGGCACTTCCGAGAATTGAGAAATAGGAAAAATATTTGTCAAATTTTCGGGGGATGCGGTCTTGCAATTTAACGGTTGTATCAAAGTCTATTTGTTGCCAATGCTCTTTGGCCACCGAATAAGAAAAAACTGTAAAAACAAATAGAAAAAAGAGGGTTGTGAGAAAGAAAAATAATCTAATCTTCATTTAAACGTATAGCAAAAAGGGTTCGAGAAACAGCTTAGCATAGAGTATTAATTCTTGTCCAACTCAACCCGACCTGATACACTCGTCTCATGAACTTTCTGCAGGCCCTCATACTCTCCGTAGTAGAGGGTATCAGTGAGTTCTTACCTATCTCTTCTACCGGGCATTTAATCCTTACATCCGATTTATTAAAAATTGCCCAAACGGATTTTGTAAAAACTTTTGAAATTGCTATCCAACTGGGGGCAATACTTTCTGTCGTAGTCCTCTACTTTAACTCCCTCAAAAAGATTGTTGTTTGGAAAAAAATTTTGATTGCTTTTTTACCAACTGCAGTTTTGGGTTTAATTTTTTATAAAATAATCAAAACTTTTTTACTGGGAAATGTTTTGGTTACCCTCTATGCCCTATTTTTAGGAGGTGTGGCCTTAATTGCCTTCGAGATAATTTACAAAGAAAAAGAACATCATGTAGATAATCTGGAGGAAATCAGCAATAAAAAGGCTTTCTTAATTGGAGTATTCCAATCTATTTCTATGATTCCGGGAGTCTCCCGTTCGGCAGCCACTATATTAGGAGGGTTGTCGCTGGGATTAACGAGACAAACTGCTGCTCAATTCTCCTTTCTTTTAGCAATACCCACTATGCTGGCTGCAACAATCCTCGACCTTGTTAAAAGTAAGTTTGCCTTCTCCTCGTATGAATATGCTTTGCTGGCAGTGGGGTTTGTGGGCTCCTTTATTGTAGCCTTGTTTGTAGTTAAGCTATTTCTGCATTATTTAAAAAACCACAGCTTTATTGTCTTTGGAATTTATAGGATCATTTTAGCCGCAGCTTTTTGGCTTCTAATAGTTTCTTAACTCCTTTTTAAAACCGGTAAACCGGTTCTTTGGCTTTCCACTACTTGGTAACCCGATGGAAGCTCTTCCAACTCTCCATCTCCAGCACTTTTACTAAAAAAATAGATAGTTTGTCTTTTGCCGCTTCCACGAAGAGTCACATCTTTACTGTGTAGAAAATATGTCTGTCCTTTTGAATTGGTATGTTGATATGCCATGATTAATAAAATAATAACAGTTGTAGGGTAGGACCGAGAGAGCCTGTAGAAAGCTTCAATCTCTAGACTTAGGCTAGGCAGCATCTAGGTCTTCTCTTGGAATACCTACCCCCAAACCTGTTTGTAAGGTAAGATCTGGACTTAGCCGCCTGCCGGAACCTACCGTCTGTAATCAGCTAAATTCCAAATCTTGCATAGAAAGGTATCAGTATATTTCATATTATGTTCCCCGAACTGCTCTGCCCAAAAACAGAAGCAGAAGTGAGCCTAAAATAGCGATAATAAAAGAGGTGAGGTTAAAACCGGTAATAGAAAAACCAAATATAATATTTGCCAAGAAACCTCCCATTAAGGCTCCGGCAATCCCCAATATCATAGCTCCAACTATTCCGCCTTTTGAAGGAGAGGGGTCTAAAATGTTTGCTACTACCCCTGCTATCAGTCCAAAGATAATCCAAGCCAGGATATTCATGATAGGCGCATCATAATCAATCCGGATAAGATAAAAAATAAAATCAGGTAAGAATCGAGAAAGAAAGGCTAATTTAACTATTAATTTTTATGTAAGAAACACGCAAGAAATAGGCACAAGGGCTTGAGAAAATTTTAATAACGCTGTTATAATTGGCCGCATGGCAAAATCAATCTTGATTGTGGAAGATGACCATGGGCTCCAAAAGTACTTAAAGGAGCTGTTAATGGACAATGGCTATGTTAGCCAAACAGCCGGGGACGGAATCATTGCGCTAGGATCATTGGAAAAAATGCTCCCAGACTTGGTGCTTTTAGACCTGGGGTTACCAAATATGAGTGGTGAATCGGTTTGCATGGAGATCCGGAAAAAATACCCTGACCTACCGGTCATAATTTTGACTGCCAAGGATAGTGTTTCCGATATTGTCCAAGGGCTTAATTTGGGGGCGGATGACTATATAACCAAGCCTTTTGTAGCAGATGTGCTGCTTGCAAGGATTAAAACCAGGCTGCGGGAGGGGATGAACGGGGAAGCTATGTTAAAAGTTGGGGATTTGGAGTTAAATGATAAAACTTTGGAGGTTAAAAGAGGAACAAAACTGATCCAGCTTACTCCTCAAGAATTTAAATTGTTGCAGTATTTGATGAATAATAAAGGTAGAATACTAACTCGGGAGATGATATTGAATAGGGTTTGGTTATATTCCCAGGATATTGAAACTCGGGTGGTGGATGTTTATATGGGGTATTTGAGGAAAAAGGTTGACGGAAATGCCCCTAAAAAGCTTCTTCACTCTGTCCGAGGCTTTGGGTATATGATAAAGGAGTAGAAATCAAAATTTTTTTCCACTTATAAGTTTTGCTTGGGTAATTTTACCTCTACAACAGTTCCGCCACCTAGTTTCGATTCTATTCTGATATTACCATGTAATCGACTAACTATATCTTTTACTAAAAATAAGCCCATTCCCATACCTTCTTCAGTCTGCTCTTTACCTCTGTAAAAACCTTGAAAGACCTTATTAATATCTTTTTGGGGTATCCCTTTTCCTTGGTCAACAATTCGGATTATAAAATCATTATCATCTTGTTTTATTATTACTTTTACAGGGCTATGCTCGGGAGAAAATTTTGCAGCATTATCAATAAGATTTGAGAAGACCTGAGTGATTTTTTCATAATCCCCTATTACAATATCCGAACTTTTACCTATTTCATCTTGTATTATTAATTTACGGTCCGGGTGGAGCATTAGAAAATTCTTTTCCAATCGAGAAAAAATTTCCCGTAAGCTACACTCCCTCAAGTAATAAGAAAGTTTTCCTGATTTGATTCTATTCATCTCCAATAGTTCATTTACTAAGTTTGTCAATCTGTTACCTTCCCAATAAAGTTGTTCAATCCACCTTGATTCAGGGGTTTCAGCTCCGGAAAGCTTGGAGTATAAAAGTTGGATGTAACCGTTCACTGATGTAAGCGGAGTCCTCAACTCATGAGCAGCCATGGCTATAAATAGGTCACGTACCTCTAAAGCCTTTTTCGTCTCATCATAGAGTTGGTTTTTTTTTATTGCTAAGCTAGCTAAAGATCCGAATAATGTTAAGATTTCCAATTTGTCTTCAGTAAAGTCAGTATTTTTTAAGGCTAGGACAGAGAGCAATCCTATTGTTTCATGTTTATAAGAAAGTGGTATCATCAGAGCCGAGCGATTATATACCTTTCCCATAAATGGATACTTCTTTTTTAGCTTTTTCATAAAACTCAAGCTTAAAATTGCAGGTTTTTTATTTTTGATTACATCATATCTAATGTCTCTCTCCTTGCCGGAAATTCTAAATAAAGACGGAAGCGAAGAATAAGCTCTTACCAATTCTCTATCTTCGAGAAGATAAATAGTACTATGCTCCCCCCCAACAAGTTTTTGAGCTTCCTGACCAACAATTGTATAAGTTTCGTCCGGTGTTAAAGGTGTTAGGAACTTTAAAGTAGCTCGATGAATTTTCTCTAGGATTGACTCCATTTTCTAGTTTTTCTTAATTTAAAACGTATTAAACTATCCCAATAGAGGGTATCCTGACCCGTTACTTCATCATACCCAAAATCCAAATATCTTCTGACCCTTTTTGCTATCTCTTTAAAAGGCAAATTTAAACCGTGCAGGCCTGCAAGAAAGGCCGCCATATCTTCCTCTCCTTCAAATGGTCTCCATTTCATGACTCTTTCCTCAATTTCTTCTATCTCAAATGGTGTGCCTACGCATAGCTCTTTTATCTTCTTTTTATTTAGATAAGTACCCTCATGTCCTCCTACTACATATTTTGGTAAAAATTCCGTGAACATTCTCCAGAGTCTAGTATCCTTGGCCACATCTGCCGCCACGACAACCCCACCCACTTTTAAAACTTCTGCATAGTTTCTAAAAAGCTCCCTCTGGTCTGCAACATGGTGCAAAGCGGCCAAACTTGTAGCATAATCTATCCTCTCAACGTAGCGTAGGTAACGGAGAAAGTTAACAAGCCCTTGGCTATCAGGTGGGACGGAGATTGGAAATATCAAGCGATTATATGGCTCTTCCAACTCACGGGTGATTTCATTCAAATAACCCTGTTGCCTAAAGCTAGGGTCTACTCCTAACACCGTAGACCCTGTAGCTCTAACCAAAGCTTCTGTTAAAAAACCTCCACCAGAACCAATTTCAAGACCAATTTGTCCTCTTTTAGGATCGAGCGCTTCTAAAACAAACTCTCTTTCAACATCTCTTGGATTAGGCCTCCGTTTCATAATCAACTGGTAAGGCTCTGCCCTTACCGAAAAAGGCACCTGATCAGCAGGTAAATCACCTCTATCAATACCAGCTTGCACCTTAGCAGCAGTTAAAATAGTCTTGCGTATAAGTCGATGTTCCTGTAACAGCTCTTGATTGAGACCCATTTCTTGATGAAAATGCATAATAAGGTATGAATTATATACCATAACGGCTGATAAATCTAATCTCTTACATTTTTTTGTAAATTTTAGAACCCTATTCCTTACAATTTGTAAGTAAGATTACAATTATGATAACCCCTCTTAGCAGAAACAAGTTAGAGGACTTTTTTATTTCCCAAAACATAAGTAATTTTAAGAAAAGACAAATTATATTGCATCCAGACAATGAAAATCAGATAGTTTTTTTGATTAAATCCGGTTTTGCCCGGGCATACACAATTTCCGAATCAGGTGAAGAACTGACAGTTGCCCTGTTAAAACCTTTTGACCTCTTCCCCATCACCGCCGGTATAGAGGTACAAAATAACTATTATTTTGAATCAGTTACTTCTTTGGAAAGTTACTCTGCCTCCAAAGAACGCTTTAATTACTTCTTAAAAAACAACCCTGATATTTTCTATGAGCTTACTACGGATATTTTAATCAGATTTAAAAATCTGCTGGGGCGGATGGAATATCTAATGGTCAGCCGGGCCTTTGAAAAAGTCACTTCTTCTCTTTTGATTTGCGCCCAGAGTTTTGGGGAAAAACATGGCAGCAATGTAGTATTAACACTGCCTTTAACCCACAGAGATATTGCTACACTTTCAGGCTTAACCCGCGAAACTACCTGTCTGGAGATGAAAAAATTAGAAAAAAAGGGTCTGATAGAAAAAATGGGTAGATTCTTGGTAATCAGAGATGTCAATAGGCTGGAACATCAATAAATTTAAAAAGAAAAAGGCCCCAAGCGGGGCCTTTTTTTAGGCTCTTCTAAATGCCCTTGCTACAAAAAGCAGCAACAAAGAACCTAAAGCTGCAATAATTACCGAGCTTAAGTTAAAGCCGGTAATTCCAATTCCAAAAACCAGATTGCCCAGGAAGCCACCTATCAAAGCCCCCAAAATTCCCAGTACGATTGACCCAAGCAGCCCTCCTGTTGAAGGCCTTGGATCCAGCAAATTGGCTATACTTCCGGCAATTAACCCCAGCACCAGCCAGGTTAGTATCCCCATACTCTCACCTCCTCCCTGGAGAATAATTCTGCAACCAAAATCTTACCCAGCCCGGATTAAAACAGCAGTAGAAGAAGGTAAGATTACGGGAAGAAAAGGCTTATTTAACCTAAATTCCTGGTTTGTTGAATAATATTACTGGTAGAATAACCCTCAATTTTGGCAGTTACGCAAATTAGTTTGGCTCCTATCATTTGAGCTTGGCGTTTTTTATGTTTGATCCCTGGATCTTGTGAGGAAGTGGCAATTATATCAGGTTGGATCTGCTTTATCAGTTCGTCATACCCCAGGTCTTCTAAGACGGGTATAGTTATCACCAAATCTACTGCCTTCAGAGCCGATAAAACTTTAGCCCTGTCTGCTTGAGACAGGATAGGCCTTCCCTTTCCTTTTTTACGCCTAACACTTTCATCGCTTTCTAACAAAACTATCAGAAAATCTCCTTTAGCTTTAGCCTTTTCCAAAAAAATAACGTGACCGGGGTGCAGTAGGTCAAAACACCCTCCTACAATTACTATCTTTTTTCCCTGAATCTTAAGTTTGGCAACTATATTTTTAATTCCTTTAGAAATAATTTTCCCCACGCGGGGATTATATCAGATGTAGTGAAAACGGATTAAGCAGTGGTTACTGAAGCTAACTTGGCCTTGGCTAAACGGGCCTCTTTTTCTTTGATTAAGGATTGCATTTTGGCTTTTCTGTCACTGATGGCTTTATCTACTAATTTTTGACAAGCAGGGTCTGGGCAAATAGTTTGGGTGTTGGTAACTTCAAAAGCTCCAACTTTTTCCTTCCAAGTTTTACCGTCTATTCTGGGTTTACCACATTGTATGCAGAGATTATCCATATAATTAAAAGATAGATAGACCGGACAGAGAAAGAGGTATCTATATCTTTGCTGTTGGTATTATATACTAGTTAATAAGTTTAATCAACAAACCCTTATGGACCTCTAAATTAAGAGCTTTATTCTCTTAAGCTTCAA
>CAZGFG010000004.1:0-20368 GCA_964524895.1 uncultured Gammaproteobacteria bacterium | reverse complement strand
TGTATTTGTTTGAGCTGCAATTAGAGCTGGAGATAGAAATAGGGTTATAGCTGTAAAGGTGAGTAAAATTAGCCACTTTTCCATACGTCAATTATATCAAAACCACAGAACGATTATCGGCAACTTAAAACCTCATTTTTGATAGACTAATATTATAAGCAGAGCTTGAAATTCTCGCTATGCTCGAATTATGGAGCTTTTCTTCTTTCTTGCTGCATTTGTTTCAGAAATCATTGGGACTATTGCAGGATTTGGTTCTTCTACAGTATTTTTACCCCTGGCACTTCTTTTTGTGGACTTTAAGGTAGCACTTATTTTAGTAGCGTTCTTTCATGTCTTTGGTAATTTGGGCAGAATAACATTCTTTAGACATGGGCTGGATAAGAACTTACTCATCAAGTTTGGCTTGCCAAGCATTGTTCTTACTATTATCGGTGCATTGATTGTTTCATACATCCCACAAAATACACTTAAAGGTATTCTGGGGATATTCCTTGTTGTTTATGCGGGATATTCCCTTTGGGAAGAGGACTTTCGCATAAAGGCTTCTACCACAAGTGCTGTAGTAGGCGGAGGTTTATCAGGGTTTCTTGCAGGACTTATTGGCACAGGCGGAGCGCTGCGGGGAGCTTTCTTAACTGGATTTGGGCTGCCGAAAGAGAAGTATATTGCAACTGCAGCTGCAATAGCATTAGCAGTTGATATAACAAGGATTCTTAGGGAACAAATATTATTGGTATATACCAATTCTTTTTATAATTGCCTTTGTAGGTTCTTTTACAGGAAAACAAATTGTTAAACGGGTGCCTCAAAAACAATTTAGAAAGTTAGTTCTCATGGCAATTTTATTTATAGGCATCAAGTTTGTTTGGGACTTGGTAGTGGTACCTTAGGACTAGCTATCTTAGAATCAGAGGAAGAATTTAAACCAATATTTGTTAATATGTAAGTATGGAGGAAATAATTGATTTTAATAAAAAATGGAGCCACTGGCACTATAAAAACACTACCTTACTTATTCTTAGCCTGATATTATTTTTCTTTTTAGCAGATACCCCTTATGTTAAGGATTCTATTCACTTTATAGGTAGTTTTGGATATATAGGAGCATTTATTACTGGAATCCTCTTTGTTTCTATTTTTACAGTAGCTCCTGCAGCAGTAGTTCTCTATTTTCTTGCAGATCATCTTAACCCCTTGCTGGTGGCACTGTTTGCTGGAATGGGTGCAGTAATTGGAGATTACTTGATATTTAGATTTTTAAGAGATCGAGTTTTTGATGAACTTACTCCCCTATTTTTGAAGAATGGGGGGAATAAATTAGTTAAACTATTTAAAACACCCTATTTTGGATGGTTATTACCCTTTGTGGGAGCATTCATTATTGCTTCTCCTTTTCCAGATGAGATAGGCATAGGATTACTTGGAGCATCAAGGTTAAAAAGCTGGCAGTTTCTTATTTTATCCTTCCTCTTAAACTCAATCGGGATATTTGTAGTTATTATTGCGGCAAGATCTTTTTAAGGCTGTTTTTGGTTATACCAGATATAAATAATCCCAAATACCACCTGGGAGGTGGATTTATATTGACACCTAGGGATTTATTTGCTCGCCAAGTGGGACGATTTTAGACAGGTTGATTGGGCTACTGAGATTGAATATCCTGACTGGACATTACAGCAAACCCAACAGCTTCTATCTATCCCTCTTTAGAATCTTCTTGTGTAGGTGGCCAATTTTCAATAACTTCATCTTCTGAAACTACTCCACCATTTCTAAAATCCCAAATCCTTAAAAAGACTTCATGTGCTTGAAGATCATCTGTACCTACAGCCTCCTTTGGAATAATTACAAAGAAGTGTTTTTGTTTAGCTTCAGTCACCGAAGAATCAACACAAATTTCGGTTTTAACACCAGTTACAACAAGCGTCTCAATGCCTCTTTTTTTAAGGATTTGCTGTAAATTATCTCCTAAAGCATATTGATTAGGATCATTTGATTCAAAAAAGTTAATAATTTCTTGTCCAGAAAAAGCTGACCAATCATGTTTTTCTAAGACTAAGTCTCCTGGTTGAGGTTGGATTCCATCTGCAAATTTAGCCCCCCAAGTACCCTTTTTAGAATTAACATCAACTCCATCCTCAGTTTCATGCCTGGTATACCTCCACTTACCTGGTTCGTCTCTCAAACCTACATCCTCATAACCCAGCGTATAGATTACTGGAACTCCTACTGCATGAGCTTGCTCAACTAATCTTTGATTATGAGAGACAACATTGTGCATTGAAGTTACATCTTTATGATAGTCAGTAGCAAATTTTCCCCTAGGATCACAAAAGTCATTTTGCAAATCAATGACAAGCAATGCTGTATGTTGTGGTTTCAAAATTTCCTTTAGAGGATAAGCCTCTGCGTCCGGTAATTTCACCTCAGCTGATTGAGCTAATTCTGGCATACTCATAACATTATAAACTAATATCCCCGCAACTGCCTTTTTATTTCATCTGGGAGTCTGGTAACAGCAGCGTATACATATTGTCGTATTGTACTTTGAGAGAGATTTAGTCTTTGACCAACCTGATCAAAAGGGAGTCCATCTCTGTAATGTAAATGAAGCATTTGAGCATCTCTTGGCGAAAGAGTTTTATTATCCACTAACTATCTTAGTACATCTCCAACCATAAATCTTTTTATCGGTTCACTATATGAGCTTTGATCTAAATATTCATAAGCCTTATTGTGATCAACACACATCTCTCTAATTTTATCTAATGATAACGAGGTGGCCATCCTCTGTACTGCGGTACTAATCTGCTCAAAGTTATGAGCGAATCTTTGAAGAGCTGCTTGATTCCCCAATGCTTCATCTAGTCTATTAAGCACTTCCATTCCAAAAATTCCCTCTATAAAATCTTGAGCGTAAAGAACATCCTCAGGCTCCTCACCTCTATAAAGAGCTTGATGCAGCTTAACTTCTGTAAGATCAGTGAATGGAAGATTACTGGCTACCTCCACTTCTGTAACATCATCTTTTGGTAAGTTTGCCCTTAATTCGTCAGCTAAAACAAGGTGACTTGCTCCTGCGAGAACAAATATAAGACTCCCTTGTCCATCTGTACCAAGTCTTCGTCTTAAATCCGCTAAGTTAACTCTGTGGCGAGTAGATTTTATCATATGCTCTAGTTGGATATGGCTTTTCCAATTTTCAAGCAAACCCTCAAAGTCTCTATCTGTGAAACCCTTAAAAGCAGCTGTGCTTAGCTCACCGTTTCCTGATTGCATACCTTCTAGGGTTCTGGATACCTGAGAGGGATGCGATTCAAATGCAATATCAAATGGATATTCCTGTCTTAAAGTATCAACCGCCATACCTAAATAGATGGGTAGAACGTATTTTGTAGGTATAACTCCAGTTGTCACCAACTCGGCAAAATCAGCATTAACCAAAGTTCTTCTTTTAGCCTCTATTTCGTCTCTATCTGGAAGTTTACTTCCTGTTTCTGCAATAAGCTGTGCAATCCTCAAATTTGCTAGTCCTCCTAATGCACCCACTAAATTCTCCCAATGTCGTGCATTAGATTCAGGAAGATAATGTGTTTCTAAAAACAATGTTGCTTTATTTGGGCGTCTTTCGAGGCCAGCTTTAAACGTATCTACAATATGAGGAATGCCCTCTAAATTTAGTTCGTGATGTGGATAGCCATAAAATATTACCCGACTCCTGTTAGGTTCAGTTTCTCGGTTCTCTGTAACAACATTGGCTGATGTTCCTTGTTCAACCATACTCGCGAATTATACTCCTTATTATAGGCTAAATCAAATATCGGCAGGGCAGGCGTAATTTTTACTTAATTAACTTTTCTATATTTTCTTTTTTATAACGCCTGTCGCCTCTCTGTCCAAACCTAACAGCTTTTAATATTCCTTTTTTATCCCACTTTCTTAAGGTGTTTGTGTGAACTTTCAAAATCTTGCTAACTTCAGTAATGGTCAAAAGCCCAGGTAAAGATTTATTCTTCATAACTTTATTCTACTTGATATTAGTTAACACTAGAATACAATAAAACTGGTAAAATACAAGCACCCGACATATCGGGTAAACACTGTTACCCCAAGTAGAATACTTTCTCTGATCCTTCTTCAACTATTTTTAAAATAAACGTACTTTTCTATATCTAGGATCTCTCCTGCTTATTGGGCCTTCAACAATAGAGGGAAGTTCGTTATTTGCAGAATCTAAAGCCAAAACCCTTAAAGGTCTTGTTCCTTTTAAAAGTCTAGTTTGTTCATTACGAGGGACAAGAATTCTGGATCTAGTTATGTCATCTTGCCCCTTTGCTTGAAAACCATAATGAAACCCTTCAACTCCTGGTTCTGCTAGTTGTTCTGCATTTAACCCAAGTAGATATGTATCTTGGACACCTAAAATAGTGTGTGCTAAAACATGGTGTAGGATAGTTAGATTATCAGTATCATATCTTGCATACCATCTGTCGCTTACAGGCGGTAACCATCTTTGGCTATAATCTTCTCTATCAGGTATTTGCATCCAGTCCCAATGATGGGAAACAATTCCATCTGCTACCACTTTCATCAATGGATCTCCCGCTACCCTTACATATCTATCCCAATCAAAAGTATGTGGAGGTTCAGATTGATACTCCCAAATAGGAGTAGACTTCCTGCGCTCTACTAAATAATTAAGCATGTAAGCAGAAGCTACTAAACCTAAAGTTGCTAATTTCCTCCGATTTATTGAAGGATTTAAAACTCTTTCCATGGCTCAGATTATAAGCGCTTTTATATTGTTTTACAATACTATAAGGCTTAATACGAGTTCTTTTTCATCCATTCTCTCAAATCTATAAATTTATATCCCTCATCTAAGAGCGTCTCAACAATTGAAGGTACCGCTTCTACTGTCTTTGAACGGTTACCATGCGGAGATACACCATCATGGAGTAATATTATAGTGCTTGGCAGGAGCTTTTTTAATCTTTCTTTTCCTAGCATAGTAACCTGAACTCTTTCGATAGGATCAACTCTTCTGGTGTCCTGTATCCCCTGCTTAATACTTGTTAGTACCGTCTCAACAATAAATTCCGGCGTAGAATTCTTTCTCCAATCACCTCCCATAATCCCTAAAGGAGCAATCTTAAAACCTTGTCTTTTGAGTAACCAGTTGAGCCAAAACTGATTAACTCCAAAGGGTGCTCTAAATATCTTTTCCTTTTGTCCCCTTGCTTCTTCTATTAATTGCTGAGTTTTAAGAATTTCAAGAAAATTAGTGCCTAAAAGTGTACCCACATACTGATGGTAATAACTATGATTACCTATTAGATGTCCCTCTTGGACAATACGTTTTAAAGTATCAGGATGCCTCTTAATGTTAGCCCCACAAACAAAGAAGGTAGCAGGTAAGGAATATTCTTTTAAAAAGTCCAAAATTTGGTCGGTGTAGGGAGGGTTTGGCCCATCATCGAATGTCAAAGCAATTTCTTTTATCATTGATTGTTCGAAATACCACCCTAAGGGTGGATTAGCTTGGCACCTCTTATTTACAAGTTCGAGTAAGAACTATCCGGCTCCAGTCAGTTGGAGAGCTTGGGACTTAGTATACTAGAATCAGAGGATGACTTCGAGCCAATATTTATATGATAAATACGGGATAAGTTTACTAAAAACATCTGGATAACCATAATTAACAGCTCCTCTATTTCCCGGATTACCGGGATTCCCTGCATTACCTGGATTGCCACTATTACCTATATTCCCTAAATTGCCATAGCCCATATCAACAACCATATCTTTATGGAGCTCTCCAACATATTCACCTGTAATTTTATGGACATGAGTATCTACTAATCTTCCCACTGCATTACCATTAATTTCATGAATATAATTGTTTAAAATGTAGCCAGCTGCATTTCCTCCCGCATCGTATATAAATTTCATAGTTTTATTATCTAATGTAACATACTAACTTAATTGATTCTCCTTAATAAATTGATCTATAAGTTGGTCTGACAATTCTCTATAACCTAGGTTCCAATAAATCTCTCTCATAAGAGTATAGAAAAATTCCTTATACTTCTCTCCGTTGTTTAATACTATAGTATTTAGATCAAATTCCCAGCTATAATCTTGGAGTAGATTTTCCTCATTATCATCATCCCAATCAATAAATCCGTTTGGTACTATTTTCCTAAAATGGATATCAACAAGCTCACTCAAAGAAATATTGAGCTTAAGCACTCCTTGGTAACCAAAAAGGTTATAAAAATTCCTTGCAGTTCTCAAAATTATAAATACTCTACTGGCTACTCTTGATAGATAGATTACCTTCTTACCACTTTCGTCAACCCTGAGGATATCAAGGTTATTATATATTAATCCCTTTGAGTAGAACTGCTGACATTCTATGTATCCTGTATAGTTGTGTTGGAAATTTAAAGTACCTTCTGGAATTGGTTCTTGGTTATCGCCTGGCAACCCATCCCTATAAGCAAATTCATGTTTTTTATCTATTATTTCTTTAGGCTTAGCAAAGGCTTCACGAGGGAAATATGGCTGTATTGTTATTATGCACATAGAAACACCTTCTCCAAGCTGTTTTTGATAATAATTCCTTTCAGACCCATCTTCCTTTCTTTTGGCTTCTGCAATTAGATTTAATCTCCTTTTTTCTTCTCTGATTAACGCTAACTTATAGACATCATCTGCTAATAGCAGGTAGTTTGATCTCGCTCTTAATGCTTTTTCTTGTTTACCCACCAATAGCTCTGTCCATTCAGGAGAAGAAATATCAATTGGGTTGCTAATATTACCTGTTCTTATCCAAATATTAGAATCATTCTGTACATAATAAGGAGTTTTATTTCCTTCCAAAACTCTTATAAGGATAAAAACTTTACCTTTTTTATCAGGATTAGTTTTGTGAATTTTAATAGAGGGAATTGGAGTTATGTTACAGCTTTCTTGGTAGGCTCTCTCGATAAGTTGAGCCTTATCTTCAATACCTTCCCAGCTAATTGGTTTACCTATCTTCTTATCCTCTTCTACTCCAATAATAATTACCCCACCTCTTGTATTAGATAATGCAGCAAAGTGCTTCTCTAACCCTTTTGCGGAATATTCCTTTTTATAATCTATTTGTATGCCTTCCGGATGCCCATTTTGGCAAAATTCAACTATATCATTGAACTGAAAAGCAGTTATAGGTTTTGTTAATATGTCCATCTTTTTAATTAGGGGTTGAGCGCCTATGCCCCTTAACTCTTACTCCTTCTCTAACATAAGATCTGACAGGAACTATTTTTTGATGTTGTTTACCATAAGTTGATGTTTTTGTTTTAGCCACAATAATCACCTCCCTAAACTTACTAAAGTCTTTCTTGACATTTAAAAGTGTTGTAAGTATAATACAATTGTATTCTAATTACAACACCCCATTAGATATACAGAAAGGGGTAAAATGAATCAATCTTTCGGTAGTTTTATTAAAGAAAAAAGGATTAGCCTAAACTACACTCTTCGAAGTTTTTGTCAAACAAAGGGTTACGACAGTGCTTATATAAGCAGATTAGAGAATGGTTTTTTAAACCCTCCTACCTCTGAAGAAAAATTGAGAGGACTCGCACTAGCTCTTGAATTAAAAGATGGTTCTCCAGAATGGGTCACATTTTTTGATCTTGCTGCAATAGAGAACAAAACTTTACCAGAGGATATTAAAAATAACTTTGAGGAAATAGCCGTTGTCTTACCTGCTTTCTACAGAACCCTTAGAACAAAAAAGATGTCTGAGGAAGATATTAAAAATCTTATTTCTCTATTAAAAACAGAAAATAAATGATTAATATATACTCCTCATGGCTAAAACTACCTCTCTTCCCCCCTATATAACAAAAGAAAAGCTAATTGAATTAGCCAACGATTTCTTATCTACATACAATAGTTCTGGCATTATTCCTGTTCCCATAGAGGATATAGTTGAGCTTTCTTTGGGTATCACGGTAATACCTGTGCCTAACCTTAAAACAGCTTTTACATTCGAATCATTTATAAGTAGTGATTTCAAAAATATAATTATTGATGGCTTTACTTATGATAACTACGAAGATCGGACTAGGTTTACTTATGCTCATGAAGTAGCGCATTTCATCCTGCATAAAGATTTTTATGAATCTCAAAAGTTCTCCAATATACAAGAATATTTAGAGTATCAAAATTCTCAATCCGACCAATTACTCAAAAGAGTTGAGTCTCAAGCATATTTAATGGCTGGCTACCTGCTAATGCCACAAAGCGAATTTAGAGAGATTGTAGACAAAATGATAGAAGAAGCCGGAGGTGCGACTAAATTAAACCCCTTACAAGTTCAGGCGATAATAGAAATAGTTGGAGAAAGATTCTTTGTTTCTCCACAGTGTGCCCAGAAACAATTTATATACGAATACGAAGATGTATTTGAGATTTTAAAGAAAATTGTCTAAAAGGAACGAGTCAAAATGTTTTGCTGGAATTCCTCTTATCTTCTGCTTCTTTAATTAAAACTTTTATAATCTTAAATACCTGCTTTGCACTTAACTTTCTTGGATTAAGGAAAAAAGCTTCGAACTTCTTTTCAGATTGTTGTAACGCTACAACTAAATTTTTAGAGGCAAAAGAAGACAAACAGTTCAAATTTCTACGAAGAATAACTTCGAACGTCCTACTAGATAACAGAAAGCTTGTTGTGACGCACCAATTCCCTTTTAATTATCTAGTAAATTTGAACCGTATCCAGTTTGGCTCCCCCGCGTGGATTCGAACCACGAACCTTTTCGTTACAAGTACCCTTCTGTTACCAGAGGTCTTGGACTATCTTATGACCTTAGTTATATCTAACCTTAGGTCCTAGGTATATAGTCTCTACACATTTACCTCGAAATATCGAGGCTTTAGCTCGGGATTACCCTTCGATTTCGCTCAGGGCTTCCCCGAATTAGCCTAGTTTTCATCCCCCGATTTCTCGGGGGAGCTGCGATCTTTCACAGCGAACCGCTCTACCGTTGAGCTACAGGGGAATATAAAATAAATTCAAAGTGCAAAGTTCAAAATTTAAAGTTTTGAACCCTGCAATTATACCAACTTAACTTGAATTTTCCAATTAAAAGATGTACACCAAAGATATAAGGGGGTGATGGTCAAATGCAACAGGCAACTTTTAATAAAGTAGTAGGTTCTATATTTGCCGTAGTCACCTTAGCACATCTTTGGAGGATACTTACCAATACAAAAGTAATATTTGGCTCTTTGGAAATCCCATTCTGGGTTAGCGTGGTTGGAATATTATTAGCAGGCTATTTGGCATACAGTGCTTACAGGCTGGTTAAATAAAAATTCTATTCTAGGTAATCTCTTAACTTTTTGGCCCGAGTGGGATGTTTGAGTTTTCTGATGGCTTTGGCCTCAATCTGACGGATTCTTTCCCGGGTTACCCCGAATTCCTTGCCAACTTCTTCCAATGTCCTTTGCTTGCCATCCTCCAACCCAAACCGGAGTTGTAGTACTCTTTTTTCTCTGGGAGATAAAGAATCTAGTACCTCATCTAAATGTCCCTTTAATAATTCCCTGGTGGCTGCCTCATCCGGCTGCAACCCCTGGTCGGCAATAAAATCTCCTAGATGAGAATCCTCCTCGTCCCCTACCGGAGTTTCCAAAGAAGTTGGTTCTTGAGAAACCTTGATAATCTCCCGTGCTTTGGAAGGGTCTATCTCCAAAATAGCAGCTACCTCTTCCGGGGTCGGTTCTCTACCCAATTCCTGCATAAGCCTTCGTTGTGTTCTATTAAATCTGTTGATGGTCTCTACCATATGAACGGGAATACGGATTGTTCTGGCCTGGTCGGCAATTGCCCGGGTAATTGCTTGCCTGATCCACCAGGTAGCATAGGTAGAGAATTTATATCCCCTCCTCCAGTCATATTTGTCAACTGCCCGCATTAGTCCGATATTTCCTTCTTCAATTAGATCCAAAAGGCTCATGCCTCTCCCTACATACTTTTTAGCAATAGAGACTACTAGTCTTAAATTAGCCGAGATTAATTTATCTCTGGCTCTTTTTTCATCTTTTTCCGCTCTTTTGGCCAGATCTATTTCTTGTTCGGCTGTTAAAAGAGGAATCTTACCAATATCCCGTAGGTATTGGCGAACAGGATCGGTTACCGACCCTTCTTCCAAAGTAGTGAGTATCTCCAGCTCTTTCTCAAGTTCACTGGCACTTTTGGCTTCCGGTTCTAACTCTTCGGCAGTAGTCTCAAATACATCAATATCACTATCAATTAAATTGATATAGAATAGGTCAAGCTCTTCTATGTTTTCTTCAGGTTTAGGGAAGACTTGAAGAATCTCCTCTTGGGTTACAAAACCACGATCCTTACCCAATTTTAAGAGCTTCTTAATATCTAAAACCGGTTGTCTTGTTTTTCTACTGGTAGCCATGGTTACAAATTCTTTAATTTAACAGATAAATCCCGAAATCTTTTTAGAGAACGAAGTTCTCGCAAGAGATTCCTACAAATTCTTTAATTTAACAGATAAATCCCGAAATCTTTTATTTAAAGACTCCAGGGTTTCCATTTTACCAAATTCCTGGGCATTTTTGATCTCCAAAGACAATTTCTGAAGAGATGCCTTGATTAAAGCTTTTTTTAGTTCTCCAACCACTGCCTCAAATTCTTTTTGCCAATACCTCTCTTCCAAAAGTTTACTGTCCAATTCGGTCAGGTATAACCTATCTACCTCTTCCGACAACTCCTTTGGCAAGCCTTCTACAAATTCATTAATCCCAAAAGAACGCATTTTAAAGGAGATCGAGTCCAAATACAAGACCAACAATACATAAATTTGCCTAAACCTCTCTTCTGTAAAAAGAGTTTCCGGAAAACCGGGGACAAAATTAATTTGTTTGGGAATGTGCAAAAGCAGGGCCATTAAATACTCTTCCAGTAACTGCCTCCTGGTTCGGATGCCGGTAAAACCGTCGTCTTTTTGGGTATTGATCATCTTGGAGTAGTTTTTAACTTCTCCTTTTCTAGCCTTATTCACTGCGCTGCGAAGTAACTTCTCATCCATTTTTAAAAATGCTGCCAGTTTTTGAATATAATGCTCCCTGATAAAATCGTCTGTGATCTTGGCCCAAACAGGTATCAATTCTGTCGGTATTTGCCTTAAATCGGCCGGATTCTTAAGATCAAACCGGGTAGCTGTAGATTGCAGATAATAATCATAGATTGGGATTGCTTGGGTAGTTGCTTTTTTCCAACTCTCCGGGTCGCTTTGAACTACTTCTGCCGCATCTTTTCCCTCCGGCAACCTGGTTACTTTTATATCCATACCTGCCCGGTCAGCCATCTCAATCCCCCTTCGGGAAGCGCTGTCCCCTGCCAAATCCATATCAAAACAAAGGTTTAAGCTTTGGGTATATTTTTTAAGCAGATCTATCTGGCCTTCTGTTAAAGCAGTGCCTTTGGAAGCAACAATGTTTTTTATCCCGGACTGGAAAGAGAGAATCATATCCATCTCTCCTTCTACTAAAACTGCTTCTTTCTGATTTCTGATCTCACCTTTTGCTAAATTTAAACCGAACAAAAAATTACCTTTATCAAAAATCGGTGTTTGTGGAGTATTGATATACTTTGGTTCTGCTTTATAGATAACCCTACCTGAAAATCCTATTATTCTATCTTTTCCATCAATTAGGGGAAATATTATTCTGCCTCGGAAACGGTCATAGCAAGAGTTTTTGGAAGCAACTCCCAAGCCGGAGGTAACTATTTCGGAAACACTAAACCCTCTTTTTAATAAAAATTTGGTCAACGATTCCCAAGAATTGGGGGCATAACCCAACCCAAACTGCCGGGTAGTTTCATCAGAGAGCCCGCGCTTTTTTAAATACTCTAAAGCGGTTTTGCCTAAGGGGTGTTTGGTTAAAATATGGTGAAAAAATTCTTGGGCTTTTAAGTTAGCCTCATATAATCTGTCCCGGAAATCTTTGTGCGGTGCTGACCTCTTGAGCTCAACTCCGGCCTTCTTGGCCAAGATCTGCAGGGCTTCTTTAAAATCTAACCCTTCTTTTTCCATCAAAAACTTGAAGACATCCCCACCTTTTTGGCAGCCGAAGCAGTGCCATATACCTCTTTCCGGGGAAACCATAAATGATGGGGTCTTTTCTTGGTGAAAAGGACAGCTTGCCTTGAAATTTACTCCGGCTTTTTTCAAAGGGAGATACTCGCTTATCAGATCTACAACACTAATCTTTTCTTTAATAACCTCTAGTTCGTCCATAGCTTGTTTAATCACCCAATCGCCCGCCTTAACTCGTGGCCACTAGGGATGTTGGGGCTATTCTACTTTTTTTCGGTTAATTTTACAAGGCTTGCTAGCATCGGATAAATTTCTGCAATAAAATAAAGCGACCCTGTAATAATAAGACGCTTATTTTTACTTAATAATGCTTTATTTAAAGCCCGAGGGTATGGTTCTATTACCTCAACATCAGTAAACCTAGATTTTTTTAACCTGGCTTCTATAATCTTGCCCTGTTCCGAATGATGCACAAGATCCGAAGTGACTGTTTTAAAAGCTGTAACGAAAACCTTTTCGGCCACAGGTGTTATAGCTTTGAGCATACCTGGAATATTCTTGCCCTTTGTAAAAGCAACCAGGAAATCAAAGTTGGTGTTGGGATAGATCACTTTGAGGCTTTGGATTAAACTGCGCATTTTTTGTCCGTTGTGGGCTCCATCCACTATGAGGGTTTTGTCTTTTAGCTTTATGATATCCATTCTGCCCGGGAAATGAACTTTTTTGAGTACTTCCTTAACTGTTCGCCACTTAAATTCAAAACCGTCTCTTTGGCTTAAAAATTGAACGACGGATAAAGCTAGGCTGCAGTTTTCTGCTTGGTGCAATCCGATTAGTTTTAGTACCAGAGTCCGGTACTGCCCTTCTTCTGCTAAAAAATCAAACTGGGTAAAATTTTCAGTGGGAGTAATATTTTTAAATGCTGCCTCTTTTTTTACATAACTAAGGGTTGCCTTATTTTTTGCCACCGCTGTCTCGATCACATTCCTGGCAGATCTTCTTTGCCAAGCACAAAATACCCTGTTTTGGGTATGTATAATCCCGGCTTTTTGGAAGGCTATCTCACCCAGCTTATAACCCAACAACCTCATATGATCCAATCCTAACTTGGTTATAACCACCACCTTAGTTGGGTTTTCTACGGAGTTTGTGGCGTCATACAACCCCCCCAATCCGGTTTCCATAACAGCATAATCTACCTTTTTCTGCCGGAAAATATAAAAAGCCAGTGAAACCCAAATCTCAAAATATGTCAGCGGACCATAGCTGCTACTCCTTACCTGCTCAATTTTTGGACGGATTTGGGCCAAAGCTTTTATAAATTCACCTTTGTCAATCAGCTTATTGTTTATAAGAACCTTCTCTCTTACATCCAGAAGATGGGGCGACAATTGTAAACCTACTTTAAAACCAAAACCGCTCAAAAGCGAGGTTATTAAAAAGGCCGTAGAACCTTTTCCGGAAGTTCCGGCAATATGTATTATTTTTATCTGCTCTTGAGGATTACCCAACAGTTTAAGAAAATACTTTGTCCTCTCAAGACCTTTATACCCGAAAAACATCTTGGGTGCATCCGCCGGTATTTGGGAGAGAAGATACTCATGAGCCTGATTAAAGCTGCTGGCAGTAGATTTAATCTTTTTCTTAGTCATGGATGAAGATTTTATATGATGGGGATTCCTCAAGCAAGCTATGAATTGTTACCAAACAACTAAATTCTTGTATAATATGGCAGTCTTGGTGGGATGCAGGAGTGGTTTAACTGGCAATCCTGGAAAGATTGTGTGGGCGAGAGTCCACCGTGGGTTCGAATCCCACTCCCACCGCCGGCTCGCTTTTTTGCAGATTAGCAAAATAGGTTTTGGCAGCAATTGTCCAAAGCTGAATCTGGCAACCGGCATGGTAAATCCTTCCAAACTTATCTATCCTTAAAATTTCGCTATCTTTATCTTTCAAATAGCTTGATACTCTTGAGCTAACATTCATAACATGGGTTAGCAGCTCTACCAGATCCCAGTCCTGCCTCTCAATAGCCCATAACCTAAACTTAACAGCCCCTTTGTGTATTAAGGACTGCTCTACAGGCCAAATAGTATTAGCATGGTATTTATCGATAAGCTCTTTTTCGACTTGTGGATCCATAGTCCTATATCCGGCTCTGGTTTCCAATATAGAAGAAGCTTTGATGATAGATTCAAGTTGATCTCTACTCAAATCCCCCGGCAAAAGATAGTTCAGCATCCCCAAACTATCGGAAGCGATGACCTTAATAGGGCCCTGCCGGTCTTGTGCTAAAACAAACATGCCCAAATCCGGATCAAAAAACTTTTGTAAACCCTCTAACATTTTTTGCGCTTTAAGCGCATATTCTTCTTTGCCCAAAATCTCACCAGCACTTCTGTAGCCATTAATATATTTTGCTTGAAGATCAGGGTAAAAAGCCGCATAAGCAGGTTTGCCATCTTCCCTTTTTGGCAGGCAGGAATCTTTCCAGTATGTCACTTTCAAGGCATAATCGGATGCTCGGGCTAAAGCAGGGTCTTCATAAAATTGATAGTGCTCGTTTAAATGTCTATCTATGTAGTCTAAACTTCTTAAAACAGTCGGGGTGCATTGTTCTATCAAGCAGCGGTCGCCCCCACTGATATCCAAATAAGCATTGTGCGCAATCAGGTTTAAAGCTACTACATCCGAGGCGTTAAATTGGGTACTTCTCCCCCGTATTATCACTCCGGGGGTTTCGTGAGGATAATTCCCAACTTGTGCACCGGTAAATGGATCTATTTTATCTGCCTGGGTGAAATGACAAAATAATAAAAAACTTTTGAGAAGATTGGTATCTTGAGAAAGAAGAGCGGAAATAAAGCCGTCTCTTGGGAAAATACTGTGAAAACCGGGTTTTTTACCTCTGGTTCTTACCCCGGCTCTAAACAGGGAAAGTCCTTCGTAGGGGTCAGTTAGCTCTTGGGCAGGGATCTCGAGCCTATTCATAAAATGAATATGCATTTTCCAATTTCATACTTAAAAAGTCAAGCCGTTATTTTCAGTAAAAACTCTCGGTTACCTTTTCCGCCGGATCCGAGAATAGGTGACTCTATTTGGTCTTCAACTTTAAACCCTAAATCACAAATCTTTTTTACTACCTCATCCCTAACTTTTTCAACCAAATCCGTTTTTACCACGCCTTTAATCAAATTCTCTCTAGTTGTTTCATAATGCGGTTTCAAAAGTGCAATAATGACCCCATCTTTTTTGAGGAATTTTTTAACTGTCGGTAGCACTAATTCCAGTTTTGTCCAACCCGCATCAACGGTTATTAAATCCACCCTCTCTGGTAAGTTTTGCAGATGAAGAATGTTTGTTCTTTCCATTACTACAACTTTGGGGTCTTTTCTCAACTTCCAGGCCAACTCTCCATAAGCTGTATCTACTGCATAAACTCTTGCTGCTCCAAAATGGAGCAAACAATCTACAAACCCACCGGTTGAAGAACCAACATCCAGGCAAACTTTATTTTTAATTTCTAATTTGAAATTTTCTATTGCTGCTTGAAGTTTTATTCCGCCTCTGGAAACGAATTGATCCATAACATTAACTTGTGCGATCGTCCAACATATTGTGATTTTTAAGTAGACCTAGAGCTTGCTTGAGAAGAGCTTTGTCTTGGGAAAAGGTCAGTTGCTTTAATGCATCTTCCGGGGGGAACCAACCTGCTTCTTCTACTTCCCAATCGTGATCTTTTGGATCCCCTGACAGATATTTCATTAAATAAATTGTAACTACTTTAAAAATCTTTTCTCCGTTTAGGGTATAGATATATTTTGAGTACCCTACTTTGCCAACAATTTCAGCCTCCACTCCCCCCTCCTCTTTAACCTCCCGCAAAGCAGCCTCCTCCGGCTTTTCCCCCTTATCTATCCAACCCTTAGGAAATCCCCAATGATGGTTTTGGGAATGTTTGGTTATTAAAACTTGACCATTCTCGTTAAAAACTATCCCCCCTGCTGAAAACTCTCGTTTCATAGATAATCGTAGTTTACTCTCAATTATAGTAAAATACATCAAGTCCGCGCCCCTAGTTCAACGGACAGAACACCAGATTGCGGATCTGGCGGTTGTGGGTTCGAATCCCGCGGGGCGCGCCAGGTGGGATCGCATAAGAACCTCGCTTCGCGAGAACCTTGAGCTATCCTCCTCGTTAAACTCGGTGGGGTCGCATAGTGGCCTAGTGCGGTTGTTTCGAAAACAACTGTCCGCCTTTGGCGGACCGCAGGTTCGAATCCTGCTCCCACCGCAACTCAGGATAAGCATGCCAAAAAGCCTGCATTTGGGCTGTATTACCAAGCTGTTCTACAAGTTCGAATTTCTCATCAATGTCAGGCACTTCTTCTGTCGCTTTCGAACTATTTGTCATCTCAGCAAGTTCAGAAAGTCGTTTGAACGCTTTAGTCAGCTCGTAGGTAAGCTTCCCGCTGTTTGGTTCTATATGCAGCGAAGCAAAGAGCTGATTAACAAGCTTTCGTTTCTCCTCATCTTTTCTCCTAGGATGAGTATAAATATCCTTTGCTCGTTGTGATAAATCATAAAAGGAAACACTGTATTCAGCGCTTTTTATTTTTCAGGTTTTTGAGAAAGGTTTCATCGTCTTCATTTTCAACATCCTGCTTTTGTTTTATAAAGTAGTGATTAATTGCCTTCTGTTCATCTTTGGGTAGCGAATTGACAAATCTGTCAAGTTTAAGTTTCTTTGTATCGATTACCTCAGACAATTTCTCCTCTGGAGCAGAGATAACTTCATTTGAGTTATACATCTCATCAAGGAGTCGATGAAATTCCTCAAGCGTTTCAAAAGGAAGCACTTCTATGACTCCATCCCTGATCTCAATTGAACTGTACAGTTTCTCAATCGGAAACCCGTTTTCAGGAATACCATACTTCTTTCTCAATAGCTTCTGTTCGTTTTGGAAGTATTCATCTTCAAGGAGAAAATGTAAAAAGTTCTTGGTTTCCAAGCTGACAACTTTTGCCCGATGAGGGAAGAATAACAAGTTATCAAATATCGTTATGTTCATCTAATTTTTATTTACCTACTAAGGATCAATGAGATTATACAAAATATAGTGAGTCAGGTGGTGGAGTAAGTAGTAATGAATAAACTAGTCTATTTTTTCTACCCCATAGCTTGAATTCACTGATTATCTGTGGTAATATGCTGAGGCTAAACATTAGAATATAAATAAATATGGCAGGAGAACGAATAACTGGTGCGATTATCTCAGCAGAAGTACAAAAAGATAATGTTCAACGACTTGGCGCAACAATACCTCTTTTAAGTCGCAGGCTTTTGTATGAACAACCAGCACCAGAAGATGAAATTGCAGGTTACCGTTATCTTCGAGGATTAACCACTCATTCAGACGAAACTGTTCGAGATGCAGCAGGAAGCGCGCTTGAACAAAGATGGAAAAGAGTTGGATTTTATAAACTTCGTACACCAAGCAAGCGATTTCCTTCATTCAGAGAAAACGATAGAGCTTACTTTCATGAAGCGGGTTGGACTGGCTCAGGTAGTGGTGTTGGGGACGATAGTAAGGTAGCCATCCTTGAATTGGCTCGTAGAAGAGAACCAATGACAACCCGACAATTAGAAGATGTAGTGACTCCTCTTATTGGGCTTCAAAAAAACTTTCCTCAACTTGTCGATGAACTAAAAAAGCTCCATGTTTTGACTGATGAAGCACAATATGTTCCAGTGGCTGAATCTGTGCAAGCAAAGGTTAGAATGACAGAAGGAGCATATGGAGTTCTTGCACCTCATTTACCAGTATTAGAAACTATCTCATACCCCGAACAAAGAATTGCTGAAGAAGATAAACAATTAGCTCTCGCTGTAGGACGAGAAGTAGATAGAACATTAGGAAGAGCAGCAGCTTTTTGGACAGAAGCAAACACAGAAGGATTGACTATGCCCCATGAACGCCAGTTCGGTATGACAATGATTGGTATGTTAGGCTTCGAATTGAAAGAAGAAAAAAGAGGTGGACAAAGGAGAGAAAGACAAGAAGATGTAATTTCTTTTGTAGCCGAGCAAGGCAGATTATATCAACTATCGCACTCAGATAACTCTTCAAGTGATTATACTAAAGAGTCCGTAGAAGTCGAGATATATCCCTATCGAATAGATCAGAACCAGTTACTTATAAACTTTTGGGGACAACAAGTAGGATCGGAATATGGTAGAGAATTAGGCAAACTAGGTGTATATAAAAGCCCAAGAGGTGCAAATTATGCTGAGGTATCTGGAGTTTTAACATCTGTATTACCTGAAGGATTACAAGAGGCAAGTAGAGCAAGAGTATCGGCAGAAGGTATGACCATATCTTGGGAAGATGTATTCGAAAGAGGAAGAGATATTGATCTGGATGTATCCTTCCAGAGATCACAAGAGGAACCAATTCCAAGAAGATTTGGTAGAGGTGAAACTTATGTTACAAGTGAACCTACTCAAATAACTGTTCCTGCATCATCAGAATCGAAACGCCCAAGACGAAGAAAGAAAACAGGAGAGGATGATGATCTCGATTTTAGTTTTAGAGGTTCAAGAACTACTCATAAAGAAATAGCATTAGACAAGGATGAAGATGCAGTTGAAGTTATGCATCCTAAAGGAAGATATACGGTAGCCTATCAAAAAACTGAGGCAGGAGTGGAAATTACCTTTACTGGCAAAGGATGGAGAAATAAGTTAGTTGTTCCTTCACAGCTCAATCCAGTGGATGTTGTCCGCTCAATGGGACAACAGATTGAAGGAGTTACACAGAGAGTTTCTGATGAAAGAGAAGCTATACAACAACAAGTTGCAAGTATAAAACATATGGGATTAGTAGAGCATGCTTATTACAGCCTCATTGGAAGGTTGCCAACTGAACCTGTAGATGAGTTTTTTGAAGACAAAGAATATTACCAAAGGCTCGTAGGTATCGATCAAGGACTGGCAGCACTTGATCCAGACACACAATATTATGCAAAATATTATATGGCTGTACTTGGCGAAATGCGTAGAAGTAGACCTATTCAAGAAAAAACAGCTAGAGAAATGGATCATGAAATTGAAGATCCACGAGTGGAATTTAGGAAATTAATTAAAAAACACGATATAAACATTCCTGAAGAACTTCTAGTTCTTTCTGAAGAAGTATTTATGCCTGAAGAATATCGCAACCCCCAAGCCCCTACTACTTCTTAGCTTTCCTTTTATTTTAAGTATTCGTAGATAAGGAAATTTATATCTATGGTTTGAGGTATAATGCGTAGAACGGATATTACTGAGACTTGAATTGTACCTGTAACGAAGCATCAAGAACCTGCGCCAGTCGTTTTAGAAAGGATAGGGAAGGGACTGTTTTGGCATTCTCAGCACGAGAGATAACTGACTGTTTGGTATTCATTGCTTTTGCAAGATCCTCTTGAGTCATCCCTCTTTTAATTCGAGCTTCGACAATAGCACGAGCAACTTGATATTCAAGCTCTGTTTCTTTCAAAGCTTCTTTGAATCCAGGTTTTACTAGTAACTCTTTTTCGTAGTCGTTCCAATCTAAGTGTTGAGTGGTTTTCATAATAACTATATTTTATAGCAATATTGCTATAATTACAAGCCTCAATTTATACCCTTGATCTATGCTCCACCAACCTTTCTTCAGCAATTCTTATTTCTTTAGGTGGTGTTTTATCCTTTTTCTTCTTAAAACCATGCAAGAGCAAAAATGTTTTACCTGTAACAGAAATATAAAGCACTCTTATGCTATCTGCCCCTAAAATACGGAGTTCCCATAGTTCAGTACCAGTGAGCTTTTTAACGTGTGGTGAGACAAGCTTTGTACCGAAATCTCTTAGTAGATTAATCGTATTGGGACTTTTGCTTGTGCTTTTAGCTCTAAACTGTCAATGAGTTCTTTTACTGGTGAGTCTCCTTGCGAGGTTCTATATAAGAGGATTTTCCATTGCTCTTCCATAGTTGCATTATAGCAAGTCTTATTTAGTTACGAAAACTCAATTTTATCATGCGTAGTTAGGCATGAGATTTTCGTAACTACTACCCTGCATAAGTTTTGTTTGTCTGTTAGACATAGACATTGTTCATGCTTGTTCAGATTCGTTCATTTATAATAAAGAGGTTAACAAGGAAGTACGAGTAGCTGCTGCGTTTGTTGCAGGGTGATAGTTGGATAGTCTATAATCTCTAT
>CAZGFG010000003.1:19589-99507 GCA_964524895.1 uncultured Gammaproteobacteria bacterium | reverse complement strand
AGCAGGATAATTTTTCCCATAAGTGGAGGGGCAAGTTCAATTTTATCACAGACTAGACCCTATCCCCTATACCCTAGACCCTCATTTGAAGTTGTGCTAAGCTGAAATTAATGATTTTCCTTAAATATTTTGTTCTTTTATCTATCTTTACCTTTATTATTTTTTTACCCTCCTCTTTTGTCAGAGCAAATCATATTCCTCAATGCACTGAAAGTATAAAAGGAGAGATAATCACAGAAGCACATGAGCTTCATGATGAAAATCCAGACAAGTCAGAATGCCCTCCCGAAACAGGTTGCTACGAATTTTTTTCTGGAAATGTTGCAAAGCCTTACGCATGTTATAAAATAAAACCCGCAGGTTCAAGTAATACAAATAGCACCCCTACCCAGCCAGAAGTACCTCCACTCCAGAACTTACCTCCTAATAAGACAGGGGTTGTCTGCTCTGTATACCCCAGCACTATAAATATCACTGGAACTTTTGCCTACAATGCTTCCGGATTAAAGCCGAATACTAATCACAGAATTGAAATAAATAATCAAACCACTACTGATCTTGCAAGGGTAGAGTCGAGTAATAATGGGGCTATCGGGATGGTTATTGACCCTAAGGCGGTAAATATCGGCCTTTCCAGAGGCATTATTCAGTTATATGAACTAGGAGGAGCCGGCAAAGGCCAAGCAATTTGTTATACCCAAATTACAATTAAGGATAAAATAGAGGACCTTCCCAAAGATCAAAAGTGGTATAGATGCGACGGTGGAAAAGGAGCTGCCTGTACTGAATTTAATGAATATAAACCTGGGGCTACTTCAGATAAGGCCACGTGCGATCAAGCTTGTATTGCGGGGGGAACAACGTTCCAAACTACTACAAACGTACTCCTTACCCAAAGATGTAAAGATCCTAAAGATTCTTCTTTTGATAAAAACAAAGACGTAGCCTGCACCTCTTCTATAGGCCAACCTTGCGGAGAAGGGAATAAAGGTATGACAGCAGCTATTGGGTGTCTCCAAACAGAACCTGGTTTGCTGGTTAAAGATATCCTTAGGTTTGCCATCGGAATTGTTGGGGGACTAGCCTTTTTACTGATGCTGTTTGGAGTTTTTCAAATGATCACCTCTGCTGGTAACCCGCAGACTTTAAAAGAAGGCCAGGAAAGATTTACCAGTGCTGTGATAGGATTGTTACTGATTATTTTTTCGGTATTGCTTTTACAAATCATCGGAGTTGATATACTAAACATACCGGGGTTTAAACCATGAAACTGATTGCTCAATCTCTACCTGACTTACAGGATGTTTTTAAAGCCAGCCCTGTTACATCTAAATTTCCTACCGGAAAACTGGGAGAAGTATTGTCGGCAGCCTCTACTGTTGTATTTTATATCGTTCTGTTTTTAGCCTTTTACTGGCTGGTTTGGGGAGCTTTTCAATATTTGTTTGCCGGAGGAAATAAAGAAAACCTGGCCAAAGCCAGGGCCCGTATCACTTGGGCGTTGGTGGGTCTGGTAATTGTTATATTGGCCTATCTGGTCACCCAATGGGCAGCAGGTATTTTCCCCATTAAAGGAGGGGTGCCGTTGGAAGGGGTTAACCCATGAATCAAAGAAGAATCTTTATGTTTATCCTCGGGCTTGTAACAGCGACCGGCAGTCTATTTTTTGCTTCTCCGGTTCTGGCTAAGGTAGACATAGGAGACACTTTCGGATTTGGGGATATTAAAGACTTGGGGTCCGGTACAAACTATTTGGTAGCCCCTACCTTCTCTGTGGCTGCTGCTGCCGTAGTTGTCTATTTTATCTGGGGGGCTTTTAAATACCTTACTTCCGGAGGCGAGAAAGAACAACTACAGGAGGCCCAAAAAATGATCACACATGCTATTATAGGATTTGTACTATTGATGGCTACTTTTCTAATTATCCAATTTTTACTGGCTAGCCTTTTTGGAATAAAGGATTTGCAACTGATAGGAGGATAAAAATGAAGCTGTTATCTCAAGCAAGTAAAGATGTCAAAGACATATTCGGGACTGTTAGTCCCCCACCAGAGCTGCGGCCTTTTTTAGACCAAGATAAAACAGGAGCAGCAGGAATAAGTTTGTTTTTGTCCAACTTAATTACCTTAATCTATTCAATAGCAGGGGTAGCTTTGATCTTTATGTTAATTTGGGGAGCATTTGAGTGGTTGATATCCGGCGGAGAGAAAGAAAAGATAGCTTCTGCTCAAAAAAGGATTACCAGTGCCTTAATCGGCATTGCTCTTTTGGCTATTGCTTTTGCCGTTTTGGCGCTTATAGGAGAATTCACCGGATTTCACTTCTTTGTTAATCAAGATATCTATAATTTAGATTACGGCAGAGCTATTCTGCAAACTGATCCTACAAAATAATCTCCCCATTTAAGCTATTGACAAGCAAAATTTGTTTGCCTATGATAGGATTAGATTATGAAAAAAATGGTTGCAGGATTGTCCACTTTAGGCTTTTTATCTTCGGCAACAGTGGCATTTGCTGATGTTCCTCTTAACATAACCCCTCCTAGACAAGGCTCTACTAATTTGGGCTATACTGATTTGGGCAATTTTATCAGCAATGTTTTAACTTTATCCTTTATTATTGCGGTGATTGCAGTTTTGGCTATGTTGGTTTGGGGAGCATTTGAGTGGATCACATCAGGCGGTGAAAAGGAGGCAGTCGGTAAAGCCAGGAATAAAATCCTGAATGCTCTAATCGGTTTGGCAGTTTTGGCTGTGGCTTTTGCCCTTGCTACTGTAGCAGCTCAATTTTTGGGCTTCCCCAGCATTACCCAGTTCACTATACCCACCCCCACCAGACAACCCTAATACTAGGGATTGATAACTTTCTTCTTATAATGCTAAATTTATTGTATGGGGCCACCTCCTGCCGGCTTAAAAGAGCTTGAAGATTTATTTGCCAGAATTATCTCCTTTTCGGTAGGGCTTGCTTTTGTAGCTCTTTTTATCATGCTGATTGTCAGTGGTATTAAATTTTTAACCTCCGGAGGGGAACCAAAAGCATTGCAGGCAGCCGGTCAAGCCTTAACTTGGGCATTGTTGGGGATATTATTTTTGGCAGTAGCCTGGTTGATTCTTCAACTTATTGCCACCTTTGCCGGGGTACCGGGTATTACCGGATTTGACTTAAGCATTCTGTGCAACAATTTACCCAACTTCCCTACATGCCCATCAGCCAAACCCTAAGCAGAAGATTTAAGTTGCAAAGTACAATGCTTTTGGTCTACTCTTAATATATGTCTGCCCCAAAAAAATTTATAATCGCTGCTGTACTTTTTACTTTTTACTTTTTACTGTTTACTGTTCCTGTTTATGCCCAAACTACACCTATAGCTACCGGTACAGCAACTTATTCTGATTCCTATATGCCTTCTGTTTCCCCTCAATATACTGACGCCTTGGTAAACAGCCTGACTCATACTTACAGTTGCGTCCTAGTAGGACAATCTATTCTTGGATATCCTTGTCAAACTTTCGATATCACAAGAAACTTACCAAAATATGAGCCAAATTATGGAGTGTTGGGTTCAGCTATTGGTTATATAGGAGCACTTTATCTAAATCCTCCTGTGCGAACATATGAATATTTTGTTTTTATGCGGCAGGATTTAGGTTTTGTAAAAGAAGCATACGCACAAACTATTGGAGGATCAGGTAACCAAGTTCTTTCCCCCATTATCAGCCTCTGGGCAGTTTCCAGGAATATTTCTTATATCATTATGGCAATCGTGTTTGTTGTCATTGGGCTTATGGTAATGTTTAGACAAAGGGTTAACCCTCAAACTGTTATTACCGTACAGGCAGCCTTGCCGGGACTGGTTATAGGACTTATATTGATTACTTTCAGCTATTTTTTTGCAGCCTTAATTATAGACTTTGCTTTCATTGGTACTAATCTGGTTGGATACTACTTTCAAACAGCCCAAACTTCAGGAAATCCTCAAGCAAGCTTGATAAGAGACACTGGAAACCAAAACGCTCTGACTATATTCAGTCAATTTATTTCCTTGTTCCCACGCGGAGAAATTGTAGATGCCATTGATCTAGTCTTAAGCAACATTCAGGGAACAGCTAACACTGCAATACATCTCCTTGCAGGAGTAGTAGCTTTTCAATTCGGAGCCCAGGTAGGGCAAATAGCAGGACCTTATTCGTCGTTTGTAAGCCCCATTCTAGGATTAATTGCCGGGATAGGGGCTGCAACCATTTTTACTTCGCAAATAATTGGAACATTCTTTTGGGTCATCGCTCTAGCTGCTTTGATCTACTCCATGTTAAGGCTGCTTCTTAGATTAATCCAATGCTACTTAAGTATCATCTTTTTAACTATCACCGCCCCTTTTCACTTTTTGGCAGCCTCTTTGCCCGGTAGGCAAAGCATTGCTACCGATTGGGTTAGAAATATGCTTTGTAATGTATTGTCCTTCCCAGCTGTTATGGCAATATTTTACTTTGCTGCCTTTGTACTCCAACAAACAGTTGGCCCTTTAAGTATATCTGGAGCTCCTAATATAACAGATAGCGCAGCTCTTCCACTGCTGGGCGGTCTTAATTTAAAATTTGTACAAATACTGCTGGCATTTGGAGCATTAACCGCAGCTCCGGCTATTCCTGATATAATATGTAAAGCTATCGGTAAGCCCGGACCAGGAGGACAAATGATTGAACAAGCTATAAATACAGGTATGGGGAGAGGGCAAAGTTATATTAATCAGGGAACTGGTGGAATAAAGGAGGCTAGCGGTAGCGTTAGAGGCTTATTTGACCAAACAGAGGTGATGAGAACTAAAGGCGAACCGACTTATCGCACAACATTGGGAGGCCTTTCTAAGGTACAAGAGCTCAAGAAAAACCCTCCCTGGCCCTGGAAAAAGAATGTTTAGTTATCTCCAATATCTATATGACTCACGCAGGGACAATTGTATTGCTCTTTGCGTCGTATGCTCTGTTTGCTCGTTCTTCTCTAACCTCCGCTGGGAATAAAGACTCTCTAAATTCAATACTGGCTTTAATAGGTTTGCCTTTACTAGGTTTGCTGGGCAAAATATACCCAGCTGCCTCCAGGTAATCTTCGTATAAGCGGATAGCAAATTCGGTTCTGGCTTGAGTCGCATATGCAAAAGGTGGCTCGCTAAACTGCTCGGAGTATCTGATAAATTTTTTCACCCTATACCAAATCTCTGTATTATCATATAGCCAATTTTTAGGCGCTCTCGGATAACGAACTTCTACCAACCTTCTAGCATCGAAAACGTCTGTGAGATTCTTTAATACGTCTGCTGCTACCAGCAAAGCTTTATTCATACCAGCTTTGTGCTCCTCATTTAGTTTATCGTACATTTCGTTTGTCCATCTCAGATTTTCTAAAGGTTGATCTTGAAGCCAGTCAGAAAATCCTAAGTCAATTGCCATAACTCTAATCTTATAAGCTCCGTTCAGCAAATCATTAAGAAGGCCTTGGACCTGTCGATCTTTGACCTTACCCCCTCCTATCAACTTTTTTAGCTCCTCGGCTCCCCCTAACATCCTGTTGTAATCTACGGGGCTTAACACGTTGTATAATTCTACCTCCCTATCCTCTAATTCATCTCTTCTACACACCCAGCTTGTAAACTCTCTGGCATCCTCCTGCCCCTCCATCTGCCACTGGTCTTCAATCCCAAGATCCATAATAGGTAAGAGGTCAGTAGCAACTGCTCCTCCGGAGGTCGACCAATACATTCTAGCATCATAAAGTTTTCTATAGTCGATATTGCCGCCCTTCCAATTAACCCTGCGTGCTTTAACCTTAAGGTTATGAGGGTTATTATCGGGATCCAACATAAAAGCATCTACCAATTTATCTTTAACCTGCTTTAATATCCTTCTCTCTCCTTCTAGAATCTCTGTTAATTCTCTTTTCCTCTCCGGGGATACCCCCATTGCATCAGCAAAAAACCTTAGAGCGGTATCGTCTGCAGTCAAATAATATGACCACATCGGCAAACGCCCAGACATTTTATAACGCCGGAATAGATCTCTAACAACAAATTTTCCTTTAATTACAAATTCCCTCTTCTTTCCGTCACCGGCAATGTAACTTATAGCGGTCTCTCCGGTATGCTGTTGATTCTTGTACCATTCTATCTTCTTACTGTCTACGTCATCTCCGGTTCCTTGAGGCAGAGTGGAAAAATCTACCTCCTCAATTTTATCTAATATGTTCCACAGTTCTGCAAAGAATGGGCTGTAAATTTCTTTCCCGTTTTCATCTTTTATCTCAAGCCTAGTACCACCATACCTACTCGCTATACCTTCAAATAACATATAAGTTTGAGCTGTTTGCAATGATTGGATAGCCGCTTTGAGCCTTTTTTCTCTTTCTTTAGGAGTAAGGGAGGGAAGATCTACCGATTGATACATCTGTAAAAACTCTTCCATGCTTAAAGCTCTAAGGAGTACTTTTTCTGGGCGGTCAATTAAATACCTAATTTCGTCCCAACGCGTAGGGTACCAGCCTTGATCCTTATGCGCTTTGTTTCTGACTTCTACCCACTCCCATAGTTTTTTGTCGGTTAATAAATCTTTTTGCTCTTGAGTAACCCTCCCCTCCTCTACCTCATTGATAAGCGCTGCTTTCTCTTGGTCGGAAATTCCCCTTTTTCTAATCTCCCCAATAAGCACACCTTTTTGTTGGTTATCTATTTCACCATTCTTAGTCCTGTTAATTACGCTAAGGTAGGCGAGATTATCCACTAAAGGATCATGGTCTCCTATCTTATCCAAAATTATTCTTTCGACTGCATCTCTTCTAGTCTTATCATCAACTAATCTCCCATCAACATTGACCAACTTCGCCAAATCCGGTATGCCTCTCGTAGCTGCTTCCGCTGCATCCCTCCTGTCCCATCTAGCTTTGGTTTCCTGAAAAACGGGATGTTCGCTAAGGAATCGGTCCCGTTCTTCAGCAAAAATCTGCTTCTCTCTCTTCTGACGGTCTGACCTCGACAATAAAACCATTTTTCTTCTTTCCTCCGGATCATTTACTCTTGCATCATACCGAGCCTTCAGAACCAGCTCATGACTTGCCAGTCCTATTATCATCTTGTCTTGAGCCGTCTTTTGGTACCTTTGAATTTCGTCATTTTTTGGTCTGGCCACCTCTTTTGGGCACCCTCTAAAATATTCTCCCTGGTTACTATCCTTAAGAATTTGGGTATCTACTCCATGGCTTAGATAATGGAAAGCCAGCGCCACATTCGGGTCTTCCGCATAGGTAGCCGCCCAATGGCCTCTGAAATTATTGGCGTAATTTTCCCGAAAATGAAGCATGTATTCAAAACCGCCTTTATTAACTGTTTCGGCTCCCCCTTTGGCATTCATTCTTGCTTCGGTTAAAGTTCTCATCCTCTCCACAATCTTATGATCAGGCTCAATATCTATCCCATACTCGTCTCTTAAGCGCACTACCGCTACAAAAAGCATACGGTCACTTTCTCTTCTTATCTCTTCCACTTTTTCATAAACCTTACCAATTGCCTCGTTGGGTACTTGTTTCTCCGCGTAATTTAGCCATTCAGACCCTGCCGGAATAATTTCGCTTTCCTCTTCAACCCGAAATCTTACCTGCTCCATATAAGGAGAGAGGGCTACTTTTGATTCAACCAACCTATCTATTTCCCTCTGAAGTTTTAGCTCTACAAACATATGGTCTCCAACATCAACATCCGGCTCTATACTTACCCTAGGATCTTTTCTACTTATTAGTCTATCTCTTACTTCCTCAGTCAAAGAGTCCCGCCTTATATCCTTGGCTGTGCTCCGTATCGTTTCCTCCCACAAGAAGTTAGGTAACCCTTTAAACTTTGATTCCAAAGCCCTAAAACCAGGTAATTGCCACAATCCCTTTTCCCAATCTATTCCTGCAAAAATCTTTCCCAAATTATCCGACCGAGAGGCAGGAGGAAGACTTCTTAACTCTTTATAGCGATCCCCTTGTTCTTGACGTATTTCAACCAGAAGGTCATGCCCATCTTCTGCTTCCCTTACTAACTCCATAATCTGATCTTTATAACCTTTAAGGGTGTTTCTAGCTTCGTCCAACGACAATCGGTGAGATATAGCTGCAGAAGAAGGCAATCTTGTCGAATCTACGCTGCATAAACCCCAATACCTATCTTGTGCACCAAGGTACTGATCTCTGATATGCTCGAATTCTGATTTTGGAGAAGTTTCCCTCTCTACAGGAGAAATGGGCACGCTGCCAATCTCTTTTCCACTACGACTGGCTAAGATAATTTGTGGAGCAGATTCAGGCATTAGTCTTTCTGCCATAGTGCGCGTATTTTAAACCTCTATCACACTATGGTCAATTTTAGTGTAGAGTCTATCTGACTTAACTGTCAACCGCTGAGAGACGTTTTCATAACACAACCACGGCACCAGCCACATTCTACCAAACCCGCTTTTCCACAATTAATACACTTTCCCGGCAAAAATGTGCTTTCTATCCCATCTCCAGATATCCTTCCAGCTCCATAGCCTCTTATACTACTCCGCGAGGATCCCGGAGCACAGCCCACTCTATTGGCCAAAAATTTTACCTCCTCGGAAAAATCCTCACTTTCAAAGTTAGGTTGCTCCACAGACTTCTGCCTTAATGTAATTGCCTGGTTAAAAATAATCTCCTGGCCGGCTCCCCTTTTGCGGATTTGCCTAGTCAGTCTAAGTATTACATCCTCTATCCCTCTAATCACCCAAAGTTGTATTCTCGGATCCTCTAAATGATCGGCATTGGTCAGTACCATCTCCTTAAGGTCTTCTAAATATCTCTCTCCTGTTTCGTTAAAAAGTAACAGCTCATCTAATCTATCCAAGTCCTTAAAAATATCAGAAACCGGTTTGTATTCTATACTGCCATCCATCTGTTCTATCCTAATATCTTTTGTGCCCCGGATCTCTACAATTTTTTTTGCCACATCAACAGGGGTGTTTAATTTGTCCATGCCACCAGCTATGAAAGCGGGATGGCTGACAATATTCATAATCTCCTCTTCTTCACTTTCACCATCCATATTATCCTTTACTCCAAATGATGCCAGCAAACTCTTATGCTTGTCTCTATCCATATCCGTTACAATAGTTACCCCTCTTAAGTTGCCGTTTTCTCCACGCCAGAAAACAAATGTCTCGCTACTTTTATAAACGAATGGTTTACCCTCCTTATCCAGAATCGGTTTCCCATTTTTATCAAAAACACCAATCCAACCGTCAGGGTTGGTATAAAATGCCATCGCTCCAGTCTCTTTATGCATCTGGAAAAAGGTTTGGAGCTGCTGGGAAGCAAAAAATACTGACCCGCCTCTTTCATTCTTGGTAATCCTGGGGAGAATAGGCTTGCCGTCAAAGCTGTTAACTATCTGCCCATCTTTTTCCCCGATCAGATGAGGCAGGACCAAAGCCTGCTCCCCAAACTCCCGCATAAAGCTCCTGATATTCAACTCCGTTCCACGGTACGCCTTCAGGGCTGCCTCCGGGGCAGTTAAACCTTCTGCCAAACCGTCTTTAAAGTTTGCAGTAAAAGATTTCCATTCCAGATGCAAGTTAAAAGGGGTATTCTTGAGCCTAGATTCCTCTTCTATATAGCGCCAAATATCGGGGCTGTGAGGCCGTGTAGGGGGCAAATTTGCCTCTCTTGCTGCAATCCTGGGAAAATATTCAGCTCTCGTTTCTGCAGTTGTCATAATTAACCAATCAAAAACCCCTCTTCGAGGGGTTAAGTACACCTTCTTTGCTCGAAGAAATATTAGGAGTCCAGGCAGTCCGGCTTTCACGGTTGCGGCACAGCTCCCGAAACGATCGGGATTTCCCCTGGTTAAGGTTGGTCTGATCCAACCTACTCCTTCTAAATTGTCTTTAAAGAATAAAACTACTTCTACTCTACTGTCAATAGGAAAATTGTTTACCACTAGTTGATAGTTTAGAAGGCAAAAGGGCACGATTGCTCGCAAATGACCCAGTTTGTATCTCTAGACGCATATTTTTTCACGTTATATAAGAGTCTATAGTAAGAGAAAATCTGTCCTATGGAAGCACACCCGGTACCACAAAATGTCACCTCTTTCCAATTCAAGTTGGTAGGAGATATGACTATCAAGCAGTTTGCTTATTTGGCAAGCGGAATAGTAGTTGCCTATATTCTTTTTATCTTCCTAACACCTTCTGCCCCGATAATTGCTTGGCCTCTAATAATAATGTTCAGTTTGACCGGTGCTGCCTTTGCCTTTTTACCTATAGGTTACAGGTCTTTAGACTACTGGTTGATAGCATTTTTGAGAGCTGTTTACTCTCCTACCAAACAAACCTGGAGTAAAAATAATAAGGGTTATGGGGAAGAACCTTTGTTTAAAAGTAGGTTAACAATGTTCCTTTCTCCTGTAGGACAACCTTCTCCCATAACAAACCCTCCAATCCCGGCACTGCGCCCCCTAACTTCTATGCAGCCTAACAATACTCCGCCTATTTTCGCCCCCAAGGCAGAGATACCTTTTAGAACTGTTCCCCAACCGGAACCTAAAGAAGCTCTCCCCAGCCAGGAAGAGTTGCAAAAAACAGTAGAATTGGCCAAAGAGGCTCAAAATTTGCAGATAAAGATCATAGAAAATGAACGAAAGCTTAATCAAATCAAAGAAGCTGCCGGGCAACCTCAAACTATAAACGTTGATTACTCCCGGGAAATAGCTAATGTTTTGGCCAACCTGCAACAGCTAATTAACCAGGCTTCTGAAATCAAGCAACGACTGGCCGATATAGATACGACCCAACCAACTATACCCCTCCAAGAACAACCTAAGGAAAGGGTAAAAATAACGGTAACTACCCCTCAAAAGCCTAAGCAAACACAACTGATGCTAACCACTTTCCCAAACGTTATAAACGGGATTGTTAAAGATTCCGAAAATAACTACCTGGAAGGGGTAGTTGTGGTTATTTATGACAAGGAAGGGTTACCTGTTAGGGCTCTAAAAACCAACAAACTGGGCCAATTTAGTGGCAGCACTCCGCTGCCAAATGGAGTTTACACAATCGAATTGGAAAAAGATAATCTGGTTTTTGATGCTCTGCAGATCGAGTTAGTCGGTTCGGTAATACCTCCTCTTGCTATAGCCGCCAAAAAAGTAATCGGCAGCAGTTAAAATTATGAGTTTGACACAGCAGCACCTATCTATAAGCGATATTAAAGATGACCTCCTCTTGCTAAAGAGTGGCGGAGCAGCTTTAGTCTTACAAACCAGTGCCGTAAATTTTGGGTTACTTTCAGAAAGAGAACAGCTGGGGATCATCGCTGCTTTTGCCCAAATGCTTAACTCCTTATCTTTTAGTATACAAATTTTGATCTTGTCGGAAAGGCTAAATATTAGCTCTTACTTGTTACTTTTGGACAAAGCTCAAAAAATGCAAACCAATCCGCTGCTTTCGCAGATGATGGTCCTATACCGGCAGTTTATCCAAAATATTGTTAAAGAGAACGAAGTATTGGATAAAAAGTTCTATATTGTCATACCGGTTTTTGCAATTGAGTTGGGCCTTAAAAACGACCTTACTTCAACTTTAAAGAAAAGCAAAAATCTGCTTTTGCCAAGAAGGGATCAGCTAATTAGGCAACTAAACCGGATTGGTTTAAAAAGCACTCAACTGAATACCCGGCAACTGATTGAACTTTTCTATGATCTATATAACGGTACTTCTTATATCGAAGCAGAAACCCGAAGCTTAACGGATAAACCTGTTGTGGAACCGGTTAATTTAAGCCAACCTAAACCAAAGCTATTCCCCTCTCCTGCAGCGGTAGCCTCTCAACCCACTCCCGCTACAGGTACAACCTTTGCTGCAGCTCCTATTAATGATCAGACCCCCCGTCCAACGAGGAATTCACCTTTTGTTGTAGAAGAGTTAACAGACAATATATGAATATATTTTCGCATTTTAAAAAGAGCAAGAATATGCCCGATGATCAAACCCCCAATTTCAATATCCAGGATGTAATTGCTCCGGCCGAAATAGAGGTGGATTTTAACGATCTGCGGATTAATAACAGATTCTACCGGACTTATTTTGTGTCGAATTATCCAAGGTTTATAGAACCTAACTGGTTGGAACCTTTAATCTCATTTGACCATTCTTTATTTATTTCAATGTTCATCTACCCTTCACAGTCAAAAGGAGTATTGGATGATCTTAAAAGAAAAGTCGGAGAAATGGAGGCCACTATCCAAACAGACATGGAAAGAGGCCACGCTGTAGATCCGGCAGTGGAGGTAGCTCTTGATGATGCCAGAGCCCTGCAGGACCAGTTGGTTAAGGGAGTAGAGCGGTTTTTCCAATTCTCTTTGTATGTCACCGTTCCTGCGATCAATATAGACGATCTAAAAAACACCTCCAAGCTGGTTGAGTCCACCCTTGCTTCGTTATCAATGTCTTCGCAAGCAACAACCCTGCAGATGGAAGACGGGTTCAAGTCTACTCTGCCTTTAGGCCAGGATCTTTTAAACCTCACTCATAATATGGATACTACCTCCTTGGCTACTACTTTCCCGTTTGCCTCATCCGAGTTAACTGCCAACGAGGGGATCATGTACGGGATTAATGAGCATAACGAGTCGCTGATACTTTTTGACCGTTTTTCTTTGGAAAATGCGAACTCGGTCGTATTCGCCAAAAGCGGCGCTGGTAAGAGTTATTTTGTTAAACTGGAGGCTGTCCGGTCTTTGATGTTTGGGACAGAGGTTATCACCATTGACCCGGAACAGGAATACCTGCCTCTTTGCGAGGCAGTGGGAGGAGAGTATCTTAATTTTTCCGCATCATCCCCTATTAAAATAAACCCTTTTGACCTTTCTGCCGAAGTCTTAAGCGGAGAAAATGAGTTGGGCAGAAAGATACTATCCCTTACAGCATTTCTCAAATTAGTGCTGGGAAATCTAGACCCGGATGAGTCGGCCATCCTCGACAGGGCCTTAAAACAAACCTACCAGTTAAAGGGGATCACCGATGACCCTAAAACCCAATCCAAAACCCCACCTTTAATGGAAGACCTTTATAAAGTATTGGTGGGGATGGAGGAAAAAGTCGCCCTATCTTTGGCAGCCAGATTGGAGCGGTTTGTTAAAGGATCGCTTTCGGGGATTTTCTCTTCGCAATCAAATATCAACATTACCAATTCTTTTACCGTCTTCTCTGTCCGGGACCTGGCAGACCAACTACGCCCCCTAGCTATGCACATGATCCTGGAATATATCTGGACCAAAATACGCACCAGGCTAAAAAAACGTATTTTAATAGTAGACGAGGCATGGTATTTAATGCGGTTTGAAGACTCGGCAAATTTTTTAGTGGATATTGCCAAAAGAGCGCGCAAATATTATTTGGGACTGACAACAATTACTCAAGATGTAGAAGACTTTCTCTCCGGAGAGCGGGGTAAAGAGGTCATCTCTAACTCCTCTATCCAAGTGCTTTTAAAACAGGCTCCTGCCTCTATCGACCGGTTGGGGCAAGTGTTTAATCTATCGGAAGGCGAACAAAGGTTGCTACTTTCTGCCGGTATCGGGCAAGGGTTGTTTTTTGCCGGTAATACCCATGTGGCAATGAGGGTGGTAGCTTCCCCGCAGGAACACGAACTGATTACTTCTAATCCGGCGGATTTAATAGCTAAACAAAGACTCTAAACTTATGGACAAGAAGGAGCGTATTGCTTTTATTACCGATGCTTTGAGACAAAAGTTTAGGCACCCAGGATGGAAAGTATACAGAAGTAAGTACGGAACTTTCCCCTATGACCCTTTTATCTTTAAATGGGCCAGATTTGATTTCCCTTTATATAGCAAAAGCTATCCGGATAATAAAGTTTTTACGGAGAAGTTGGTGCTTGGGCTGGAAAGAAGAGACCCATATCTTATCCAGATTACCCAAGGGCAATTTAGGGAAAATCCCCAAGATGCGGCTTTAAATCAAAAATTTGACCAACAACTAACAAGGGCAAATTTAGATCTACCACAACAACCCTCTACCCCACCTCCAGTTGCCCAGCCCTCTACTACTACAGCCCCAATCCCCCAAACTGTTATCCCCCGGGAAGAAACAAATTTGGCAGAGAAGGTTTCTGAAGGGGCACAGCTAGCAGGCAGCAAGGCTGCCGAAGTTGTTAGCTTGGCACCGGTTCAAGACCTTGCCAGCAAAGCCCAGATAGTTACGGCTAAAACAATTAGCCGTACGGGCCGAGGGTTAATGGGATTTTTAGGGGAGATCCCCCGCTCTGCAGGAGGTTTTTTAGGATCCGGGGTAGGAGCAGGTGGTAATTTTATACTTAAACGCGGGGGGTCAATGATAAATTATGGGGCAGATTTATCCAACAATATAGCACGAGGATCCAGTAGCTTTTCCTCGGGGGTAAAAAAATCAAAAGCAAAGCTTGTCCTTATAATAATTGGGGTAATTTTATTTGGATCCCTGCTCTTTTCCGCTATGCCTGATAACCTCAATCTGGGCCCGGGAGGTGGCTTAAATCAGGATATAGCAAGTTGTAAATTTATAAGAAGTGACCAAAACCCTAAAGATGAATCTTTTAAAAGTCCATTGCTAATGACTTACATAAGGGAAGCTTCCAATTTGACCAACATCCCGGCAGCCGTCTTGGCTGCATTTATCAGGGTAGAATCCCCTTCTTCCGTCAACCTGACTGATGAACAAATTAAAAGCTACCAGTGTGCGCAAAGCCCTACCGGTGCTTTGGGAATTATGCAAATCCAACCTCCCGGTACCAAATCTGCCAAAGGAGATCCGGCAAGTTGTGATGATTGTATTGATGCCGGAGCAAAACTGATAGGGAAAACTGTTTCTACTATGAGCCGCGAGGATTATTGTGACCCCAGAGCCAATATCATTGTCGGTGCTGGGTGGATATTGAAGAAAATGGGTAATCTAGGGTATACCAATAACGGAAAGTGGAGTCCGGCTTGGACTAACAATAAAGGTGCTATTAATGCATTGGTTAATACCTACTATGGATGTTTGCTCTATGGAGGAGCAGCTAGCTGTACTGGGCCTTATAACTACGGTGATGATATCTGGAACAGTATGCAAAGCTGCCGCGGACATATCTCAAACAGCTATACCCAACCTCTGGCTCCACCAAACGAGAATATAACTTTTTACTGCCAGGGCAACACAGCTTGGCAATCTGTTTGCTCTCTGGGCAATGCTGGCTGCGGACCTACTTCTATGGCAATGCTTTTAAGCGGATTTGGCTTTAACTTGACACCCACACAGGTGGACCAGCAGTTTCAAGCAGTAGGAGCTAGAACCTGTGGAGACACTGGAAGCTCCCTAGCTTTGGCATTAAATTCCGCCTGGTTGTCCAACCTAGGAATGACGGTAGGACCAAATATAGCGGATAATGGGCGTTTGAATATAGATCTGGCAAAAGAGTATTTGAACAAGGGCTACTTAATCCTGGGCTCGTCTAAGGCTTTTCCCTGCGCCAATTGTAAAAACGCCTTAACTGTAGATCATATATTTGTGGTTGATGCAGTCAATCCCGCAACTAAAGTCGTTGACATTCGTGATCCTAACAATTGTTCTTACAGAGATGGGAACGATGAAAATCCAGCCAACCGATTAAAAAATACAACTGATTTTCCATGGTATTATGCTTACCCTATGAAGAAAGTGAGATAATCAAAATATGGATTTTATTAAGAAGAATTTAGGTTATATAGTTTCTGCAGTAGGAATGCTTTTTATTCTCACCTCTTTTGTTTACCTACAGTTTATCGGACCAAAAAATATTCCGCAAGTAACTCCCAAACCAATCCAATTGTTCTCGCCAACTCCATCCCCTATTAGTACCCCCTTGCCTATCAATATCCCATCCCAAGGAGTCGTATATCAGGAGAGCATTAAAACAATCCAGCAGCAAGAAGCTGATTACGTAAAGCAAAGTGCTACCGTTGGGAAGCTGATTACGAAACTTCCTTTTAACGGCAGCTACTCCTCAATGTCATATAATTTTGATACCAACCAGTTCACTATTAGTTTAAAGAAAGGGTCGGAAGAAACAGGCAATAAAGAGATAGATAGTTTTTTGTCTGAGAACGGCATTCAAAGTCGAGACTGGATTAAAAACCTAAAAATTGAGGTTATATGAAGAACGTAGAACAACGGTTTGATGATGTTTCTCTCACCAGAGGGAAGTTTCTAACTTTAATGGCAGGAGGGACTGTTCTTGCCTACAACTTTATCCAACACCCTGAAGCAACTCTGGCACAAACCGAAGCTCCAGCAGCTAGCCCCCAAGACCCTACCCGTCTGCTCCCTTTGAGCGGAGTGGGAAAACTTGTTGCAGAGATAAATATAGGTGAGAGTACCGATAAAGAGCTCCTAGGCCTGCCTAACAGCAGACGAGAATTCTTGCCGGGCGGTCTGACAAAATATACCTTCACCTCAATAATTCCAGAAAGACCTCATACAGTAATTACTGGGCAAGATGGTGTAGCTAGGTTTAAACAGGTATCTATAGTTGGGACCCTGGGACCAGGAGCTTACGTCGACACCCCCCAATTTACCTCCATTTATGGATCTCCCGAGTCTACTGCACCTCCGCCAAAGTCTGATTTTTGGGAGCGTCCGACGATACCCCTTGCAGAAACACAAATTTTTGCCAGTCAAGGTTTTGCGCTCGTTGCACTACAAAGTGATCGGAAAGTATACGAAATTCAGGTTTTTAACCCTATAACAGTTGACCAATATCTCCAAACATGGGCGCAAATTGGTAAGCTGCAAGGTCAAGTTGCCCCGGATAACCCTGCCCCTTCAGCTCTAATTTTGTTAGACGGTTTGGGTAGTAGCTTTAAGATGGACCCTATCGGACTGGGGCCAACTTTTGAGTCACTGCGTCAAGACCTGCTCCCCCTCTATGACTTGGTTGCTCGTTTTAGTTATTCGGGCGGCGGGGTTTTTCAACTTTTCGACCGACCGCCCCAATGGAGCCTTAATTTATACGGTCCAAAGGATACATTCCAAGATGTACATAAAAGCGCCGATATACTACGTGATATGGCCGACGGGCTCCGGAGGTATTACAAAAATATAGATTTACTGGGCTACTCACTTGGGGGATTTACGGCCTGGCAATATCTTACAGAAAATGTAATGCCGGAAAGGGGTCCTCACCGAGATAGCGTGATCAGGTCTGCCTTACTGCTGGATGCCCCGGTGAATGGGGTCTCCGGAGCAGAAATTAGCAATTATCTGCGCGGACTAGGCTTAGATACACAACTAGGAAACGATGCCACCACCTATCTGGCTGCATTAGCCAGCTCCCCCCAAAGACAGCAAGCTACCACAGGCCTTAATATAAAAACTGCTGAAATCTTAAGAGATAGGCGCGATGTACGACTTCTGTGTTTGACAAACGGTGATGATTGTTTTGTTAAACCCAAGTCGGCAATTATCCCAGGTTTTGGGTATGCCCTTCCTTTAGGACGAGGAGCAAACGGTATCCCGAATTGCGACGCTTTGCTGCTCGCACCGTCTTTGCCCGGAAATGACTCCACCAACGTTGGCCACACCCAAATATTAACTGATCCCAGGGCCACAAGTACGATTAAATACTTCCTGGAAAACCAACAAGGCAGACAATCTGTATCCCCTAGTCCGGGAATAGACCAATCTCCCACCCCCTCTACTAATCTAACAGATACAGGCCCCCAACCCGGACATTCTTATTCCTATTCATCTGAAGAGGACGTTAGAGGAAGAAAAGAAGGAGAGACAGTAGCCCAGCTAATTAAAAAACTCCCGTACAATGAAGCGGATTTTTCTGTTCAATATAGTTTTGAAGAAAACAAATTCATCGTAACATTAAATGGTAACAACACTACATTAGCAAATGAGGAGCTCGATAAATTTTTACATGAAAACGGTGTAGAAAACCGAGATTGGTTATATAACTTAGAGGTGGTTAAATGAGGTCTAACAAGTCTCTTTTTATTATCTTTGCAGCTATAGAAAAGCTATGATAAACAAAATAAAAAACATCAGTCCTGTTTCCCAAAAGCCAGCCTTAAACTACAAATTTTTATTGATAATCGTTTTAATAGCCGTGGGGTTTCTGTTTTATTCTAACCTAACTAAAACTAAACTGTCCAGTAGTTCAGCCTCCCCAGCCCCCACCCCTCAATCAGACAAACCTCAAGTCCTTTCTGTCAAGCCCGGATCTGCGCAGTCAGATATCCTTTTGCAAAACCAACCTATTGAGATCACATTCAACAGACCTTTGGAAAACAGCGGAGAGTTTAAGCATGAAATCACCCCCAAATTCAAATACCGCCTGGAAACCAGCAGCGACAGAAAAATTATTAAAATTACCCCCGAAGAATCTTATCAGGTAGGAACAGAATATACTTTATTTATAAAACCGGAGACCAAATTTGACGGCGCCCAAAATTTGGGAGAAGAAAAAATTTACCACTTTAAAACCATCCAATATCGCGGAGTTTAGTTCAGCCTCACCGGCATTACTATATATTCCAACCCTTCTACCCCAATCGGTTTAACAACTGTTGGGGAAAGTGCCCCGGAGAATTCAATAGACAGTTGGGTTGCAGGTGAGGCCGATAGGGCATCCAATAAAAACTTGGTATTAAAAGCAATCTCCAAATCCTCACCTTCAATATTACCCTCTATCTCGTTCTCCTGACTACCTAACTCCTTAGCCGAAGATTTTAGGATTAGCTGGTTTTTAGTAGTTTTTATAACTATTACATTTGCTTCGGAGCGGGCAAAAACTGCTGCCAATTTTACTCCCTTGAGCAAACTATCTTTATCTACCATAGCCCTGGTAACAAACTGGGCCGGGATAATTTTCTCCCATGAAGGAAACTGTCCTTCAATTAACCTCGAGGAGATAACACTCTTGCCGATAGTGAAGATAGCCTGGTTTTGATTCTTGGCAGAAGAAACCACGACTTCGTCTGCATCTTCTTCCCCAATCACCCGCAACACCTCCTCAAAGGTTCTGCGTGGGATAAGGGATTTGAACTCATTAATTTTGCCGGGCAATGATACTTTGCGGTGCGCCAGCCTAAAGCCATCGGTAGCCACAAAATCTAGGGTTTGACCGGTGGCATAGGTCAGGATTCCGGTTAAAATTGGTCTGCCCTCATCCACAGCTGCCGCAAACAGGATCTGACTGCTTGACAGCAGAATCTCTTTGGTAAAACTTACCCCGTCTTCTGCAGAAACCGGTATCACCGGAAATTCGGAGGCAGCGATGCCGTTTAAAGAAGCCTTAAATTTTCCGCTTGTTACGGTAAGCATTTCCCCTTTTGACTCCAACTCTACCTTTACCTGGCCCAACCCGGACATTAACTCCACCAAAGTTTTAGCCGGTACCGTTATCTCCCCTTCTTCCAAAACCTCTACCGGTAAATACTTGATTATCCCAATCTCCAAATTAGTTCCGGCAACCTTTAGCTTTTTTCCGTCTACAGATAAAAGAAAATTATCCAAGACAGGTAAGTTGGCGTGTACCCCTACCGACCTGGCCACACTATGCAGAACAGGCAGCAAGTCTTGTTGTAATACGCTGATTTTCATAAGTTGTTGTGGGTCAGTGCTCTTTTTTGGCAGAAATAAATCGATTAACCTCCTCTTCCGTCACCTTGATTAATCTAAAGTTAACCCTTCCCGAGGATACTAGGTTTTTAATGTGTTTTTCTTCATCTGTCAAGATGTAGGAGAGGCCCGACTTAACTTCTATGAAGTCTATCCTCTCGTTGTTTTTAATACCTATAAAATCTATGGGCCAACCCAAAGGTATAATTCGATCATAATCGTAGCGCAACTCCGCATAAGTTAAAAGTTCGGCCATCTTCCCTTTTTGCGGGTTAATAGAGCCCTGGATCGTTTGTAGAACTCTGGCCGGTAGTTCCTGAACTCCTTTGTAGAGGTCTATAAGATCTGCCGGTATATCTGATTGAGGTTTGGAGTGAAGTCTACCGAATAAATAGGCTATAAAAACTACCAGTGCAAATATTCCTACCCAATACCAATTGATCTCCATAATACTGTTAACTTATTAACAAGCTGTTAGATTTTACCTTAAATATATTAAATAGTCACCTTATTAATAGGGGCAAGATTTTGGTGGAAAAGAAGGTTTTTAAATTCATTTTTGGGATAATTTCGTGTGTAAAAATAACTTTAGTTTGTGGATAAGTATGTGGATAAAGCTAGAGGAGTGTGTATAACTTAACCGGCAAGCGATTGGCGGATCTCCATAAACATTTTTTGGATTTGCTTATCTGTCTGAAGCAACCTCTTTACTTTATCTCTTCCGTGCATAACCGTGGTGTGGTCTCTTCCCCCTAACACTTCACCGATCTTTTCCACAGTCATTTTCAGATCCTCGCTTAATATATGCATGGCCAAGTGTCTGGGCAAAACCAGCTCTTTTTGTCTTCTTGGCCCCAATAATTCTTGGGTTTTGATATTAAAATAACTACAGATAGCATTAAGCACTTGTCTATAACTGACGTTTTGAACCGGAGAAGATTTGGTAGCATTGCCTATAAACTCCAGGATGATTTCCGGCAAAGGTTGTTTGTTTTGGATTTTAAGTATTTGGATAATTTGGATTAACTTTCCTTCCAGTTCCCGGGCATTTGTTTCATAAGCCTTGGCGATTAAGTTTAAAGATTCTTCCGGGACACTCTCCCCTCTTTCCAGGCACTTGGCCCGCAAGATTGCCACTCTGGTATCAAAATCCGGCAACTGGATATCTACCATCAGTCCTCCTTGGAAGCGGGATTTTAGCCTGTCTTCCAATTTTTCCACTTCATGGGGAGCTCTGTCGGAGGTCAAAACGATTTGACAGTTTTTGCTTTGTAGGTCATTGAATGTATGAAAAAACTCCTCCTGTGTGCCTTCCCGGCCGGAGAAAAACTGGATATCATCGATAAGCAGTAAATCCGCCGACCTGTATCTATGCCGCAACTCCCCCATCTTTCTGGTCTGGATAGCCTCGACGTAGTCGTTAGTAAACTTTTCCGAGGAGCAGTATATGACTTTAGTTTCAGGCCTTCTGGCAAGTATAGCGTTTCCGATGCCCAACATTAAGTGGGTTTTGCCTACTCCGGTTCCGCCATAAAAAAATAAAGGGTTATATGAACTACCAGGGTTTTGGACAACTGCTTGGGCGGCCGCATAAGCAACATTGTTGGATAACCCCACCACAAAATTCTCCAACGTAAACTTTGAGTTAAGAATATGAGAGGAGACTTTTTCTTGGGTAGCAAAAAAAGGACCCTCCCCCTCCGCTCTGTCTTTTTTAACAAGCCGAGAAGAGTCGACTACAAAATTAACTACCATCTTACGCCCGCAGACTTTTTGAGCCGCTTTTTCTATCAAGTCAAGATAACGCCGGCCCAGTTGCTCCTTAATAAAAGCGGAGGGAGTGATAATAATCAAAGATGTTTCCGTAATTTCTTTGATATCGGTAATTGCAAACCAAGCACGAAAATTATGAGCCGGAAGCTCTGATTTGATAATCTCCAGAATTTTATGCCACTGTTTTTGCGGGTTCATGATGTAGGTTTTTTACCTTCGAGTTATCCACAAGATAAACGACGCAGCAGTCTTGTGCAAGGTAGAGAAACTGGTAAAAAGTAGATCACTTTTACCCCAATTGAATTTTAGTTGCGAATTGGTTAAACTTCAGCTATGGCAAAAACCAAAAGAACATACCAGCCTAAAAAGCTAAAGAGGGTCAAAAAGCACGGATTTTTATCCAGGATGTCTACTGCCGGTGGAGCCAAGGTTCTTAAAAGAAGAAGAGTACGGGGGCGCAAAAAACTGACAGTATAAACTTCAGAACTTTATATGTTTCCCAAAGATAGAAGGGTTAATCTTAGCAAAGATTTTAAATGGGTAGCTTCCGGAAGTATGTTCCGCGGCACTTATTTCAAGCTCTTTGTAAAGATGGGGGAAAATAAAGAAGCAAGGGTTGGGGTGGCGGTTTCCGGCAGGGTTTTTAAAAAAGCAGTTGACAGAAGCAGAGCCAAAAGGATTGTATATCAATCTTTTGGCAAGTTGTATCAAGCACTGCCGCCGGGAATAAATATCGTTGCTCTTCCCAATGCTCGGGTGCTTGATGTAAAATCGGAAGAATTAGACCGGGAAGTGGAACGATTGTTACCAAAGATCAAATCTTTAAAATGACAAAAAGAATAGTTATCGGCCTTATAGATCTATATGCGACCTTCTTCTCTTTTGATCGGGGGATGCTGGCTTTGTTTGCACCAGGGGGTGCATGCCGGCAGTACCCTACCTGCTCTGTCTATATGAAAGAAAAGATAAAGCAGTATGGGGTTCTAACAGGGCTGAAGATGGGATTTCTAAGAATATGGGGGTGTAAGTAAATGAATATAGGAGATATTTTTAACCAATTGTTTTTGCACCCGATCATTAACCTCTTGGTCTTTATTTATCAGGTACTAACGGCAGCAAACCTTCCGGGAGCCTTAGGCCTCTCTATAATTGTTTTGACTGTTATTATTAGAGTTTTGGTCTGGCCGTTTATGACCACCCAGCTGCAATCCGCCAAGAAGATGGCAGAGTTAAAACCGCACATGGATGCCTTAAAAAGTAAGCATAAGGGCGATAAGCAGACCCTGGCATCGGCCCAGATGGCTTTGTATAAAGAGCATGGGGTGAATCCGGCCGGAGGGTGCCTGCCGGCCATTATCCAAATCCCTGTCTTTATTGGTTTATATCAGGCTATAACCCACATCTTACCCTCTGTTGCCGGAAGCAGCATAGATTATGTAAATTCGATTTTATATTTCTCTTGGTTAAAACTGCCTCAAACACTGGACCCTTATTTTTTAGGCCTAAATTTAGGCTATAAACCTTCTGAATTTGCCACCCATGGGAGCTTCCTGCTGCTAATTCCAGCCCTAACAGCTCTGCTGACTTTTATTCAGTCCCAAATGGCTATTGTTAAGCCGCCTAAAGTTTATTCTTCAGATTCCCCCAAAGAGATTAAAGAAAAAGAAAGTATTGAAGATAGCATGAGTCAGGTCCAATCCCAAATGGTTTATATGATGCCCCTGATGATTGGTTTTTTTGCCTGGCAGTTCCCGATAGGGCTTGCAATTTATTGGAATACCTATACAATACTGGGAATATTACAGCAGTATCGGGTTTCTGGGTGGGGAGGGTTAATCGAACTGACTAAAAAGTTAAAAATATTATGACACAAGAAGATTTAAGTGACATTTTAGACAATATTTTAGGGCTACTTCTTTTGGAAGGTAGCTATGATATTGAAGAGAAAGACGATATGTATCATGTTTCTATCCAGACCGATGATGCAGGTAGAGTGATAGGCTACAAAGGAGAATCGCTGGAGGCTTTGCAGCTTTTGGTAAACCAAATAGTGTCTCAAAAAAGTAAGGAGTTTAAGCGGGTTATTATCGACGTTGCAGACTGGAGAAAGAATAGGGAAGAAGAATTGGTTCAAATGTCTAAGGAGTGGGCAAAACAGGTTCTGGATTCAAAAAAAGAATTGGAGCTTGAACCCATGTCCTCTTGGCAAAGGAGAATAGTTCACGTAACTCTTCAGGATATTAAGGGGGTAGAGTCGGAAAGTATCGGGGAAGGAAGAGAGAGACACTTGGTAATAAAACCTTTAGGTAAAGGGGAAAAACGGTCTAAAGCCGAAAAAGGCGAGATTACAGAAGAAATTGCCTAGTGGAAAAGATTGAAAGCCTGATGCTTTTTTTGGTTCTGCTATTTTTGCCAACCCAACTTGGTAAACATTTTTGGCCACAGTTTGCCTACCTTTTCTCTTTAAAAATAGATTACCTCTCCCCCACTATTTATTTTTGGGATATTTTAGTGGTTGGGCTACTGGCTATTTTTTTGCTGCAGGGGCACAAAGTTAACAGACAAGCCCTGAATTTAGTGCTGGTTTTTTTGCTTCTTCTGTCTCTGTCTCTTTTCCAGATTGTTTTTGGTACCCCTGTAAATTTGGGAGCAGGTGTCTTTAGGATGGAACAATACCTGGCAGCCTCGTTACTGGGTATTTATCTAGCTTCTAAGAGAATTGAAGAGTTTCGGGGCGTGCTATTTTATAGTTTGGCTTCTGCAGTTTTTTTACAGTCATCTATAGCACTCTTGGAATTTATAAATGGTAGCAGCATAGGCCTTTGGGTTTTAGGTGAAAGAAGCTTCACTCTTTCTACTCCGGCTATAGCCAAGTTTGATTTTTACGGCAGGGAGTTTTTAAGGCCTTACGCAACTCTGCCCCACCCCAATGTTTTGGCCGCTTTTTTATTAATAGGCTTGATGTTATTAATGCTTATTAAACCGGTTTCTTATCTGGCGAAAAGACTGCTGGAAGGGGCTACTTTACTGGGTGGTTTAACCGTGATTCTGACTGCCTCCAGGGTAGCTATTTTAGCAGGGTTGCTTTTGGGGCTGGTGTTTTTAAAAAGAACTGGGCTTGCTATATTGATCTTATCCCTGGTCATACTTTCTCCCTTTATCTTTACCAGATTTACCTCTCTTTTAAGTTTTGACAATCTTTCATTACTGCGGCGGGAAGAGCTAATAGAAATATCCTTAATTAAGTTTACGCAAAAACCTTTGTTGGGAGTGGGTCTGAATAATTTTATATACTCTGGCGCAGATAGCTTACTGGTTGGCCCGAATCGGTTTTTACAACCTGTTCATAACATTTACCTACTTTCATTGGTAGAGGTGGGGGTTGTGGGAACCTTAGGACTATTTATATTTTGCGCAATCCCTATATGGGGACTTTGGAAGAGAAAGAGTTTGAAAGAAGCAAAGATACTACTGACTGTTTGGGTGCTAATTGCCTTTTTGGGAATGTTTGACCACTACTTTTTGACCTTGCCCCAAGGATACCGAATGTTGATGTTAGTTTGGGGGCTGTCTTATTCCGTGTTAGAATTTAAAGATGGGCAGATTGCTTAAAATTTCTCAACAGACCCTATGGCAGGTTTTAGGAAAATTTATCACTTCCCTTTCTACAATTGCGATTCTAGCCATTATCAGTAGGAATTTTGGTGAGACTGGAACAGGGGTTTTTACTTTGGCCTTAACCTATCTGGCCTTTTTTACTTTAGTGATTGATTTTGGGGTAAATGCTCACCTTTTACCTATTTTAGTGAGCGAAAACTTCGAGCTTACTTGGCGAAAGTTATTTGGATTTAGGTTACTCTTGGCTATATTTTTGATCCCCTTGGCTCTGCTAGGTGGGATGATTTGGCCAACCGATACAAAAGAGTTTAAGACTTTAATATTAATCGGCTCTACTATGGCAATTTTAGGGCCGGCGGTCTATGTAAGTGCGAATGCTATTTTCCAAAGCAAATTCAGATATGACTTATCGGTGATAGGGTGGTCTGCAGCCTCCTTGACTACTCTTGCCTTAATCTATACAACCGGATCTTTCAGGCTAAGTTTACCTTGGATTATGTTTGACTATAGTGTTGGCTGGCTAACAGGTTCGCTGCTGCTACTTTTTTTTGTTAAAAAGTTTGTCAAAATCGTTTGGCCGGTTTTTGATATAAAGTTTGCTTTCGACCTAATTAAACAATCCTGGCCCATTTCCTTAACATTGGTCTTAAATGTAATCTATTTTAGGCTTGATTCATTTCTTTTGTCTTTTATGAAAGGATTTGCAGATGTTGGAGTTTATAACCTTTCTTATCAGCTATTTCAAACAGCCCTGGTCTTACCCACCTTTATTATGAATGCTTTTTACCCGCTGATGTTGAAGGTTTATTCCCAGGATAAACAAAAATTTGCTGAAGAGATTAAATATTCTGTTTTGGGAATGCTGTCACTGGGGTTAGTTGGAGTTTTACTCACATCGCTTTTGGGTAAGTTTTTTATAGAGTTAATCACGGGGGGGCAAGGTTTTATCGGTTCCGAGCAGGCATTGTTTATTTTATCTTTGGGCTTTCCGGCTTTTTTTGTTTCCGCGGCATTGATGTGGGTTTTAATAACTTTGAAAAAGTATAAGAGTATGGCAGCAATATATCTTATCGGGCTTCTTTTTAACGGTTTGGCCAACTGGTTCTTTATACCGCATTACTCCTACATTGCCTCTGCTTGGATTACCGGAGTATCGGAATACTTGATTTTGCTTTTACAACTGATTATGCTGATTCCTGTTTTAAAAAGGATTAAATGAGAGTGCTTACTATCTATACAGACGGTGCTTCAAGAGGGAACCCGGGCCCCGCTTCTTATGGATTTTCCATAACAGATGGTGAGGGAAAGGTATTGTATGAAGAGGGCAAAACCTTAGGAATTACCACCAACAATGTTGCCGAATATACAGCTGTGCTAAGAGCGATAGAGTATGTGAAAGAAAAATTCAACGGGGAATCTCTAGCCCTCAATTTTTATATGGACTCAAAGTTAGTTGCGGAGCAACTTTCCGGAAACTATAAAATAAAAAGTCCCCACCTCCGCTTACTTATAGACAAAATAAATATACTAAAGCTGCAAATTGGGTATGCAACTTTTGTTCATGTTCCAAGGACTCAAAATAAACGTGCAGATTTCCTCGCAAACCTTGCTTTAGATTCCCGCTAGAGGGGGCACCACTTTGTTACCTTTGATCTCTCTTGAAATAACTATTGCCCGTGGTAGGATTTACGCGTGGGGGGAATAGGGGTAAATATCATACCGAATAACAGTATTTTACTTGCGCGGAACACACCCGTTGCTTTAGTTGTGGGGGCAGGAAGCTTTTTGGGCTCGTTTCTGTCGGAGGAACTTTTAAGGAAAAATATTCAGGTAGTTGGAGTCGACGATTTTGGGGCGGTAAGCAGATCTAGCTTGGAACAAGCGATTAAGGATAAGAACTTCCATCTTATTTCTGCAGAGCCGGGTGAGCTTAAGATAGAAGTGCTGCGGCTTGACTACATTATCATAGCTTCACAGGAGAAGTTGAGTTTTGGTGAAATTTTGGAGTTATTTAAAAAACACAGTTCAAAAGTTGTTTTTGTATCTTCGATAGATCTTTATGACAACAAGATCCCTCAAGAATTGGAGTGGTTCAGAGATGCAGAAAAAAAGCTAGCTAAATTTGCCCAAGAAAATAGGTTAAATGCCAGAATAGTCAGGCTGGCTTCTGTTTACGGTCCAAGGATGAACTTTAAAGCTCGCGATCCTATGGTGCGTTTAATTCAGGCCTCCCTTTTAGGGCAGCTGCAAAAAGAGTCTGCTGCTTTAGAATTTTCCTCAAGAGCAATATTTATTGATGATGCAGTTAATCTAATAGTCAAAAGTATGCTTTCCGGGGCTACGGCCCAAAAAATATTCGACGGAGCCCTGCTCACTCCGATTAAAGTAGCAGAGATCAAACAGGTTCTGCTAGATCCGGTTTGGCATGAAAACCGGCACTTTATTCCCAGCGAACTCCCGCCTTGGCCAACCCCAAACCTGGAAAAGACTATGAAATATTTATCCTGGGAACCGAAGATAGGCTTTGTAGAAAGCCTGAAAAAAACAATAACCTATTTTAAGGAAAACGAAGTAGAGATACCAAAATTGGAAAAGGCTAAATCATATGAAGAGAAATACGGTATCTCCGATAAAAAAGAACAAGTAGATGAGGATGTGTTTGATAAAAAACCTGATAGGGAAGAGGAGCAAGTAGGGGAGGTAGCCAAAAAGAAATTCACTTTGCCTTCATGGAAAAACCTTTTACCAAAAAAGTTCCCCAATTTTTATTTAATTATAGCTTTAGGTTTGATCATATATGGGCTTGTTTGGCCGGCAGTCTCCTTAGGAGTTGGGGTATTAACTTTCCGCTACCAATTGACTAAAGCAGCGGAAGATTTGCAGAAGGGAGATTTTGACCAAAGCCTCTCTCATATCAGCCAAGCGGAGGAGGGGTTGGATCGGGCTAAGGTATTTTTAAACTCGGTTGCTATTTTGAGAAAATCAGGAGTTTTAAAAGAGGAATTTGAATTTGCAGACCAAGCACAAATATTGGCCCAACTCTCAACAGGTGCAGCCAAAGATACTGTTTTGGGCATTAGGAGCCTATACGGAGGGTTGAAGGCTGTTACCGGGGAACAAGAAGGCAAACCTACCGAACCATTCTTACGTGCCCAAGTAGAGCTGACCAGTGCTGACCAAAGGCTTTCCCAAGCTAAGGCTATTATGGATAGGGAGGATTTTAAAGCAAGCACTCCTCGACTAATTAAAAGTAGAGTGGACTCTTTAAAAATAAGGCTGGATTCCTATTTGGAATTGGTGCAGAAGGGGAGAGCGGCGGCAGTTGTTTTGCCACAGGTGATCGGATCAGAGGGTAAAAAAAGTTATCTGTTGGTTTTACAAAACAACAATGAACTTCGTCCAACAGGGGGGTTTATCGGATCATTTGCCAAAGTAGAATTTGAGGGAGGTAAATTAAGAAAACTGGAAACAAACGATGTTTATAATATTGACGGGGCGTTGAAAGAGCATGTTGAACCCCCAAAAGAAATAAAAGAAGATTTATCTCAAAAAGACTGGTTCTTACGGGATTCTAATTGGGAACCGGATTTCCCTACGGCTGCCAGACAAATTGAGTGGTTTTATAACAAGGAAACAGGGGAGCGGGTAGAGGGGGTGATAGCCCTCGATATTTCGGCCATGGAAAATTTATTGTCTGTGATAGGAGGGTTGGATGTAGCTGATTATAATGAAAAGATAACGGCCGATAATTTATTTGAAAAAGCAGTAGCGCACTCGGAATCGGACTTTTTCCCGGGCTCCCAAGCCAAGAAAAGTTTTTTAACTGCCTTAAGCAACCAGTTATTTAATAAATTATTTTTCCTCCCTAACCAAAACTGGCCAGGTATAGTAGAGGCTTTGGGTACTTCTTTAGATACAAAACATATGCTGGTTTATTTAAATAACCCGAATATGTTTTCTTATATGGCTTCTCAAAACTGGGCCGGTGTACTGACTAGAGCAGGGGAGAGTAAATTAGGGGAGATGCAGGATTTTTTGGCGGTGGTGGAGGCAAATTTGGGGGCTAATAAAGCTAATTATTATTTGGAACGAAACTATCATTTAAATACTACAGTAGGCAAACAAGGAGAGCTTTTCCACAGACTAAAGATAAATTATATAAACCGCAGCCCGTCGTCTGCTTTCCCGGCCGGAGTGTATAAGAATAGGCTTAGGATATATTTGCCATTGGGGACAAAGCTCACCCGGGCTGTTTGGGGAGAAACGGAAGTCACCACAAGGGCCACTCCTTTTGTAGATTACGGACGAAGTGGATACTCGATTTTGTTGGAGTTGTCCCCCAAAGAGGAAAAAACTTTGATTTTAGATTACCAACTACCCAGCAGTTTGAACTTTAAAGACGGGCAGGTGCTTTACAGTCTGGGTGTTTTAAAACAAGCAGGGACTCTTAAGGACCCGTTTGAATGGAAACTAACTTATCCGATAAATTATAAGCTGGCTGGCGACAATACCGGAAGTATTGCACCTCAAGAACATGATATCTCAACAGACCTCTCTTCTGACCGGGTTTTTTCCATTACCTTTAAAAAATAAAGTCTTTGGCTTGATAGTTTCTCCTATCTGTGGTAAATTACCTTGAGTTTAGAAGTATTAAGTATGGACAGGCTAACTTTAAAGGCAGAAGAAAGAACAATCTTTGGCAAAAAAGTAAAAAGATTAAGAAAAGACGGTAAGCTACCGGGGCATGTCTATGGCAAAAAAGTTGAGACAGAACATGTAACGGTTGGCGCAAAAGAATTTATTAAAACTTTTGCCCAGGCAGGGGAGACCGGAGTAATAGATTTAAAAATAGGAAGTGAAAAGGTACGCCCGGTTATGGTTAGAGGATTAGACTACAATCCGGTCCAAGGAGAAATCACCCACATAGATTTTTACCAGGTTAATTTGTCAGAAAAAGTTAAGGTACCGGTACCTATTGAACTTATAGGAGAAGAGCCGGAATCTGTTCATTTAGGGGAGACTATAGTTTTGCAAACTCTAAATGAAATAGAGGTAGAAGCCCTCCCCAATGACTTAATAGAAAAAATAGTGGTAGATATCAGCCCGTTAAAACAAATAGAGGATGCTATAACGGTAGGTCAGCTAAATTACGACCACAGTAAGCTAACGGTTTTAGCAAACCCTGAAGAGGTAGTAGTAAAGCTGGCTCCTGCGGTATCCGCGGAGATGCAAGAGCTTCTGGAGGAAGAGGCAGCAGAGCAAGCTGCAACAGAGGAAGCAGCAACCGAAGGGGAGGAAGTTAAAGAAGGGGAAGAGACAAAAGAGGGAGAAGAGAGCGCCCCAGAAGGCCAAACACGTGTGGGGGAAGGGGAGAGTAAAACCGAAGAGCCTTCCGAACCAGCCCAATAAGTACCCGAAGATAAAAAATTTTATCCCAAAAAGTCTGCGCTTAATTTGCGGAAAATGTGCGGAAATCCATGTCGGACAATATCTAAATTAAGGCAAAGAAACTGTGGTAAACTAAATATATGGTCACTTTAGAAGAAAGAGTTGAAGAGATAGAACGGCGAAATTCCAAGGTGGAGGTAGATAAAGCTTGGGAAACTTCTTACTCACGGCGCGGTTTGCTGGTACTTTTTACCTATTTGGCCCTAGGATTATATATGAGTGCAATTGGGATAGAGAAGCCCTGGTTAAATGCTATAGTTCCATCTATAGGTTTCTTGCTTTCCACTCTAACATTACCTTTTTTAAAAAAACTCTGGATTAAATACTTCTATAAGAGTTAGCCAGATAACGATCTGATACTGGTATTAGAAGCAAATTTTAATGTCAAACTGGGCGATTAGGCCTTAAGAGCTGGCCATTTGGCAAGCATGATGGATTTGCCTGCGTGAGGCAATTTTTGCCATAATTCCTCTGTAATAAAAGGCATAAAGGGGTGAAGCAGTTCCAGTGAGGTTTTGAAAACATGCTCCAAAATCGGTTGGGTTTCGGCCCGCCTATCTTTAACCGACTCGATATATTTATCTGCAAACTCATGCCAGATAAATTCATATAAAGAATTTGCGGCATCATGAAACCTATATTGATCCAAGGCCTTAGTTACTTTTTTTGTTGTTTCTTCAAGCTCCTTAACGATTTTTTGATCATCTGTTTGAGACAAACTTTGTACGGCCGTAGCATCTTTATCCAAATGCTTGGCATCTTCCGGAGCAAATTCAACGATGAATCTGCCGATGTTCCAAAGCTTATTGGTAAAATTTCTCATTGCCTGCAATTTTGGATGAGAAAGAGCTTGATCATGACCAAAAGCCGTACCATAAACCAAGGCCATCCTGGCGCTATCTGCTCCATATTGCTCTACTACCTCAATAGGAGAGACAACATTATTTTTTGATTTACTCATTTTTTTACCGAGTGGATCTAAGACCATTCCATGTAAAAGTATATCTTGGAATGGGATTTCACCTGTTGTATATCTTCCTAGCATAACCATCCTGGCGACCCAAAAGAATAAAATATCCCGGCCAGTCTCCATCACAGAAGTTGGATAAAACTTCTCAAAATCACCTTCTTTTGTGGTTTGTAAAGTAGCATAAGGCCACTGGCCTGATGAAAACCAGGTATCAAAGACATCGGGATCTCTCTCTAAAGCGGTAGAAGCGCAGTTTGGGCACTCTATCGGAATTTCACCCTCCGTAACAACCCACTTATTACAATTAAGACATCTCCAAGCTGGGATTTGCATCCCCCAGACAATTTGTCTGGAAATATTCCAGTCCTTAATATTCTCCAGCCATCTAAAGTAGGTGCTTTCCCAGTTCTTGGGGTAAATTTTAATTTCACCTTTTTTGACAACCTCAACAGCTTCCTTGGCCAAAGTTTTAACATCGATAAACCACTGTTCCAGAAGTAATGGTTCAATTGGATTACCACATTTGTAACAGGTTCCAACCCGGTGAGTGTACGCTTCTATCTTATCCATAAACCCTTGAGATTCTAAACCCTGTGCGACCGCTTTTCTGGCTTCTTTAGGATATGAGCCAGCGTATTTCCCGGCAGCTTCTTTTAAAGTTCCGTCAAAGTTAATAACACCGATTTGTTCTAAATTGTGTCTTTGGCCGATCTCGTAATCTAGGGGGTCGTGGGCTGGGGTGATCTTAACGGCACCTGTCCCAAACTCCTGATCTATGTTTTCGTCGGCTATAATAGGAATTTCCCGATCAGTTAAAGGAAGCCTTACTTTTTTACCAATTAAAGATTTGAACCTGTCATCATCTGGGTGAACTGCAACGGCGCTGTCGCCAAACATCGTCTCCGGCCTGGTGGTGGCAATGGTAATATGACCAGATTCTTCAGCCAAGGGGTATTTAACGAAATAGAGCCTATCCTGTTTTTCGGTATAAGCTACTTCTAAATCGGAAAAAGAGGTGCCATGTTTGGTGCAATAATTAACAATCCGATTGCCCCGATAGATTAACCCCTCATCAAACAGCTTTTTAAAAGTTTTGTAGACAACTTGGATAATATCCGGATCTAGGGTAAATTTTTCCCTGGACCAGTCAACTGAAAAACCCAGTTTGCGCAGCTGCCCTTCCGTGGTGCCTTTATTAGACTGGACAAAATCCCAGATCATCTGATAAAGGGTTTGTCTATCGAAGTCAAATCTGGATTTCTCCTCTTCCTGTAACTTCTTTTCAAAAACTACCTGTGTTTCAAAACCGGCATGGTCTGAACCGGGTAACCAGAGAGCTGCTTCACCTTTCATCCTGTGGTATCTGATTAAAATATCTTCAACCACATACATAGCATGGCCAAAATGCAGTGGGGCATTGGCATTTGGAGGGGGTAAAATTATAGTGTAGGGTGCGCCGTCCAGGTTAATTTCCGGCTGAAAATAGCCGGATTCTTCCCAGAATTTGTACCATTTCTCTTCGGTTTTGGTTTGATCGTATACTTTATCCATAAAAAACACGCCCTCCCTTATTATATGGGACGAGCATATGTCATGGTACCACCCAAATTACTACTCGATTCCCAACTTAAGATCTTTCTTGTGTGAGACTAGTCAATTTGATTTTGGGAGTATTGTAGGTGTTTTTTTCAATTTCTCCAGATTCTGGATTTACTATAAATAAGGTAAAGGTATGTTCTGCAGGATTAGTTACCAGGCAACGGATCAAACTGGAAGGGAAAACGGTTTCTCGGCCCGCAGTTTTAATTGCCAGTCCTACGACTCCCGTTAGTTGAAGTTGTCCCCCAGCCAAAACAGTTACTGGGGCTGGTTTTTCCGGCTCAACTTTAGCAAATTTATTGATATCAGTATAAAGAGGTTGGTTAATGGCCGGAGACTTAGGAGTATGTGCTGCCCACTGGGTATCCTCTTTAAAAGCTAGAGGGGACACTCTTTTATCCGGTTCAGTTGCTTCACGACTAAGCCAATGGTTAAGGTGGACTGGTATCTGACTTAAATCTATACTTCTTATTTGGCCGTTTAACAGCCGAAGTTGTGCAATCCGCGATTTATCTTCAAGATAAAGTCGGTCAAAATTTGAGGTTTGAGGGGCAGCTGGATTATCCAACCAAACCGGGTCATTAATACCTATGACAAACTCCTTCATAAATAACAAAAACCACCCCGTGCAGGAATGGACAATATCTATATAAAACTAGTTTAAGGGGTGTGTCAATAAGCCAAAGACAAATTGGGGTTGGCTTGAAGCTCTAAAGGATTGGCCCGGCCTCCAGTAAAGAAAGCGGCGGCCGCAATCATAGCCCCGTTATCGGTGCAAAGACTGGGAGGCGGCACATGCAGCTTGATTCCTAGCTCCTTACTCCTAGCTCCCAGATCTGCCTTCAGTTTTCGGTTGGCTGCTACTCCTCCCGCAATAATAATTTGTTCAACTTTATATTTTTGGGCTGCTGCAACAGTCTTTGTAACTAAAGTTTCTACAATAGCAGCTTCCAAAGAAGCAGCAAGATCAAAAACGGAACTAGGAACAACACGCCCCTCCTGCGGAGGTAGGTTGGAGGAGCCAGGAGCAGTATTACCTAGTTCCTTCATAAAGGCTGTTTTCAGCCCCGAGAAGGAGAAATCAAGATCATTAGAATCTAACATTGGCCTGGGGAAATTGAAAGCTTTAGGGTTTCCTTTTTCTGCCAGCTTACTGATTTGAGGACCTCCAGGATAAGGCAATCCTAAAAGTCTGGCACATTTATCAAAACACTCTCCGGCTGCATCGTCTCTGGTCCCTCCCAGGTATTTATACTTTCTGTGATCTGCAAATAGAACTAAGTCAGTATGGCCTCCGGAGACCAGAAGTCCGATACAAGGGAAGATCGGCGTGTTATGCTCGATCCAGTTTGCATAAAAATGACCAATTAAATGATTTATTGGGATTAAAGGCTTATCCCAAACTTTGGCCAAAACCTTGGCAGTTTCCACTCCAACCAGCAAAGATCCTATTAATCCCGGACCTTGGGTAACAGCTATGGCATCTAAATCTTCAGGTTTGCAATGGGCTTGTTGAAGTGATGCTTCTATAACTGGGATAATAGACTTTAGTTGTTCCCGGGCCGCTTGTTCCGGAATTATACCTCCATATTTAGATTGTATTGAGGCAGAAGAAGCAACAATATTGGATAATATTTGTACCCCTCCTCTTTTATTGGTTAAAACTGCTGCAGCAGTTTCGTCGCACGATGTTTCAATTCCAAGAGTCACCATAATATTTGTAATCAAGAACCCTGAGCGTAGTCGAAGGGTCATCACAACTGGTTTCAATCCCGAGTATTATCATTGAGGATATTTTAACAGACAAAAGAGTAAAATGTTGTTAAAATTTTTAGTATGAAGCTTTTAAAGATTAAAATTTTAGGGGCAGTCCAAGGGGTAGGTTTTAGGTTCTCGGCCAAACAGGAAGCAGAGAAGTTGGGAATAAAAGGTTTTGCTCAAAATGAACCGGACGGATCGGTTTATATAGAGGCAGAAGGAGATGATGAAACTTTAGAAAGTTTTCTTGACTGGTGCAAGAGAGGGCCTGGATTGGCAGAAGTAAAAGGAGTTGAGGTTAAAGAGGGAAGGATTAAAAACTACTCTGAATTTTCAATTTGTTGAAATAATAGAAAAGTCTTTGCTTTACACCTCGGGGGTGCAATCCAGATAATTCAAACTATCCCAAGTACTTCCCCTAGCTTTTTATATTTGAAATTGAAAAAAAATAAGAGTAGGATTTGTGAAAAGGAGATTAGAAATGATAGAAGCTGTCTCTTTTTATTTAATATGGACAGTCCTGAAAGGCGAGAAACCGTAAATATAGTTTGGAAAGGAACACAGCAAGAAGGCCTGGAACTGGTAAATGCCATAGCAAGAAATTGTGCATGTGTGTATGGAGCCTTTGGACTTAGAGCTTCCGTTTGTGGCGGGCATGAAATGTTATTAAAAGATCAGCGAGCTCTCAACGGACTTCTCTTTGCCAGAAAGTTGAAAGATAGGTGGATTAAGGAAGAAACGACAGGGTAGAAAGAGAGAGTATTTGCATTTTTAAAAAGCAGATAGCAGAATGAGGGTGATGGATAGGGCTTTTGAGCAAAGAGTAGGTTGGAGAATTGAAGATAGCTATCCGCCTGACCAGATACGGTTACTGCAGCAAACGGCTTCCTCTATGGATCATTATGGTTTAGGGAAGATCGAGGTGAGAGAAGAGGGTCAAATAGGTAGTTTGGGAGATCCACTAGAAAGAGGTTGGGTAAGGGTAGTAGTCTGCGGTCATGGTTTACGCAGCCTGACAGCTTTTAAAAATATCTTTGGGTTTGCCCGTGAAATAGAAGAAAATTTGGGAAGAGTTAATACCAAGAAATCTGAGTTAATCCAAGATATCAATGAGGTAATCCGCGTCCAAACTTTAAAAGCCATAGTGCAAGGGAAGAAGCTATAAGTCAATTCAAGATATACAACATTGATTTATCAGGACTTGATTTTATCCTGTTGTAGAGCTATAAATTGCATAATTATGAGAGAAGCAGCAATTTTCATAAATTCTGAATATCATACTGGGCAGCTGCGAGCTGCCTCTAACGAGCTTTTATACCATGATATTAGCATGGTAGGTACTTTTCAAGACAGGATATCTAATACCAATCCCAGCATATCCCCTTTACCAACAGAAATGTTAATTAGGTTAATGTTGGGCCCGCAGCAATTATCTCCAGATACTAAAAAGGCATGGAAAAATAAAGAGAAATGGGTTAATAGATTGATGGTAGCAGCACACTTACTAGATTACCCACATCATATGGAAATGAGAGCTACGGAGATGCTGGAGAGTGTTAAAGGCTTGAAGAGCATGAGAGAAGCAGAAGGATATTTAAATCTAACTCGGCTGCGCTTGGCATATTTGTTATCAGATCCAGGCCAGCAAAGGCTTGATACTTTGCGTCTGGCTTGCGTAACTTTCGTAGAGAATGCAATTTTAAGAAGAGCAATTTATGATGGTATTTACTTTCGCCAAGCTTCATAAATTTTTGACCAACTTCTATCTCCCTCTTGTTTTTGGGTAATTTTTAGAGGTATGTTTTAGTATGTGGTTCCCTCTTATAAAAAAGAATTCATCAAAGATGCTATTTTAATTTCCCACACCTCTTTAACAGATTATTTAAAATGCCCCCGCTCTTTTTATCTAAAAAATATTTATCGGGACCCCAGGCAAGGTTACAAGTTGCAGATTGCCTCACCCAACTTAACTTTGGGAGCAATAATTCATGATACCATCAAGTGGTATTTGGAAGCAGAAGTTAAGCCGACAAAAGAGGAGACTGTGAAAAAGTTTCGCAATTTGTGGTGCAAATATAGACTGAAAAAAGGAGGGTTTTCCTCTGCACAGGAGGAAGCAACTTATGGCAAAAGGGGGCTGAAGATGCTGGATAATTTCTTATCCCATGTTAGTATTTTGGAACCCTGCGCCCCTTTCTTACATTTTCCTAAATTTAAGCTGATTGATAATGTTATCCTATTTGGGAACATGGATTTTATTGGTAAGTGTAAAGATGGGACACTTCACGTTGTTGATTTTAAGACCGGTATTCATGATGAGGATTCGGCCTTACAACTAAATATCTATGCTATTTTAGCAGAAGCAAATTTGCAGATACCGGTTTCCAAAGCCTCGTTTTGGTATCTGGATCGGGATGATGGCCCCAAATCAATAGTCCTGGATCCGCTGGACGGACAGATTGAATGGTTGAGACAAAAAGGATTGGAGCTAAAGATAAGCATAAAAGAAGGTAATTGGATTTGTGTAAAATCACCGGATTTGTGCAGGGATTGCCAAAGTTATCAGGCTATATTAGAAGGCAAGGGGGAATATCTTTTTGCCGACGATGCCTTCAAAAAAGAGGTCTATTTTTTGGAAAGAGTTTTAACCTAACTTAATTTCAGCCAAAGTATTGTGCCGGTGAAATCCGCTGTCCGGAACAGACTCGAAAAGCTTGATAGAGCTAATTTTAATTGGATCAAATTTATTCTCCCCCATAAAATTCTGTAAATCCTTTTCATCTGCCGGACTTAACTTAAACTTTCCCCGGGGCTTGGCAACAGCGATATGAGGAATATATCTTCGCTCATCTACAGGCAACTTGAGCACAATTAGCCCATCTTTAATTTTTTCCCGAATGATAAGTAATTTGTCTATCTCACCACTTACTCCTATCCAAAAAGTGTACGGTTGATGAATAGTAGGGAAGCCATCCAAATAAGTAGGGGTAACTGTAAAGGGAGAAAGATTGGCAACGGCATCGGTAATAATTTTGATAAGGTCCTCTTTGTATGAATCCGGTTGCTCGCCTATAAATGCCAAAGTCAGATGTAGTTTATCCGGATCCGTTATTCTTAAATTGGGGACTAGTAGAGTAAGCTTTGTTTGCACCTGTTGTAACTCTTGCCTATTTTCCTGCGGTATCTCCAAAGCAATAAAAAATCTCATTATTCTACTTATACTAACATAACGTATTTTCTCTTTGACAAGCAAATAAAAGGGTGTAGTATTTAAATATGGTTTTGCTAGAAGCTTTGCCGGGTATAAGAGCTGGTATACAGCCAGATAAAGTAATTTATTATCCCCAAAGTGGGCCAATTGAAATTCTCCCGGCAGATCCTGCAAAGCAGCTAATTTATGATTTAGGCATCCTTCATATGGAAACTCAAGGGGTAAGCGAGTTGTTGGTATCTGGGTTAACTTTTCAGCAAGTAGAATCTATGAGAGGTGACGTTGCACGTCCACTGTATTCTTTTAGCTGCTGTTTAGATAGGCAAGGTTTTGGTGAGTTGATATACGACAGGGGAGGTGTAGGATCCTACCGTCAATTGCTTGAAAGATTATGGAGAAAAGATTTCATACCTTATAAAAAGCAGGCTTGGGATCATTTAACTAACGTGCTTTCTGCCGGAAGCTTTGATAATAGTGTGAGACAACAAGCTCGGGCTGCAGCTTATACAGTTGCAGCAGTTTATGAGCTGAATTTAAGGCATAGTGATTCTTTGGCAGAAGTCTTACATGAGGTTGGTTTGAATAGAGAGGCGAATGCACTGGAAAGAACGGTGCTGCGAATGAAAGCTGGAGAAAGTTTGCATGGTTACAAAGAAGGGCAAAACTTTGTAGTTTTAACCGGAATTCTTCCTCCTCAAGCTACCCGATCTTCTGCTTGAATCTAACCACCTGTTCCCACTAAATATACTGCCTGCCATGGTTTATAATTTGAATAAAATGTTTCCTTAATCAAAGTTTCCCCTCCTCTGGTGACAGTCCTGTTAAAGGTAACTGTTGCTCCCCAAGCTGCCCAATCGACCTGTTTAATTGTTCCTTTGGGTAAGGTTGGATCATCTTGGCGAAGTTCCGGGGGTGGTGGTGTTTGATTGTTAATAACCGGTTTGGAGATGGAGGAGATTCTGCCGTCCGATGTACCGTATAAATCAACATATAAACTGGTACCGTAAGTATAGGCCTGGATTAAGATATAAGCCGGAGTGTCGTTTTTAAATTGAAAATCTACAGTGGGGTAAAAAACCGTTGCATCCAGTCCGGGAGCAAAACCTTGCTCATAGTAACCGACCCTATAAGCGTGGGCAGTCCGTTTCACAACCGGCAATCCGGCATTTAAAACTGCTCTAAAAAGAGTAGTGGAATCCTGACAAACCCCACCTCCGTCATCCAAAACCGTACGCCCCTCTTTTATAACATAGGCTTGTTTAAATCCGGTAGCGGCGGAGATATCTCCAACAGTTCTGTTAAAAGAGAAGATTTGTCCGGGAGGAACCAATACTCCGTTTAGTTTACTGGCAGTTAGCCCGATATTGTAGATACGATTGGGAATAGAACCGGCAAAATGGGAAACCCCTTGCCCCAAAAGTTCCTGAATCCCCAAATCATTAGCCTGGGAGGTTTGAATTTGAGGATTGATAATCTCTACAGCTAATTCAACAGTTTTAGGCTTCTGGTTTTTTAATGCATCAACCAAAAGATCCGTAGACTTTTCTATATTCAATTTATGCCCTTGGGTAGCCGGACGGAATGCGGTTACTTTTGCCCCATCAAATTTAAAAAGCGGTTCTTGAACATCCCGGTTAACCTCCTTGCTTATTTGGGTCAAAAAAGCCTGTATCTTTTCTCGGCTGACCAGTTCAGGTTCCGGTTGACTTAGATCCAAAAGAGTTAACAGGGTTGGGGTATCTATGACCCAGGAGTTACCCTCAAAAGTAAGAGTATAAGGTTGGTTACCGTTGCCCTCAAGCAGTGCTTTGGCTTGGCTGGCCCTTTGCTCGCTTACCTTTGGAGTAGTTACTTTAACCGGTAGAGCAGCAGGGGTTTGTCCAAAAATTAAAAAGTTTTCAATATCTTTTTCCAACCGTTCTTTATCTAAAATTAAGCCGTTTTCATCGGGAGTAGTTAGAACTTCATTTTTTTCGCCCAAAATTAATGTGGCATCTTGAGCCGGCCGGTCGATAGCACTGGCAATTTTGTTGATTTGGTTATTCAAATTAAGGGTAATATCGGGAGCAATTATTTGAGGACTAAAAAGAGTGTGAGTTTGGTCGGTTAACCGTTTGAATAAATTACCCTGATGGCCCAATTTAAACCCTTCTTCTATTTGGGAGTAATCCAATTTGGCAGAGGCTGTAGCCAGATCTATTTCAAACTGTCCAAACTGTGAACTAAAAGTAAGTTTTTGTGAAGATCTTGAGTTAAACTTATTGATGAAGACCTGTTTGGTTTGAGAGACCGTTAAAAAGGTAACTTGGCTGTCACCCACAAAGGTCCTGGGAAAAAATTTATCGGCAAAGATATTTTGGTAAGTCAAAAAAACTAACAGAAGCAGTAAGCATAAGAGTGCTATAGGCAAAAACTTACGAGATAGGGCGAGCAGCCCTGTTTTGATAGGTTTTTTGGGTTGCTTGTTTATATCGGGTGATGATTTAGGTTTCTTTTTAGCCATGAATTTTGACAATAACAGTGGCTATCTTACCTTATTGGGCCTGTTGCGGTAAAGCCTAAAAGGCTTAGGTTAAGAATATGAGATAATATTAAAGCTGATATTAAAATGAAGAAGTTAATTATAGCGGCATTGAGTTTAAGTATCATCTTTGGATTTTTATTTTGGAAGTTTGGGCCCAGTTTTAATGAAGTTAGTCAGTCCTCTGGCTCGGTGGAGCTGACTTACTGGGGGTTATGGGAGGAAGAGAGCCTGATTAAACCGCTAATTGCTCTTTATCAACAAAACAATCCTAATGTTAGTATAAATTACGTTAAACAATCCTCCGTTAATTACCGGACTAGGGTTCAAACCCAAATTAGAGAAGGAGTGGGACCGGATCTTTTTAGGATTCACAACAGTTGGTTACCTATGTTTGAAGGAGATTTAGCTCCGGCTCCATCCGATGTAATAGGGATACAGGAATATAAAAATGCTTTTTATCCGATTACCCCTGAAAGCTTCATTACAAACAACCAAATTTATGCAATACCTGCAGAAGTAGACGGGTTGGCCCTTTATTATAACGAAGACTTGCTTTCCGCTACCGGAGTAAGTGTCCCCCGAAACTGGCAAGAGCTAATTGATGCGGCAGTAAAATTAACAGTCCGGGATCAATCCGGACAGATTAAAACAGCCGGTGTGGCTTTGGGTTCTACCGGCAATATTGATCACTGGAGCGATATTTTAGGGTTGCTTTTTTTGCAACAGCCAGGAGTAAATATGCAATCTTTGGCTTCTCCTGAAGCTGCGGAAGTACTCTCCTTTTATACTGGTTTTATTACCGATCCTAAAAGAAAAACTTGGGATGTAACTATGCCCAATTCTACCCAGGCTTTTGCTCAAGGTAGACTAGCTTTCTATTTTGCCCCGTCTTGGCGTGCACACGAACTGCGCCAGATAAATCCTAATTTAAAGTTTAATACTGCGCCGGTTCCCCAATTATCCGGTAGACAAGTAGGGTGGGGAACGTTCTGGGCAGAAGCTGTTTCGGCAAACAGCAAGCATCCTAGAGAAGCTTGGAAGTTTGCCAAATTTTTGGCATCTGCCGAGGCCCAGAAACTTGCTTATCAGCAGGCATCTCAAGTGAGGTTGTTTGGAGAGCCCTATTCTCTAGCAGCTCTGGGACCGGAAATATCCGGTGCGCCGATTATAGGAGCTTTTGTTATCCAAGGCCCTTATTATAAAGGATGGTTTCTAGCTTCCAATACCTTTGATTCGGGGATCAATGATGAGATGATTAAATATTTTGAGGATGGGGTAAATGCTACTTTGCAGGGAACGGATCCCCAGGTAGCTTTGCAGACAATAGACAGAGGAGTACAGCAGGTTTTGGATAAATATACCAAACCAGCCCCCGCCCCAAGCCCCTAAGATGAATGCAACAAAATTCACGATCGTAAATATTGTTGACAGAGAATTTTATGAATAAAAGAGTAATTATGGTCCATTGTTGGGAAGGGTACCCCAACTATTGTTGGTATCCGCAGACTAAGAAAGAACTTGAGGGAAAAGGATTTAAAGTAGAGGTTCCCCAAATGCCAGAAGCCAATCTTCCTCACCTGTCTAAATGGTTAGGAAAACTTAGGGAAGTTATAGGGGAACCTGATAAAGAGCTTTGTCTGGTAGGTCACAGTCTTGGATGTATAACAATAATGCGGTATTTGGAAAACATAAATAGAAAGGTAGGGGGTGTAGTATTAGTAGCCGGGTTTACGGATGATTTAGGCTATAAAGAATTAGAAAACTTTTTTCAAACCCCGATCAGCTTTGCAAAAATCAAAAATAATGCCGGGGATTTTGTTGCAATTAATTCAGATAACGATCCGTATGTTTCATTAAATTATGGGAAAGAGTTTCAGGAAAAGTTAGGAGCCAAATTAATTATTCAGCATAACATGGGACATTTTTCCGGGCCTATTGATAATGAGGAAAGTTGCATATCATTACCAGAAGTCGCTGCGTCCTTAATTAACACGAAAAAAGCAGGTTAAATATATTCTGCGTACTTTATGGGTATAGTCATACCACTTTTTGGCTGTAGAGAGATTTTGGTATAGAAGTGTTTAGAGATTAATCAAAAACAAGCATTTGTCTAAAACAGGGGAGGGAGGTTGATTAGTTGGACTTCAGGTTCAAGCTCGATTCCAAGCTCCAGCCTTACCTTATCCGCATATTTTTTGGCTAAAGTATAGAAATCTTGCGCTTTCCCCCCTCCTTTATTTATAAATAAATTGGCATGATAGGAAGCAATCTCGATCCCGTTTAAATTATCCCCCCTGGCCCCTACCATTTCCAAAAGTGTCCCGGCCGGAATTTTGCCGTAAACTATTTTATCTTTGGGAATTTTGCCCAGCACCTCTTTTGGCAAATCGGTTGCAATCAAATTTTTAAAAAAAGATCCCGGGCACTTAATCCCAGGCGGATATTTAATAGACCTCTTTTTAATAGTCTCTGCGGACTCTTTCTTTAGCTTTTCGCCATCTCCTTGTTCCAGTTTAAGTTTTACCTCCAAAATAATAAACCTATTTTTTTTAAAGATGCTGTCTCGGTAAGAGAATTCACATTCTTCTTTGGATAAAGTAACAGTTTGGCCTGTGTCTGGGTCTAAGGCGGTAACTTCCCGCAGACAATCACTAATTGATTGACCATATGCTCCGGCGTTTCCGTAGACCGCTCCGCCTACTGTCCCGGGGATCCCGGCTAAGTTTTGTAAACCGGCCAAATTATTTTGATTGGCATAGTCTATTAAATGCTGCAAAATTGTTCCGCTTTTGACAGTTAAAGTTTTAACTTCTTTTTTTATCCCCTCCATCTCATTTTTAATTACTAAAGCATCAACCCCACTGTCTGAAACCAACAGGTTGCTGCCTCCTCCTATTATTAAAAATGGAAGATTGACTTCCCTGGCAAAAGAGAGAGCTCCTACTAATTCCTGCTCGCTGACAACGGTAACTACTTTTTTGGCAGGACCTCCGATATTGAGGGCAGTTAACTCTTTAAAGGGGATATTATCCAAAATTTGCAGCATATATTGAATTTTAACAGATTTATGCATAAACTAACTCCGCAGTGTGCTGCGGAGTAGCCCTTCGGGCAAGTTTGATCACTGCTGCGGGTAAACTTGGGACTATGGAAAAAGCGATTTTAAAAACTTTGGTCTATGCAAACCTTTTTGATTACCCTATGAAAGCTTGGGAAATACATAAATGGTTGATTGGCAAACAAGCAAACACCAAGGATTTAGAAAAAGGTTTGGTCAGGCTGATCAAAAAAGACAAGGTTGGATTTTATCAAGATTTTTATTTTCTAAATGATAGAAAAATGATAGTTAGAAAGAGAAAAAACAGAGAACAAATTTCTGCCCGTTTTTTTCTTAAGGCAAAACTACTAGCCCAAGTTTTAAGAATTATCCCCTGGATAAAATTAATAGGTGTTTCCGGAGGCTTGGCGGTTTTTAATGCCGATAAAAATGATGACATAGACCTTATAGTTATCAGCTCCCCCAATAGGGTTTGGCTTACCAGATTGCTTGTGATATCTCTTTTGGATTTTCTGGGGGTAAGAAGAAGAGTGAGGATGGATGTTGTCCAATCCAGAGGCAAAATTTGTACAAACCTTTTTTTAGAAGCAACAAAGCTTGCCCAAACAAAGAGGAATTTATTTATTGCTCACGAAGTTTTGCAGATGAAGATTTTATGGCAAAGAGAAGATATTTATTCCCAATACTTAATGGAAAATTCTTGGGCTTTTGGATTTTTGCCAAATTGGGCAACAGCAAGTAATTTAAATTTTAAAATGCCAAAAGCAAAAAGAAAAACAGGGAGAAGCTTTGGCAATAACAGATTAAATTTCTTCTTAAACCGAATAGAAAGTTGGGCCAAGTTGTTTCAACTAAAGGTTATGATAAAACCCAAGGGGGTTGAGAGGATAGAGCAGGGTGCTCTTTATTTTCATCCTAAAGATTATAGTAGCGAGATTCTTCTTGCTTACATAACAAGGATTAAGAATATATTTTAAGAGATTCTTAGCACCTCTTGACAAGTAGTGCTTATTGTTATATAAACTTATCCTGCTGCTGCCCCTAAAATTCAACCAAGAGATAAATATGGCAAAAGTTAAAAAAGACAACAGCTCAAACATAACCATTAAACCTCTAATGGGGTATGTTCTAATAGAGCCCCAGGAAGCGGAAACTAAAACCGCCTCTGGTATTATCCTTCCTGAATCCGCCCAAGAAAAGCCCGCCCAGGGAAAAGTAATTTCAGTAGGAGAAGATTTGGTTTTAGAAAATGGGAAAGTATTAAAATCCCCGGTTAAAGTTGGGGATATAGTGGTTTATAAAAAATGGGGTGGGGATGAGATAAAGATTTCCGGTAAAGAGTTGAAATTGGTAAAGTTTGATGATTTAATGGCAATCTTGGAAAAATAATATATGGCAAAAATCTTAAAATTTGATTCTGAAGCAAGGGAGAAATTACTAAAAGGTATAAATACCTTAACAGAGGCTGTGGCTTCTACTTTGGGCCCCAAGGGTAGAAATGTAGCCTTGGATAAAAAATGGGGAGCTCCTAATGTAGTCCATGACGGGGTAACTGTTGCCAAAGAAATAGAGTTGGAAGATCCTTTTGAAAATATGGGAGCACAGCTTTTGAAAGAAGCAGCCAGTAAGACCAACGATGTAGCCGGAGATGGTACTACTACTGCTACCATCTTATCCCAGGCTATGGTTTCCGAGGGATTAAAAAATATCCAGGCCGGATCTAACCCGATGATTCTAAGAAAAGGGATAGAGCGGGGGGTAGAAGCATTAGTAGATGAACTTTCCAAGATGAGTAAAAAATTGACCACCCCGGAAGAGATCACCCAGGTGGCAACAATCTCCGCTCAAAACGAAGAGATTGGTAGATTGATTTCGCAAGCTTTAGCCAAGGTTGGTAAAGACGGAGTGATTACAGTGGAAGAGGGTAAGACTTTGGAGATGAATGTGGAATATAAAGAAGGGATGGAATTTGATAAAGGCTTTGCTTCTCCCTACTTTGTAACCGATACCGATAAGATGGAGGCCTCCATAGAAGACCCCTATATTTTAATCACCGATAAAAAGATTTCTACAGCTGCGGATTTAGTGCCGTTTTTGGAAAAGTTTGTCCAGGTATCCAAAAACATGGTGATTATTGCCGATGAGGTAGAAAGTGAAGCATTAGCTCTGTTGATAGTAAATAAGTTGCGCGGAGGGTTTAATGTCTTGGCCGTACAGGCCCCCGGCTTTGGTGACAGGAGAAAAGAGATGTTGCAAGACATAGCCATATTAACAGGGGGAACTGTTATCTCCGAAGATACCGGTAAAAAGATCGAGTCGGTAGAGATTGAGGATTTGGGTAGGGCAGCGAGGGTAACTTCCACCAAAGATACGACGTTAATTGTTGACGGTAAAGGCAAAAAAAGCGCAATAGAAGCCAGAATTTCTCAAATCAGAAGAGAACTGGAAGCAACTGACTCCGAGTTTGATAAAGAAAAGCTGCAGGAAAGACTGGCTAAATTAACGGGTGGAGTAGCCGTAATCAATGTCGGTGCTGCTACCGAGATTGAGATGAGGGAGAAGAAGGAGCGGGTGATAGATGCGGTGGCAGCTACCAAAGCAGCGATAGAGGAAGGGATTGTCCCGGGCGGGGAAGTAGCCTTACTTCGGGCCTCCAAGGTTTTGAAAAACATTAAAGCTGAAGGTGAAGAGAAAACCGGGCTTGTGATAGTAGGCAAAGCAATCGAAGGGCCGTTTAACAAACTAATGGAAAATGCCGGGTTTAATGCCGGGATGATGATGAAAGTGGTTTTAGAATCAGGAGAGAATTTTGGAGTAGATGTAAATGATGGAGAGTTGAAAGATTTGGTTAAGGCCGGTGTAATAGACCCTGTTAAAGTTACCAGATCGGCTTTGCAAAATGCGGCATCGGTTGCTGCTATGATAATGACTACCAATGTTCTGATCGCCGATAAACCGGAACCTCCCGCACCACCCCCACCTCCCGGTATGCCAGGCATGGGTGAGTATTAAACTGAATAAACTCTCTGTTGATTTGATACAATAGAGTTAATGGCCAAGTTTCATTACAAAGACTCTCCAACTGTTACCCAAAGAGCTGCATTCAAGCCTTATCTATCCGAAGACGAAGAGCTGATCTTAGTAACAGGATTTTCCGCTGCCTATATCCGTTCCAAGTTTGCCATATATCTTTTATTCCCGGGAATTTTGTTTGGCTCTCTGGGCTATTTTATGGGCTGGGTTTTAAAGTGGGATATAAAAGTGACCCTATTATTGTCTATAATCATGGCACTTACCGCTGCTGTATTAAAAACTTTGTGGTTGTTCCATGCTAACCGATACCTCCTAACTACCCGTCGGGTAATAATTAAGCAAGGACTTTTTTCCGTTAAGTTAAGCACTACCCTTCTGGATAAAATTACCCATTTGGAAGTATTACAACCCTTTATAGATAGGATGTTTTTGCATCATGGAGATATAGTCATAAACACTGCCGGTATGAATAAAGTTGAGATAGTATTAAGACACGTTGATTACCCGATAGAGCTTAAGAATTTATTGGAACGCTTGATTAATAGAGAACGGGAGCAATACGGCAAGCAGGCAGTTTCACTATCTGCGGTTGAAGGCGAGATAGTTGAATAATCTTTAGCTAAAATCAGGCCGCAGAGTTTTATGAAGCTGGGAAGGTTCCTCAAGAATAACCACTTCCTCTACCGGTTTAAAAGCTTCTTCTACAGGATAATCAGGTAATGGAGGAAGGATAGTCAAGGGATCGATATATTTGCCATCTTTGGTAATCTCTAAATGAGTGTGAGGGCCGGAAGTATGACCGGTTAATCCAACAGTTCCTAGGGTAGTATCCACGCTTACTTGTTGACCTCTCTTCACATAAATCCTTCCCATATGAGCATAAAGGGATTTAAATCCATTTTCATGAATAACCATAACATTGTTACCATATCCCAAAAACCCAAAATTTACCTCATCAACTATACCTTTGGTAATTGGGTGAATAGGCATACCCAATCCGGCAGCAATGTCTAGCCCGGGATGATATCTTGAGAAGTTAGTAGAAATATAACCTGGATGGGGTAGTACTACCGGCTGCGGAAAAGAAGCAGCGATAATCTCCTGCTTCTGAACTTGGTTATCTGCTAAAACTACACTTTGTCTAAGGGGTGGGATGGTTAAAGTAGGATAGTACCCCAAAAAATAGAAGAGGATAAAAATCCCAAGGGTAATTTTGGAAAAGTATTTAGTAAGCCGCCTAAACCCCTTTATAATCTTTGGCTTAATGTTGGGAAGTTTATAATTTAGGGCGACCCCTTTATAAACTTCTTTAGGCAGAAGATTTTGTAAAGTTATATTTAACACAAAACCCAAGCTTGTCAGCTTGGGGAGGCAATATCATATCAAACTCAAGATCAAAAGTCAAAAGAGACAGTGTATAATATTGAAGATGAAAAAGATAATTATTTGGATTTTGGCTCTTATTGGCCTCCTTTTTTTAGTAGTTAGATTTGCTGCGAATCCGGCCGTAATTTTTTTAGGGATTAAGGAAAAGAGCGGAATCAGGGTATTGTCTTTGCCGGAGAATGCAATTGTTAAAATTGAGAATAAGGAAGTTGGTAAGACCCCCTATGAAAGTGAGGACCTAGTAAATCAAGATTATGAATTGCGGATCGAGAAAGAAAATGCTTTTTGGCAGGGGAAAATAAGCCTGGCCCCCGGTACTTTAACAGTAGTCAACCGTGAGCTGTCAAAAGATGGAACCTCTTCGGCAGGTGAAACACTCACACTCGAGAAGGGTAAAGGGGTGACTCTTATCTCCAATCCCTCCGATACTCAAGTCGAAATTGATGGAAAATATTATGGGCATACTCCTTTGTCGGTAGATATCCCAACCGGGGAGCACACTTTTGCTCTAAGCCATAATAATTATCTTAAAAGAAGTATCAGAGCTAACCTTCCAGAAAACTACAACCTAGTTATTACGGTTGATCTGGCTTTATCTGAAGTTGATCTGGCTACCCCCTCAACACCGGTTACTACGACTACTCCAATGGTAACCGTAAAAGAGACCCCCACTGGTTTTCTCCGCGTTCGGGATAAAGGTTCTCTGTTGGGTAAGGAGATTGCCAGGGTGAATCCCGGAGACGAGTTGATACTTTTGGAGGAAGGGTCTTGGGATAGAGTAAGATTATCGGATGGGGCGGAAGGATTTGTGTCTTCTGCCTATGTTGAAAAAAAAGAAGAGGTTCAAACTCCTAAATAGTAGATCATTCCGACCACCATTATTAGCCAGAGTAAAACTGTAACTAGCAGAGGAGTATCTGTCAGAATTACCCTCTCCGGAGACTCTCCTTCTTTTTTCTCATAGATTATATAGAGATACCGCATAACTGCATAGATGACTATTGGTACTGTGGCCATCAGATATTTGGCTTGGGTAAAGGGGAGCTCCAAATCTACAAAGAAGTTGGAGAAGATATTTTTTGCTACTATTGGAGGTTGCAAAAACGCAAAAAAAGCATAAGTTAGCCAAGTAGAGTTGGCAAACATAGAAGTAAGGATATCTAACAAATTCTCCGGATAATGTGACAAAGTTTCCCGGTGTTTAGATGCTTGAGTTTGCATTAAGGTTAACTCCGATCTTCTTTTACCGATGGCCAGAAAGAGCGCGAATGAGGTAACAGACAGAAGAAACCAAACATTTAGATGGGCATCTATCGCCCAGACTCCGGCATAGACCCGTAAGACAAAACCGGTAGCTATAACCATAACATCGAGTAAAATAACCTGTTTTAAATAAAACGAATAAAAGAGTTGTAAAACTAAATAGGTAACTGAAGCCAAAAAGAATGCCGGAGATAGCTTATATGCAAGAGGTAGTAGGATGATTATCAAACCCAAAGACAAACTTATTGCTAAAGGTATAGGGACAATCCCGGATGCAACAGGCCGCTTCCTTTTAAAAGGGTGTAGTCGGTCACGCTCAACGTCAAAAACATCATTCAATAAGTAAGTAGCTGAAGAAAAACCGCAAAAAAGCAGGAAAGCAAATAGAGTATTTAACTGTGCAGAGTGGTCAAGCAGGGCTCCGGAAAAAATAAGTGCTGCAAAAACAGCAAAATTTTTTATCCATTGCCGGGGCCGGACCGCTTTGAAAATTCCCCAAAAAAGTGTAACCATAAAATTGATCCCAAAATTATTGTTCCTAATAAGACAGCCGCAAAAAGTTTATTCTTACTATCCAAGCTTAAGGCGGCTGCACCCAGAATAACACTTCCTATAATGTAAAACAAGGCTATTTGGGAGTGAGAAAACCCCAAATCCAATAATTTGTGATGCAGATGACCCCTGTCTCCCCACACAGGAGATTTTCCCTGAAGAATTCTTCTTATAAATGTATAAAAAAAGTCGGTGGCAGGTACAAGTAACACCAGCCCGGCAGTTGCCAGTTTAGCTCCCGATAAAATTGATAAAACTGCTATCATAAAACCCAAAATAGTAGAACCGGAAAAACCGGGTAAAATCTTAGCCGGATACCAGTTAAAAAGTAAGAACCCTAAAGATGCACCGGCTGTGATAAAAGCTAATTTAGCGATGGTAATTTGGTTTGGGTCATTTTCCAAAACTCCCAGCTTTATAGATAAAAACCCTAAAATCAGAGCTGCTATTAAAATAATCCCCGGCATTTGTCCATCCACCCCTTTTGACCAGTTGACCATATTCATCATCCAGACTATCCAAATCAATGCAAAAAAGTCGGCAATTAAGATGATCTGATGGAACCCCCCAAGATTGACCGGTAAAACAATGGAATCAAGCCGAATAATACCTCCTAAAGGATTGGTAATAAAAGTGATCCCAATGCCGGAGCCGACTACAATTAATGCTACTAGAAACTGGGTTAACAGCCTGATGTATGGTGAAAAGTTTTTGTACTTATCATCAATCAGCCCGACAACCAGCAGTATTAAAAGAGAAAGAAGAATTCCTAGGATGTGTTTCTCCAGTGGTAGAAACAGCAGTATGGATATACAGATACCCGCAAAGATTGCCAAGCCCCCCGCTCTGGGAATGATACGATTTTGGACATGAGCAGGATGGGGTCTTTGACTGGGGTCGTTTAATAAACGGTATTTTTTTGCAATCCAAATAGTGGGGAATACAGCTGCCGAAGTAATTACTAAAGACGCAACTGCAGGTAATATAAATTCCATCTATATAAATATCCAGATAATTCTAATGAAAGTAATGATCAATATCCCGCTTGCCACAAATGAAGTTATCAGAAGTATTTTTTTAAAAAATTTTTGTGACTCATGCAACTGCCAAGCAATTATTTGATTTATGAAGGTGACCAATATCATCAGAAAAGGAATTACAAAAAATTGTTGAGGGTTCGCCAATTGCTTTTTTCCCCAAGGCATCGAGTAAAAAAGCGGCATTTCTTTGGGCAAATACCTAAATAAGATTATAATCACCAAACCTGTCAGCAAGGCTACTGCTATTGGGATCATGTTTAGCCCAATAACGGATTTTAGATTAATAGACTGCCCAATTTTAGAGGAGTGTTTAAAATTATTCATGCTTTTTCTGCCAGCCTGGCTTTGTTTGTGACTCTAAACTCCAGTCTTTTCCCGAACATCAGAGAAGTTTGGGCATCAATGGCCGGAATAGAAGAAATGGTTATTAAGATGATAGGAACCAGTAACCATTGGATGTATGACCAAGTTCTTTTGAAAAAAGACCAACTGGCAGGTCTTTTTGGGGCAGTTTTCTCATGGACATAGATAGTTGCAAAAAGGCCCAAAAAGGCTGCGGTTAATATCCAAGACGAAACAATAGGTAAATTAATAGATAGGACGGATTCTTTAAAATTTGGATTGGCTAGAGGAATTAGTAAGCTACCAAATGTAATAAAGATTGCCAAAAACCCCCATTTCAGATATCCCCAAATTACAAAAATCAGCTTATCGGTTTTGTCCCAAAAATCTACCTCCTTTTTAAAATATTGTTTAACGATAAAGGGGATATGTTCAACCCCGTAAGCCCAGCGTTTGATTTGTAGATATTGATTTTGAAAAGTTTTTAACATGGTTTTATCCTGAACCGCATCTGCAGATATAGGCAGAAAATGAGGAAGGACCTTATAATCTCCGTTGTAATGATAATAGGCTTTCCAATAAAATCCCGAGTCATCGTTCACTTTGTCCGGCATCCACAGACCGATATCCAGCAGTGATTGCAAATTCATAGATAGGGAGGAGTAATTGATATATTTATCGCTTCCCACCATCTCGGCCAATTGCCAAAAGCTGGTTCCGGTTGCCATAAGCCTCATAGGAGTGGGGGTTTGCCAATAATTGTTGTGGTAAAGGAATATACCGGTAAGGCTTCGGCGATCTCGAACGCTTTGGGGTAAAGAGAGGTATTTATGTAAAGCCCCGGCTAAGAATTGGGGATGTATAACAAAATCTGCATCCAAAGTGGTTGTTAGGACTTGATTAGGCTTAATACCCATTTTGGCAAGTTCCGAAACAGCATGGTTGATCATCCAGTTTCTATTAGACCCCGGTCCCGGTACTTCTCCCGGTAAACCGAAAGGGTGAACAGTAGCAAATACCCCAGCAATTTCCTTACCCAAACTGCCTAAATATTTAGTAGCTTCTCGAATTTTTTCCGGGTCGTCCCGATCCTCAAATCCTACCGCCAAGAAAATTTTATCTTTAGGATAAGGGGAATTTTTAATCGCATCATAAGCGGGGGTCAGTACCCCCAGGGGTTCTTTATAGGTAGGGATAAGTATGAGGTGATAATATTTATCCCATTGATTTGGAAAATCTTGCTTTAGCAGTTCCAACCAGTTTTGTTTTTTAGCCCACTCCATTTTTCTGAAACCTACCAGAATCAAGACGCCAATTCTTAAGGCAGTAATCAGCCAATAGACATCGGCAATTAAAATTAAGTAGGCCACAGCAAAGGGGAGTGTAAAAGAAAGCCAGACAGGTGAGGTGAGAGCTATCCAAGTGGTTGCGCCGGGGAGAATTTCCAAAAGCCTCTCGAAAAGATTCTCATGCCGTAGGACAAAATCTTTCTCCAGCCTTTCGGAAATTAAATATCGTCTGGAAAGGAGGTGATGAATAACCATACCCAATCCTCCTCCAATTAAAAAAAGTCCTAGCAAAACATTGATACCGGGTAAAATATTAGCTCCAAAGAAGCTAATAAAAGTTCCTATCAAGCCTAAAGAGAGTCCTACCAGGCTGTTGGTTAGATAAATTCCAAAAGAGTGTTTCTTGTTAATCCGATAATAGAATTCGGATAGATAAAAAAAGAGCAGTAAGCCTGCAATGAAGGCTAAGATAATTCTCATAGCAAGCTTAAGTTTAAAGAAAATAGGTCCCAAAAGCAACTTATTTTAGCTTCAGGAGCGTAGATGCATTTTCTGAAGTTTGGTTGCAGACTTTCCCCAGGCTTATGCCTTTGAGTTGGGCAATAAGGGAAGCTATCTCTTGGATTGCTGCAGGTTCATTGCGTTGTCCTCTTTTGGACTGCGGAGGGAGAAAGGGACAATCTGTTTCCAAAACTATCTTTTGCAGGGGCAAGAACTGTGCAGCTTCACGCAGATGTTCATTTTTGGGATAGGTGATTGTTGCAGCAAAGGACACGAAAACGTTAGGCATCTGCAGAACTTTTTTGGTACTCTCCACCAGTCCGCTATAACAGTGCAAGAGTACTGGGTGGTCTCCAATCATCTGAAGACATAAATCCCAAGCCTCGCTATTTTGTGGATTTTGAGAGCGATCATCTCGGCAATGAACCAGCAGGGGAAGGTCTAATTTTTGTGCTAATTTGATTTGGGCTGCAAAGAGCCTTATTTGCAGATCCTTTAGCTGGTTTGGTAATAGGGGGGTACCTTCTGGAGACTTCATAAAGTGTGGATCGAAAGCAAAGTCTAAGCCACATTCACCGGCAGCGGTAACTTTATCGGAATTTTCTTTGTATATCTCCCCCAATTTTTCTAGATCTTGGTGTATGGATACATCAATACGAGAAGAATTTGGGTGATAATATTTAGAAGCTTCATGAGGATGTAGGCCGATTGAGCTATAAAATTTAATTTTGTCTGATTTCAATTCAGCAGCCAGCTGACTGGTTTTTACATCCACACCAATATTGATTATGGTTTTTACATCCGCCTCAAGGGAACGTTGAATAACTTCTTCAAGGTCATTTTTAAAGGATTCCCAATAAAGATGTGCATGGGTATCAATTAACATTATGTTCTTGGGAAAAGGGGTGGTGCGGATTTTACTTTTCCGGAAAATTGGTTCAGGATCTTTTCCGCTGTTTCCGGCAAAAACGGCTGCAGGTTATACCCTATATGCTGTACTTTTTTAACCAAATCGGTTAAAACCTCCTTGGCTTTTCCCCCTTCCAGTTCCCAGGGTTTTTCATCGCTGACTTTTTTATCCGCCTCGGCTACCTCTTGCCAAATATGTGCTATAGCTTCATTAAATTTAAACTCTTGTAGTGACTTTTCCATCTTTGGGTCAAATGCCAAAAGTGGCTCTGGAGCAGTTAAATTATTTGTTTCAGCCAACTTAGCCACCCTAGCCACCAAATTCCCTAAACCATTAGCCAAATCAGCATTGTAGCTTTCTGCTAGTCTTTCTTCAGAGAAGTCTCCATCCTGGAAAGGTGAAATTTTGGCCAAACAGTAGTAGCGCAGCGCGTCTACCCCAAACTTATCGAGTGCTACTAGAGGGTCATAGACATTGCCTAATGTTTTGGACATCTTTTGCCCGTTTACTGTGAAGTATTCATGGACAAATAATTTTTTAGGTAGGGGGAGACTGGCCGAAAGTAAAATCGCTGGCCAGTAAACTGCGTGGAATCTAATAATTCCTTTCCCAATCACATGCACGTCTGCCGGCCACCATTTTTTGTATTTTTCTTCATTCCACCCAAAGCCTACACCTGACTGATAAATATTTAAGGCATCAAACCAAACATAAATCCTTTGGTTGTTGTCCCCTGGGACAGCTACTCCCCAGTTCTTTGCTCGCTCATTACTTCTGGAAATTGAAAAATCCTGTAAGCCGCTTTGTATAAAAGACAAAACCTCATTTTTTCTAAATTCTGGGATAATTTCATATTCTCCTGACTGAATAATTTCAGCTAATTTATTCTGATATTTTGAAAGTCTAAAAAAATAGTTTTCTTCTTCAACCTCCTCCAGCTTTTTCCCAGGATGTTCGAAGCATTCCCCTGCCTCGTTTAATTCTTCTTTGGTATAGAAAGCTTCGCAGCCTACACAATAAAGGCCTTTGTAAGCTTTGCGATAGATATCTCCGTTTGCATCACAAAGCTGCCAAAGCTTTTGCGATGCTCTATGATGATTTTGGCTGCTTCCCTTTTGGAAGACATTGAAGAGGACATTTAATTTTTTCGCAGCATCGGCAAAGAGTTGGGTATTTTTATCAACAAACTCCTGAATATTTTTACCGGCGGCTTCTGCAGCTTGGACATTTTTCAAGGCGTTTTCATCTCCTCCTGATAAAGCCAAAACTTGCTCTCCCAATAGTTTGTGATATCGGGCTATAGTATCGGTTTGTATAAACTCCAAAGCATGACCTATATGCGGTTTAGCATTGACATATGGTATGGCAGCAGTTATGTAAAATTTGTTCATCTAGCCTCTCCTCCCTCGTGAGCCTCTTAGTTTACTCCGATTATTCTTATTTGACAATTGGAGCTTGGGTATTTGGAATTTGGTAAACCTCGGCCTCTTGGCTTTTTTGAAATAACTTATAAACAGCCAAATTGCCACAATAGTAAGGATGCCCGTAACCAAATTGAGAGTGTGCAGGGCCTGCAGAAGTAGCAAAATAATAAGGCCCAAAGAGATAAAGAAAGAAACAGCCAAAAAACTAAGAAAGATGTTAAGGGTAAATAAAATGGCCAAAAAAAGCGTCAGGAAAAAGCTGATAAATTGAAACCAAGAGGCTTGAACCAGGGTTTGTGGGTAATCAACGTTAAATAGCACATAGACAAAAGCAAACCACAATATTAACACCGGAAAAAGTTTAGAGATAATTTTGGCCATAGCTTTATTGTAACTAAAATTTTCTGCTTAAACTATATGCCTACAATCTCAAAAGTTGAGCCGACTGCGTTCTTTGTCACCTCAATTCTTATGGGGAACTCTTCTTTTAACTCTTCAAGGTGAGTGATTATTAAAATCTTTTCGTAATCATCTTTGATTGCATCCAAAACTTCTACAAGCCTTGTTCTCCCTTGGGCATCTTGAGTACCAAAGCCCTCATCTATTACCAGAAATTGTAATCTTGCTCCGGCTCTATTGGCCAAAAGTTTTGATATTGCCAACCGGATGGCAAAGTTTACTCTAAAGGTTTCACCGCCGGAATAAAGTTCATATGGTCTTTCACCCATCTCATCCGAGATAACTATATCCAGTGTTTCAATAGTGGCATGGTCTTTTGTTCCGTCTGCTGTTTTGACTTTTGTTTTTGTTTCTCTTTGAGTTTCCAGGGAAACTTGCATTCTTCCTTCCGTCAGTCTGTTTAAAAGTAAATTTGCTTCTTCCTCTATTTCCGGTATAGCATTTTCTATAATCATAGCCTGAATCCCCTTTTTACCGAAGGCAAGTGAAAGTTCGTCATAAACCTCCTTATCCTTTTGAAGTTTGCTCTTTTCTTGTTGCTTTTTTTCAAAAAGTTCCTCCAGCTGAATGGATCTGGAAACAAGTTGTTTTGCCTCGCCCACCCTTCCACTTAGCTCCAGAGCTTTTTGTGACAACTCCTGTTTAACTTGCTCTCTGGAGGTAAGTTCATTCCTAACTTCTAAAAGCTCACCTTCAATTTTAGAAAGTTTCTCTAACTCCTGTTGGTATTTTGAAATTTGCTCTTTTTTAGTCCGATGCATTTTTTGTAAATCCAAAAGTGTGTCTTGATGGGTTTGAACCCCTGTTTGAGCTTGCTGAAGTTTTGTATAGAACTCCGGAACCTTTTCCAGCTTTTGAATATGCTGCGTAATTTCAAAATAGTCTTTAGCCTCCTCTTCTAATTTTTTAATCTCCTCCTCTTTCTCTATTGCTTGTTTGTATTCTGGCAGCCTGGTTGATTTATATTTTTCTATTACTAGTTTTAGCTTCTCTATCTCCTTGTTATTTTTATCTATTTCTTTCCTACTTTCTTCAATAATTTTTTTCTTATTTCTTTCTCCAATTGGTTGACCACATGTAGGGCACAAATCCTTCCTACCATTTAGGTGATCTATTTGTTTTTGCAAAGATTCATTTTGTGTTTGGGACTGCTTAATATCAATTTCGACTTTATTGATTGCAGAGGTCCTTTTTTCTTCCCTTACTTTTATGATTTTTTGTATACCCACAAGTTCATCCTTTACTTTTATAAGTTGGCTTCGCTTTTCATCCAAAACCTTTTGTTTCTTTTGCAAGACCTGCAATTTTTTATAAGCTTGTTCAATAGCTTCTTTTTTCTCCAGGATGGATTGAAATTCTTGTTTTGCCCGCTCTTTTAGCTCCATTTGCAATTCCAAATTTGAAATCTCTTTTCCAATATTTTCCAATTGGGTCCGTTTCTCCTCCAAAGTTTTTAGTTGGATATTAATTTTTTGGTATCTTTCAGTGATAGTTCGTATTAAGGTTTCTAAGTTTCTTAACTGGCTCTCCACCTCTCTTTTTTCTTCTTCGGCCAAACTCAAGGATTTTTCCCTCTCCTGCTTTTGGGATAATTCTGCTTCTATCTCAAGCATCTGATAGTCCATCAGCTGCAATTGAGTTTGGGCTTCTTTGCTTTTTTCTTTTGCCTTTTCCTCTAATTTGTCATAATGATCAAGGCCTAAGATATCCGCTAAAATCCTTTTTCTATCAGTTGGACCTTTGTTCGTAAATTCATCAACGTGCCCCTGTCTGATATATGAGGAATTAGAAAATGTTTCAAAGTTAAGATGAAGAGTATCGATAATTTTTTGTTGCGTAACCTTAATTGTCCCTTCAGTTAAGTTATGGGAGTTAGACCAAAATTCTAAGGATGTTGACCCGCCTCCCTTTTTTGACCTTCTTCTTTTGACTGTATACAAATGCCCGTCTAACTCAAAAGAAAACTCTACAAACATCTCATTCTGCCCCAGTCTAATGAGTTCATCGGAAGAGTCTCCGGCCCGAGACGCACCCCACACACACCAAGTAATTGAATCAAGCAGGGAAGATTTTCCGGCACCATTAAGGCCGGAAATTGCCGCCAATTTAAATTTAGTAAGACCCAACTCCGGTGGATTTTCACCATAGCTGGTAAAATTTGATAATTTCAGATTTACCGGAATCATTGGTTTAAAGTTAGATAAATATTTAAGGCTTGAGCAATTTCAGCAACTGGTTTGATGGGAGAATGAAGCATCATGTGCATACTCACCCAACGCAGCGGGTTACCTTTATCTAAAACTTTCTTGGGCACACTCCCTTGCCACTTGATTACTAAGAAAGGATTTACTATAACCCCGCCATAACCATAAATAATTTTTGGTGTTGGTATTGCATAATACTCAATAGGTAGAACTCCTAACTCCTCCATAGATTCACGTTTCATGGCCGCTATGAAATCGTTTAACTCATGTTTTTCAACGCTACCACCGGGGAATAGAAGCTCACCGGCCAAGGTACTTTCCAAAGCTCTCTCTTCTACCAAAAGCTTTACACCTCTTTTTAAAATAAAAACAACAATATGTTTATCCGGTTTATTCATTTCCTAGAAGTTGGGCAGCATACGATTCCAATTCCTTTTGTTTTTCCTTTGAATATTTTTTGCTTTCAAAATATTTTTTTAAAGCTTGGATGGGAGTTAAGGTTTCTACCTCTTTTGCCTCAATTCTTTCCCGCTGCCTTTTTTCAATATTTCTGGATATTCCGGCGATAAAATTGGCATCTGAAAGCGCTTTCTTGATCTGATCCATTCTTAATTCTTTATTTACACTAGCCGGAATATTTATAGTTACCCTAACAATTTTATCTTTAATGTCGTGCTTTTTTATCTCGCTGATAACTGTTTGAGTGGGATCTATATCATCGAGCTGTAAATTGATGTCAATACTTAAAAACTCCCGAGCATGAGTTTTTACAAATTTAAAAGATGCGTGTCCTGGATTTGGGATATCTACCAAGCATATTCCTTTTTCCTCCTTTTCTTCTCCAAAATCAATTCTTTGGGAAGATCCGGCATACACTATCAAAGGAATATCGCCGGGTTTTGATAAGACTTGATGTTTATGAATATGGCCAAGAGCGACATAACTTAATCTTTTATCCTGAAGTAAAGACAAGGGAATGGTAACATCGTTTGTAATAGCCATTCCTTTTTCAGATCCGTATTGCGCTCCAACCACTTCGGCATGCGATAAAAAGATAGCGGGTCCGCCAACTGGCGGAGGGGTAATTTTTTCATACAACAGATTTAACTTTTCTCCAATAGTTTTGTAGTCATTTTTATGAAGCCAGGGAAGGGTTACTACTTGCAGAACTCCTGATTTGGTAGGGATTTGTAAATACTGCGGGGTTCGGGATACCCAGACATTTTCTATCTCCAGTGCAGAATAAATATCCAGAGAGTTAGCTCTGCCTTCGGCATTAGGGGTGTCGTGATTTCCTATAACTAAAACTGTAGGGAGGTTATTTTTAGCCAGTCTTTTTATTCTTTCACCAAAGCCTCTTTGTTGAGTAGGGTTTGGGTCACGGGTTTTGTATGCATCCCCTGCAAAAACTACTGCATCGACTCTCTCGGAGATTGCGGTATCAACAATAAAATCGAAAGTTTTGAAAAAATCGAGTAACCTGGTGGAGAGCCCTGTCTGTGGATCGAATTTAGCATAATTTTCCATCCCGATGTGGATATCTGAAAAATGGAGGAGCTTCATGGCAGGATTTTATCATGCCTTTACCTTTGATAGTAGACGCAAAATTAAATTAGTTGACCTTTTTTGAAAAAAGTCTAGAATCAGCATTTATGCAATACTCCAATCGGATTAATACTTTACAAAAAAACTTGGCTAAAAAGAAACTGGATGCAGTAGTTATTTCCTCACCGGCACATATAACTTATTTGACAGGCTTTGGAAATTTTTCTACCGAGGAGAGAGATGGATATGTGTTAATTACTAAAGATAGAGCTTTTATCCTGACTCATAGCATTTATATCGAGAATGTCAAAAAAGAAGTTAAAGGATTAAAGCCAATCAAGATAAGTAGGAGGGAACCTGTAGGTAAGACTATTAAAAAGTTGATTAAATTACCTGCCGTCAGATTGGGAATTGAAGAGGGAAATTTAACAGCAAGAGAATATAAGCATTTGGTTAGGGAATTTGAATCTGTTTTAAACTTTGAGGCCAGGTTAATAAGAGGAGTTAAGGAAGACAAGGAAATAGAACTGATCAAAACTGCCTGCTTTATCGGTGATAGTGTCTTTGATCAAATATTGAAGGAAGTTAAGCAAGGAATCAGCGAGAAAGAGTTGGCCTACCGGTTGGAGAACTTAATTTATAAGATGGGAGCGCAAAGTTCATTTAAAACAATTATCGCTTTTGGTAAAAATTCCGCTTATCCCCACCACCAACCCGGGGAAACTGTTTTAAAAGATGGTGACCAAATTTTAATGGATTTTGGTATAAAATTTGGCGGATATTGTTCAGATATGACCAGGACAATATTTTTTAGAAAACCTACTTCCGGACAAAAAAGGATGTATAAAACCGTACTGTCTTCTCAGCAAGCAGCTATAGATTATATAAATTCCCGGGTAAAGTCCGGTAAAAAAATCATGGCCCAAAAGGTGGATAAGGTAGCTAGAGCCTATATTGTTAAAAATGGTTTTCCTGCAATACCTCATTCCTTAGGTCACGGAATCGGGTTGGAGGTACATGAGCATCCATATTTGTCTACAAAAAGTAAAGAGATTTTAAAGGTGGGCATGGTTTTTTCTATAGAACCGGGTATCTATATCCCTGATGTTGGCGGAGTCAGAATAGAAGATCTGTTTGTGATGGAAGATGAGGGGGTAAAATATTTAACTAGCTCTCCCAGGGAGTTGGTAGTGATATAGTTTGGAATATTGCATAAGTAGTGTATCATTAAATTATGAATAAGAATTTGGTAATCATTGCGGTAGTTGTCGTAGCCCTAGCGGTTTTGGGTGGGGTTTGGTATTTAAATTCTAAGAATAGCTCTACTCCGGTGACAGTTGAAGAACAGGTAGAGGGAAGCGTGCAACCTTCACAGTCAACAGATTCTGCACAGCAAGGGGAAGTTAAAGAATTTACAATTTATGGTAGCAGCTTTAAATATGAGCCAAGTCAGATTAAGGTAAACAAAGGTGATAAGGTTAAGATCACTTTTCAAGATGAGGGAGGAACACACGATCTTACTATAGATGAATTTGGTATCAGATCTAAAAGGATAACAACCGGAGAGAAGGAGACCTTGGAATTTATAGCGGATAAGAGTGGTTCGTTTAGCTACTATTGTTCTGTCCCCGGCCACCGTGCATCGGGAATGGTGGGGACACTGCTAGTAGAGTAATTTAAACTCTATACAGATAAAAATTTCCTGCTCCCTTAATATCCCCAGTTAAGTCTATATTTTTAGGAGGAATTATTTTTTTATACGGCCTCCAGTTTTTAAAATGGTAAGTCTGGGTAATAATTGTAGAATTTTTCTTCAATTCTTTTCTTAATTTATCTTCTAATCTTAAAACTCCTTTTGGTAATAGATATATAAAAAGAATATCCGCATCCCGATACGATCTATTAAAAATATTATCATGATAAAACTCTACGTTTACACCTCGGGGGTGTAAAGCTAACTTTTTGGCGCGATATTTTGAATAGAATACTCTTAATAGAGATTGTTCTATGCCGGTTGAATTTGCCCCCAATTTAGCTGCCTGAAAAACAACTCTACCATCACCGGAACCAAGCTCGTAAAATTTTTTCCCCTCCTTTACCCCTGCTGCTTGTAATACTTGTTTGATCAGTTCCAATCTAGTTGGGATATACGGGGCATCAGATCCGGCAAACCAAGAGATGGCTATTAGGCAACCTAATAAGAGGCCACCGGAAATAATAAGCGTAATGTCCATCACTAATTATTTCTGTAAAAGTTTTAAGAGAAAAACTTTTACAGGGGTTAATCGGTCGATAGTAGTAAAAAGTATGTAAAGCGGCCAGTTAAACACCAAATCATAAGTTCCCATATATTCTACCAATTCCCCTCCGTATCCTTGTTTAAACCGATGGAAACCAAACCAGGAGTCTTTGGGGTTAGCATCAGGACTCAAAGCCCCCCACATATCAAATTCTTTTAGCCCTAACTTTTTACCTAAACGAATAGCTTCCCAAGCAACTAAATTATTAGCCATGACCTCTTTGTGCTCAAGACTTGAACCCCCATATGGGTAATAAAGAGTTTGGTGAAAATTAAAAAGCATCCAAGCTGTTAATGGTTTGGGGTTTTTGGCGTGTGGCGGGTGGTAGAAAGCAATAAGTAATCTGGCCATATTTGCCTCTTTAAGTGTTTGCCATACCTTGCGGTGATAAGTTTCATTGTGCCCATGATACCCTTGCCTTTTGGTAGTTTCAAAATAAAGCTTTAAGTAAATGTCAAAAGCTTCATCGTCTATTCTCTCCTGCACCTTTACTCCATGCTTTTGAGCGGTTTTAATATTGTATCGGGTTTTAGGATGCAGGTTTTTTAAAAGTTCCTCCTCTGACTTTGTCAAATCCAATATGAAATTGTGTTTGGTAAAGAGAGGTTTAGGTGAGGGATGGAATTTTAGATCTAATTCTAAATTCTTAATTTTAAATTCTTCATTCTTAATGTTTGGTTCTATTTTGATAAAAGCACACTTTTTTTGTTGGCCAAGTTCTGCTAAAGCCTCAACGAATTCTTTATCCGGAAAGGGACCCTTTGGTAAATAACCTACAAAAAAATTAGTAAAGGGGATTTGGTGAAAGGTTATCTGGAAAGCAGACTTCAATTTATTGCCTTCGTATAATCCATAACGGGCAAGAGGGGTACCTAAACTTTTTCTAAACTCTCCCCATTCCCAAGATTGTATAACATGAGTGATGACAGAATTATATGCACTTTTTTTACTCTCGGTAATTAGTCTAAGATCCATGCAGACATTATATAGGGTTTAGGGTCCGGGGTGTAGAGACCTTCTGATGTTAGAAGATTTGAATATTGGTATTTTGGCGAAGTTCTTGGAATTTTTGGGAAAAAAGTTCCGATAATTTTTGTTGCCTCAATATATTAGTAGCTTCTTGGATCTGGCCGGCAGAGTCGGTAGCTTGCAAGGCAGCTGCATTTTGGGTTATAAAATTGTTAACCTCTTCAGCCGAAACCGTTGCTTCGTTTTGGTAGAGTTTCTCAATAATTAGCTGGACCTTAAGCTGCTGTTTTAGGCTATCTCTGGTTTGGCCTTGTTGAGACAATAGGCTGTCTAAAACTTGGGCTCCACCAACACTTTTTTCCAATTCGGAGATTTTGTCATTGATTTGATTGTTATCAACAACTATATTTTTTTTCTTGGCTTCTTCGAAGATAACCTTCTCATTTATAAGCTGGTTTAGAGTTTGCTGTCGGTATTGGTCATTCATTTTGGAAAATAGCTCCAGATTGGTAATCGGAGTTCCGTTTACTGTTGCTGCTACAAACCAACTCTTTTTGAAAACTGCGAGTAATATTAAACCTAAGATAAGAACCAATAGGTAATCCCGCCTGGTAGGTCTATATTTTTTTATCCTATCCAAGATAGACCAACTAGTTTTTGGTTCGGAAGTTTTTATTTTTGCCATTGGCCGATCATAACAGAATACAAAAACTTTTTGCAAGTGGGAGGTAGAGGTATTATGATAGATATATGCAAAGGGGAATCATACAGCCAGTTTTAATGTTTGGGATATTACTGCTGGCAAGCTTTGCTATCTTCTATCTCTATCAAAATTTTCAAAACGTAACTCTTAAAAGTAATACCGAGAAACCTAAGCAAGAATGGAGCCCTACAGTGTCTAATACCGAAACTTACACAGATCTCAATTTAGGTTTTAAGCTTGAATATCCTAGGGGTTTAACCTTAAAAATAGACACGGAGGAGGAATTTAATAAAAGAGGAGGGGGAGATTTTCGGAAAAACTTCAAGGGGTACGTAGGTTATGAGCCGGGAGAATCGATAGGTGGGGTGGTGGTTCTAGACAAAAGTGAGTCATATGATGAGAATCCGTTAACTGTATGGGTTTTTGAAAATTTGGATAATTTAACGATTGACACTTGGCACCATAACTTTTGGTACTACCCTTTTGTCTGGGGAGATTTTACATCCGGAGGAAAATTTGACTTGGCTCCTAAAGATGAAGCTACGGTTTCAGGGCAAACAGGCAAAAGCAGGGTGATTGATTACCGAGTTGGAAAACCAAGATTTATTTATATCTCAAAAGATAAGAAGATGTATTTATTTAGAGTGATAGGCAGTGATGGGGAAAAAATCTTGGAAAACTTTAAATTCTTACAGTAGATAGATGTCTATGAACTTGGCACTCCAGTCCTTCGCATAGCTCAGTACTTCCGTGCCAAGTTTCTACAAAAGATAGATATCTATGAACTTGGCACTCCAGTCTGCTGTTCTGGCATCCTCAAATCCCAGATCAATGATATTACCTTTGATCGCTCCTCCGGTATCTCCGGCTACTGCCAATCCGTAACCCGGTATATAAACTTTGCTGCGGAGTGAAATAACTTTAGGGTCAACTGCAATAACTCCTTTGCCGGCCCTCATTCCTATTGCTGTCCACTCGTTACAACCCGGACAATGCGAATCATAATGGGTAGCATAGACCCTCATTTTCTTCCAGTATCTAATCTCCCCATCCGGAGTTTGCAAACTTTTCCAGACAATTTTTGTTCCTCTTAGTATTTTTTTATCCTTTGGAGGGGTGATTTCGGTTGAGGTAATCTCACGGTCGTATTCTTTACCGTCATAATAAGTAATTTTAATTATATTAACTCTTCTTCCGTCTTCCCCTTCTTCTAATACTTGTTCTATGCCGGCTTCTGTTTCCGGGTCATCCTGGTAAAGGGTTTTTCTTAGAATTGTTTCCGTTTCCTCCTCCAGTCTGGTAGTGAAGCGAGACTGGGTGGTGACGGGTTGGGAGATAGGTAAAACTTCTAAAACAGTAGGCTTCTCGTCTGCTATTACCGGCGAGGGGGTGCTAAATTTTTGGCCTAGGAAAAATAAAAATACAATAAAAGCTATACCTAAATATCTTTCCAGATAATTCATAGGTTTTAAATATTTAACCAGTCATCTTCATCTATACTACTGACATCTGTATCAAAGCTTTGGTTTGAATAATCCATTTGACCCTCATCTCTAAAATTAGTGTTGCTACTAATCAAATTTTCCGGAATATCGGCAATAAATCTGGATACTAAGTTACTGTTTCTTTGACCAAAATACAACCTTTGTCGGCAATAGGTTAAGAAAAGTTTTTGTTTTGCCCGGGTAATACCGACATAACAAAGCCTTCTCTCCTCTTCCAACTCATTGGGATCAAGCAAAGACCGTGAGTGTGGAAATAGCCCTTCCTCCATGCCCACCATAAAGACTACCGGGAATTCCAGTCCTTTGGCAGAGTGTAGGGTCATTAGGGTAACAGCCTCTTTTGCATCACCCGATACTTTCCTTTTCCCTCCCGGTGTATTGCCGTTTTCTACCAGGGCTACTTTTTCCAAAAAATCGGTCAGATTGGGGAATTCTTCGGCTACAGATCTAAGCTCTTTAACGTTTTCCACCCTACCCTTGCCTACTTCGGTTCCATCATCAATATATGCAAGATAATCGGTTGTAGAAAGTACTTTATCCAGCAACTCTTGAGTCAAATATTTATCAATATTGGGAAGTACTTCTACCACCAGTTCCATAACTTTGGCTAGCCTACCCTTACCGGCCTTTTCTGCCCTTTTTAAGGCTACGGAATCTTTGGGATTTTGCAAAAGTCGCAAATATGCCAAAACATCTTTAATTTCTTTTCTTTGGTAAAAACTGACTCCCCCGACTAACCTATAAGGCACACCGGCTTTCAAAAACTGTTCCTCCAAAGCACGGGATTGGGCATTAGTTCTATAAAGAACAGCGTAGTCGGATAATTGCTTTTGGGTTGATTGTTTTTGCAAAATAGAGGTAACAATAAACATTGCTTCTTCAACCTCACTTCTTACCTCTACAATCTCTATTTTCCCTCCCTTATCTTTATCTGTCCAAAGCTTTAGGATGGGGTGGGTTTTATTTTTGGAGATAACCGAATGTGCTGCGTCTAGAATATTTTGGGTAGAACGGTAATTTTGCTCCAAATTAAAAACTTTGGAGTCAGGATAATCTTTTTGAAAATTAACAATATTGCGAAAATCGGCTCCTCTGAAGCTATAGATGGATTGGCTGGCATCTCCTACAACACAGATATTTTTATGGCGGTTGGCTAAGTATTTAGCAATTAAATATTGAGCAGGGTTTGTATCTTGATATTCATCAATTAAGATATATTTAAACTGGATCTGGTAGCGGGTAAGTATGCTTGGGTCACGTTGAAACATCTTTATAGTCATAAGCAGCAGGTCATCAAAATCCAAAGCTTGGTTTTGTTCCAGTAGTTTTTGGTACTCCAAGTAAATTTTGGCTACGGTTTCTTGGAAGAAACCTCTGGCATATTGAGGGTATTCGGTGGCTGAAATCAGTTCATTTTTGGCTGCTGATATAGTAGCTCGAACAGCTGACGGAGATGTTTTTTGAGGAGAAATATTTAAATTACTCATGGCCTGTTTAATGGCATCTAAGGCATCTCCCTCATCATAAATGGCAAAGCCAATTGGAAGCCCCAGCACCCGGCCTTCTTTTCGTAGAACCCTGGCGCAAAAAGAGTGGAATGTACCCATGATTGGTTCATGACCAGCAAATTGCTGGTTGTCTTTTAATAAGTTACGGATTCGTTCCATCATCTCACCGGCTGCTTTATTAGTAAAAGTTAGGGTAAGAATATTGTCAGGTTGCACCTTTTTTTCAGAGATTAGATAAGCTACACGGTAAGTTAATACGCGGGTTTTACCGGATCCTGCTCCGGCCAAGATTAGGCAGGGCCCTTCAGTTGTTTTAACAGCTTGTTGTTGCTCTGGGTTTAAATCATCAAGAAGGGCGGGCATGGTGCATATATTACCATGGTATAATTAACTTATGAAAGCCCAAATTGTCTCCGATCCTAAAATATTAGGTGGGAAGCCTACCATTGCTGGAACCAGGATTTCTGTAGAACTGATATTAGATAGAGTTGCAAGCGGAATGAGTATAGAAGAAGTTCTTATGGATTATCCTCATTTAAGCCGTGAGCAGGTTCAAGCAGCCTTAACTTATGCGTCTAAGCTTGTAAAGAGTAAAAAACAAGCTCGAAATAAAGAGAGTTCTGTAACTCTTTACACTCATGAGATTTCTCGCTGATGAGGATTTCCCCAAACCCTTTGTTAATAAACTAAAAAAGCTAAAATTTTCAGTCAAAACAGTTCAGTAGGGAAACTTAAAAGGTTCTTCAGATCAGGTCGTAGCTAATTTAGCTATAAGAGAGAGGAGGATCCTTCTAACTTTTGATAAAGATTTCTTGAAAAATAAGTACCAGCGCCTCCAAGTAGTAATTTTTAATTTTCCAAGAACTCCGACAGAGGAAATATTAACATTAATCGAAAATTTTGCCTTAAAGATCCGAGAGATTTCATTTAAGAGAAATAAGATCTACCAATTTAGCAAGCAGGGATTCAAAGCAATATAACTTACCACTTTGACAAAGATTATTTCTACACATTGCGACTCCTTTAAAACATAAAAGTGCCCAATCGGACATAGTATTGTGATTAAGATGGGGAAAATACTCTAGGGGTGATTCAGAAACTACTTTCTAAAGTGTTTGAAAAATTCTACTTGGCGCAGTCGTCTAATCGCTTCCTCACGAGTTTTGTAAGGCCCGCCTAAATTCCTTCTGGTTTTTTCCGAGATTACAAAATACCCAAGTTTTCTTTTAACAATCATTGAATTTATTGTACCAATAATTCTTGTTGAACATAGTTTTGGATAAGTGTGCTATACATTAAGGTATCTTCAGCCTTTTTGTTGCGATCCGAACTCTTTAGAGCCTCATTTATTTTGTGGATTAATTTGTTGATGTAGGGATCTAAATTTTCTTCTGACAGTTCCCCCTCCCTTTTTAAAACCTCCTTCTCAAACTGCGCAGCCATTCTATAGGATTGTCTGTGTAGTCCTAAAGATACTCTCTTTAGGTCTAATGCCAAAGATGCTAGTGTGTTTAAAGTCTTTTTGTCCCTCATAAAAGAACCTCCTTAAAGAAAAACTCTGTTAATTCTTTGTAAACTTTTCTCATTTCCGGATCTAAGATTTCATTACTAGGGTTGTTTTGGTTGGGTCTGATATTGATAAAAGAATTATAATCAATGATTTTTGTCTCTAAGTCTATACCCCCACCCCAGATATTGGATTGTTTGGATCCTTGTTTCAATAATATACTTTCCCCTTCAAAGTGCCTATCCACGCCTGCACTGCATACTTTATTTTTAATATCAATGACTGTTTTTATGTATGTATCATACAGCTCTTTTAATTTTTCAATCTCCTTTTTAGTAAATGGTTGGGATTTAGTAATAATCATGTAACGATTTTAACATGGAGTATTAATTCTTCATAAATTTTTTCCAAGCTAATTGCTGGGTAGACAATCTCTGGATATTAGTGTTATCATAAATCCCCAATGAAAAACGTAAAACTCCTAGATTTTTGGGCTCCCTGGTGTGGTCCTTGCAAGATGATGAATCCGGTTATCGAAGAGCTGGAAAGAGAGTTAAAGGATAAGGTTGAGGTGGTCAAAATCAATGTTGATGAGCAGCAAGAGCAGGCTTCCAAATACGGTGTGATGAGTATTCCTACTTACATTGTCCTAAAAGACGAAAAAGAGGTGGGAAGAAGAATCGGTGTTACCCCCAAAGCAGAGTTACTCAAGATGGTTAATGGTTGAAGATATGTCGACTCTTAGTCGATTTTCCTCCGGAGACAATTTCAAAGACAGAGTAATAAAGATAGTTAAAAAGATTCCGAGAGGTAGAGTTACTACCTATGGCACTATCTCCACCTTGGCCGGTATCCCCAGAGGAGCCAGGATTGTAGGAGGAATTTTACATCATGAAGAGGATAATTTGCCTTGGCATAGAGTAGTCAACAGGCACGGTTTTATCTCCAACAAGTGTTTAGATTTCCCCAAGACCTTACAAAAAGTACTCCTACAGCAGGAGGGTATAGAAGTGAGTAAGGATTTCGTGATAGACTTGGGTAGATATGGATGGTGGGGAGAAGAAAAAACTGTGGATAGTGGCAAATTGGAAAAGTAATAAAACTATTTCCGAAGCATTGGATTGGGTATCAAAAGTAGGCCCGTCTATACCTAAAGATCAGGATTCGAAGGTGATAGTTTGCCCGACCTTTAGTATATTGGAGGAAGTCAGCAAGGCAGTTCAGGTTGGCAGCTTTCCCTTGTCGGTAGGTTCACAAGATTTATCCCCTTTTGATCTAGGATCCTATACGGGTGAAGAACCTGCCTCTCTTTTGAATATGTTTGCTTCATATGCAATTTTAGGGCATTCTGAAAGGCGCCAGAATTTTAATGAAACAGACGAGCTGGTGGCCAGAAAAGTCAGCCAGGCAGTGGATCACAAAATTACTCCAATAGTTTGCGTACAGGGAGTTGATACTCCCATACCGGAGGGAACGGCATTGGTAGCTTATGAGCCTACGTTTGCCATAGGTACTGGTAATCCCGATACTCCTGACAATGCCAACAATGTGGCCAAAGTGTTAAAGCAAAAATATGGATCTTCATTGATGGTGTTATACGGAGGAAGTGTTACCAAGGATAATATCAAAGGTTTTATAAACCAAGAAAATATAAATGGTGTTTTAGTAGGAAGAGCTTCTTTGGATGCGGATGAGTTTATTGGAATTATCAAAAACAGCTTGGAAAGGTAAGTAGTGAAGCGTATTAAATTCCCCGGTATTAGTTCGGCTCCTATGATTAGAAAGAGACGGGCAGCACAACTTTTAAAGCGGCTTTTGCCGGTATTTGCGGCGTTGGCGGTAGTCAGCTTACTGGCTTTTTTTATTGCTGCTTCCGGTTCTGGGTCGGTTGTTCGGTATGTTTTCCAGGGGGGGACTTCTTTGAATTCCACTGATGGTAAAGTGAATGTATTACTTCTGGGAATAGCCGGAGGAATCCACGACGGAGCGAACCTAACAGACACTATTATGGTAGCCTCCTATAACCTGGCTACTCACAAACTGTATCTTATCTCTTTACCCCGGGATATGTGGTTGGATTCTATAAAGGGGAAGATAAATTCGGTGTATGAGATTGGCAACAGTCGTGGTAATGGATTGGATTTTGCCAAGTCCCAAATAGCCCAAGTTTTGGGGATACCCATTCACTATGCTTTTCGGTTGGATTTTAGTGGCTTCGTAGATGCGGTAGATACAATAGGAGGAATTGATGTAATAGTGGACAACTCTTTTGATGACTACAGGTACCCGATAGAAAGTAAAGAGAATGATTTATGCGGATTTGTTGAACAGGAAATCGACTTTCCACCAGAAGAAGCGCAAAAGTTAAATATTGATCCCGGTAAAAGAAAAGTACTGGTTGACCCCTCTGGCAAGATTGCAACCGATTCTGCAGATCCGGTTAAAGGGGAAGAGTATTTTACCTGCCGCTTTGAACATATTAGCTTTAAATCCGGGCTTACGCATATGGACGGAAAAACTGCCTTGAAGTTTGTCCGCTCAAGAAAAGGGACTAATAAAGAAGGGTCTGACTTTGCAAGAAGCAGGAGGCAGACTAAGGTAATAGAAGCGGTGCGGAGTAAAGTTTTATCATTGGAAGTTTTGGCCGATCCCCAGAAAGTAAAGGAGTTGATAGATACTTTTGGCAAGAGTGTAGATACGGATATCTCGGTAACAGATACGCTTGAGTTTTATAAATTATCCAAGAAGATAGAGTCAGTCAAAAATACGGTTATAGACGATTCCTCTAAAGAAGGGTTGTTATATAATCCTCCTTTTGCAGATTATGGTGGAGCTTATGTATTGGTACCAAAGCACAACAGTTTTGACGATATCCATCAATTTGTCACAAAGCTGTTATCCGCAGAGGAGGATGCAAATGAAGCTTCTGCTTCTGCACGGCCCGGCCGTTAGCAGCTCTAGGGCGAAACTCGTCACCCTAAAAGAAGAATTGGGGTCAGAAGAGACGGTGGTTTTTGGAGATTTTGGCAAATCTGGGGAGGATATAAATCAGGTTTTGGGGGAGGTATTAACAGTTGGGCTTTTGAGCCAAGAAAGACTGGTTGTTTTAGAGAATCCTCCCGAGGATTTGGAGCTATCACAAGTTTTAAATATAGATGGTCTTAGCTTAATTTTATGGTTTGATCACCAGTTAAGTCCGAAGAAAAAGTTACTGGAGTGGGCCGCTACATTCGGCAAAGTGTTGTATTTCCCGGAAACCAAAGAAACCTCGGTTTTCCCTCTACTTGATCTATTGGCAGCAGGGGATACTGGCGCTTTTTTGCAGATAGAGAAGCTTAAAAATGCAGGTTTTGATATTTATTACTTCATCACCATGACTTTTTATCTGCTGCGCTGTTTAGTTGTACCTCCTGTAAATGCAGCTCCTTTTATCAAAAATAAGTTAGCAAAACAAAGAAACCGTTTGAGCATGGGGAATATCTCTGACTTATACAAACAGATTTTGGAGATTGACTATAAATTAAAAAGCGGGCTAATAGAACCAAACCAAGCTGAATTTTTACTGGTGAGTAAATTTTTGTCTTTATCTTGAGTCTTTATTGATCTCTTTGAAAATTAGGTCCAAATCTTTTTGATCAACAACGTTATCTCCATTTATATCCGCTTTTTTGTCTTTAGGGCTCTTACCAAAGTTACGTAAGATAATTGCATAATCGGAACTATTTACCCGGTTGTCTGCATTGAGGTCAAAGTTACGAGTAGATTGGGCTGAAGATGAAGCTTCAGGGGAAGAGGAAGGATTAGGGCTAGATAAATCTACATCTTCTCCTAATTTTAACGGTCCAAGAGGATTTTCAAAACTGCCTAGTTTAATTAAAGCAGTAGCCTGTCCTTTACTTCCGATAGCGGTAATTTTGGCAAAGGTCATCTCCTCGGGTATAAGTAAGGAAGTTAGATCTTGGGTCCTTATTTGGTTGATGGGGATTAAGAAATTGCCGTATTCTTTCACGGGTGCAGATTGGGTAACTGCACCAGAGACAGTTAGATAAACAATACCGTCTTTGAGAGGTTGGCCGTCTTTGTCCAAAACTGATCCGATAACCGGTTTAGAGCCACTTTGATCGGATAAAGTCGGGGCAGTTTGAAACTTACTGGTTTCAGAGCTGTTGTTACCGCTGACTATCTTATAGGAATATTCGGTTTGAGGGATCAGGTTAGAGATTGTGACATGATGGGTAAATTTAGGCGAAGGAATGTCATTGTCCCGATCATCCAATGCAGTCTGTTCATTAGGTGAATTTAATCCGTACGTAACAAAAGAAGTGGTTTCGGAAACTGTTTGCCAAGAGATGGTGATAGTTTGGTCCCCAATATTTGAAATAACTATATCTTTGGGTAAAGTATCAGGGCTGGCCTTGGTAGTGATAGTTTGGTTGCGCACCACCATAAATACCCCCCCTACTATCCCAAGTAAAATTATGGTTAACCCTAAAAGGGTAGGTATTTTGAATTTACTTAATGATTGCATCATGGCAAATTAATCCCACTGGTATCAAAGCTGGGATTAATAGGTTCTATTACCTCCTGTAAAGCAGGAGATATCTCAACTTTAGCACGGGTATGTAGAATATCAAAAATTATCCAGGCTATGACAGTAATAAAGGTAACTATAGTTATAACCAACAACTCTTTTCTGGTCATTTATCGTAAATAATAAGCTTTGGCAGAGATAGACATTAATAAACTTTCCCCCTCATTTAAAGAAGTAAAATTCAAATTATTAATAGAAATAATTCTGGGACTTTTGGTAATTGCCTGCAGGATATTAAGAAGACCCGGGTATTCTCCTTCAATATTTACGGTAAAAGTAACCTCATCCAGTTGACTAACGAAAACTGCCGGGTCTTTTTTTTCTATTACCAGAGGTTGAATTTGCAAAGCAGAGATAGTGGCATCATTTTGTTTGACCGAAAGTTCGATCTCGGACACAACAGCTCCCAGGTTAGCATTATCCGGAATAGCAGCCTGGACGGTTTTTTTAACATTGGGGTCCATATCGTCATAGTTTTTTTTGCCGAGGGATAAATTTTCTGCCTTTTGGTTAACCTTAGTTAAAACTTCATTGGAATCTGCCAGTTTTTTTTGTAATACCAATATAGTTTCAATTGTGGGTTTTATGGCAAACAGGCTAAAAATTAGCATTCCGATTAGAGTGATTACCAAAGACCCATAAGTTTTAACAATAGGCATTTTAGTTATCGGTTTGATATAGGTGAAATACCTAAAAAATCTACTGGATTGAGGTGTCATAATTTTTTCTCTCCTTCCACTTGAAGGGGCAAGGTGGCGGATATAGAGAAATGAATAGTGCCTTGGTCTAAACCGGCACCGGTTAGATTAACATTGGAAAATTCCTTATCCTGTTTTAGTCCACTCACAAAGGCAGTGACATCACTATTACTTTGTGCCTGCCCGGTAATCCTAACAGTTATTTTGCCCACTTCTTTTTCCAGATCTAACTTGAGGATTTTTACCCCTTGAGGAGTTTGGGAAGAGATGTGTCTTAAAATAGAGAGATAGTCTGGAGCATTTTCTCGAAAAGCTTTAATGGTAGTTAGCTTAAGTTGTGTTTGTCTGATGATCACTTCAACGGGACGCAGGCTTTGAATATAGGGGATTTGGTTTTCTACAGCTTCTTTATTAGAAGCAAGGTCTGCATCCAGTTTAAATCGGGTGACAAAAGCAATAAGTACCAAGGCTTCGACAAAGATTAAGATATACCGACCAGTAGAAAACAACCATCTTATCAATACTATCCAAATTTTTTCCGGATTAGATTGAGGCCTTAAAAGATCAAGGCTGATATTTGTCCTGGGATCATTGGGCATAGATACATTATACTAGGGTTTAGGGGGTAGGGTATAGGGTTTAGGATTAGAGCTTAAGAGGCTTTCTTTGCTACCTTGGATTTAGTAGTCTTGGCTGGTTGCGCTGGTACTAATTTTGATAACCTGGATTTTATCCTACTGGCTTTATTTTTGTGGATCAATTTTACTTTGGCAGCTTTATCAAGTGCAGAAAAAGCTTCTTGTAGAGAAGCTGCGGTTTTGTCTTGACGGGCTTTCTTGACCGCCTTTTTTAGAGCCTCTTCTCTCTTGAGGTTTCGAGCTCTACGGACTTTATCCTTTCGAACTTTTTTAATTGCCGATTTTAGTATTGGCATGGGCCAAATAGTAACATAGCTTCTTTTTTTGTGCAAGCTAGGGTGTTATCATTTTAAAAATGGTAAAAAATCTTCTTTCTCTTCTTTCAGCACGCCAAACTACTATTTTATCAGGAGCTGGGGTAATAGGGGCTACAGTCCTAATATCAAAGGTTTTGGGGTTAATTCGGGATAGGTTGCTGGCTCATACTTTCTCCCCCGACACCGTAGCCATCTTCTTTGCGGCCTTCAGGCTTCCGGATCTGGTTTTTCAGTTACTAATTTTTGGGGCACTTTCTGTGGCCTTTATTCCGGTTTTTACCGAGTATATGGAGAAAGAAGGAAAGGAAGAGGCTTTTGAACTGGCTCAATCGATTCTTCACTTGTCTCTTATGATTTTAGTTTTGGCAACAATAATTATTTATATATTTGCTTTACCAATAACAGGCTTAATAGTACCCGGCTTTAGTCAGCCGCAACAAGAGCTAACTGCAAATCTGACCCGGGTTATCTTAATAGGTCAGATTGTATTAACAGTTGGCTCTTTTTTTGTGGGTATTCTGCAGTCTTTCCAAAGGTTTATTATCCCCGCTTTGGCCGGAGTTTTTTATAACGTGGGGATAATCATAGGTATCTTATTTTTGTCCAAGCCTTTTGGCATTTTGGGTCCGGCTATAGGTGTCAGTATAGGAGCAGCGCTGCATGTTGCAATCCAGCTACCTCTGATTTATTCATTGGGTTTTAGGTTTAAGTTGGTGGGGGAAATATTCCATCAAGGGGTCAGAGAAATTGCTCGGCTAATGAGTGTTAGAACAATAGGTTTGGCAGCAGAACAGATTAATGAAACTATTGGGGTGGTTTTGGCCTCACTTATTTCTACAGCCTCTGTGACCTATCTTACTTTTGCCCAACATTTACAAATTGTCCCGATTGGATTATTTGGGGCAACTATAGCCCAGGCGGCTTTGCCGGTTCTGTCTTATGAACGGGCTCGGGGGAAAATGGAAGAGTTTAAAACTACACTACTAACTACGATGCACCAGATTCTTTTCTTAGCTCTTCCAGCCACTGCCATTTTAATAGTTTTAAGGATCCCATCCGTTAGATTGGTTTTTGGTGCATCTCAATTTGATTGGGAAGCTACTGTTTTAACCGGCAAGACCGTAGCTTATTTGGCTGTCGGTTTGGGGGCACAGGCTATTTCGCTACTTTTGGTTAGAAGTTTCTATGCATTAAAGGATACTAAAACTCCAGTGATTGCTTCTCTGATTACCGTAGTGTTCAATATAGCGCTAAGTTTTTATTTGGTAAGGGTATTGAATTGGGAAGTATGGAGTTTGGGGCTGGCTTTTTCGGTTTCCAATCTGCTTTCTGCCCTGCTGTTGTTTACTGCTTTGCATCTTAAAATAGGAGGGTTTAATTTGAAAATGGTTTGGGTGCCATTTGCCAAAATGTTGATGGCAACTGTCATTATGGGTATGGCTTTGTATATACCGATCAAACTTTTGGATCAAGTTATATTTGATACTACCAGAACAATTAACCTTTTAATTTTAACTGGCTTGGCTGCTGCTTTTGCTCTGGCTGTTTATGTGCTATTAGTTTGGTTTATGCAAGTCAGAGAGCTTAATACTTATGTTGATCTGTTAAAAAAGCTTGGCAAATTCCAAACCAAAGTCAAGTCGGAAGAGATTATAGAAGAGCCCAGTAGCACTGTTTAGTTTTTAGTTTAATTGCTTCCTTAACTCTTGTCTAATACAATACCTTCAATGTAACTGATGATATGAACATACGGAACTTCTCGTATGCGAAGCTCAGAAAAGTCACATTAAACCATTATGAATATTAGAAACTTTTCTATAATTGCACATGTTGATCATGGTAAATCAACTTTGGCCGACCGGTTTTTGGAAATTTGCCATACGGTTGCGCCGGATAAAATGAAACCACAGCTTTTGGATTCACTCGCCCTGGAGCGGGAGCGTGGCATCACCATTAAACTGGCCCCAGTGAGATTGAACTATACCCTAAACGCTAATCCTAATTCCGATAGGAATCAAGGTTCTGCTCAAGCAGGATCTTATACCCTAAATTTGATCGATACTCCCGGGCATGTAGATTTTTCTTATGAAGTCTCCCGAGCCTTGGCAGCGGTAGAGGGAGCTATACTTTTGGTGGATGCTACCAAAGGGATCCAAGCTCAAACTTTGGCACATGGGCTATCTGCTTTAGAGCAGAATTTAGTTCTAATCCCGGTTATCAATAAGGTAGATCTACCCAATGCCGATGTGGAAAAAACCAGAAAACAACTGGTGGAAACTTTTGGTTTTGCTGAAAGCGAGATCCTGCTTGTTTCCGGCAAAACAGGCCAAGGAGTTGAAGAACTTTTGAAGGTAGTGATTAAACGTATTCCGCCTCCAAAATCCGCAGGTGTCAACGTATTCCACCCCCGAGGTGGAAGTTCTTTGAAGGCGTTGATATTTGATTCGTTTTTTGATCCATTTAAAGGAGTAGTAGCACAAGTTAGGATTACAGAAGGAGAAGTGCCAACGAGTCAGTCAAAAATTTATTTTTTAGGAACAGGAGCCAGTGGGGAGATTTTAGAAAAAGGTTATTTTACTCCTAACCTGACACCAAGTGATTCTTTAAGATCTGGAGAAATCGGCTATATTGCAACGGGGATTAAACATCCGGATTTAGTTAAAGTCGGAGATACAATTTCTGATTCTAAAGATACGCACCCGCTTTCCGGGTATAAAAGCGTAAAACCAATGGTTTTTGTCGGGCTGTACCCTATCGATAATGAGGACTATTTTGAACTAAAAGAAGCTCTATCTAAATTTAAGTTGAATGATCCGGCTTTTTCCTATACGCCTGAACAGTCGGCTGCATTGGGATCCGGGTTTAGATGTGGGTTTTTGGGGTTACTTCATGCAGAGGTAGTACAAGAAAGGTTATCGCAGGAGTTTGGGGTAAACCTTTTGGCTACTGCTCCTTCTGTAGAATATTTGGTAAACGATCAGCCATTAGACAATCCGGCCGATTTGGATCTTTCCAAAACTAAAAAAATAGAAGAGCCTTGGGTTAGGCTGGAAGTCTTTACGCCTCAAGCGTATATAGGTCCGGTTATGGAGCTTGTTCAAGACAAAAGGGGAAAGTTTTTGGATATGGTTCACTACGGAGCTCAAGCCGAGCTTACATATGAGATGCCTTTGTCAGAGATGGTGACTGATTTTTATGATCAGCTGAAATCTGTTTCTTCCGGTTTTGCATCTTTGGATTGGCAGTTTTTGGAGTTTAGGGAAGTTGAAGCTGTAAGGGTAGATTTTTTGGTGGGAGGGGAAAAGGTAGATGCTCTCTCCACAATAGTTTATAGACCGAAGGCAGAAGGGTTGGGCCGTCGGATGGTAGGGAAATTAAAAGAGGTCTTACCCAGACAGAATTTTGCTATTGCTATCCAGGCAACTATAGGAGGCAATATTATAGCGCGGGAGACGGTAAGCCCTTTTAGAAAAGATGTGACGGCCAAACTTTATGGTGGGGACAGGACTAGAAAAGATAAGCTTCTTGAGAAACAAAAAAAGGGGAAACAACGGATGAAGATGGTGGGAAAAGTTCAAATACCCCAAGAGGCATTCCTTACCATCTTGAAAGGCTAGAGGTAAGCTGTTACAGATAGCCTGGCTGCTTGATTTAAAATTTCATTTGTGTGTACACTGGGTATAGATACTAATTAGAGAGGGGGTGATTGATATTAAAGTTTTACACGGTGTTGCTTTTGCACTTTTGGTAGTAGGTGGGCTCAATTGGGGGTTGACTGCTTTGGGTTGGAATCTAGTTAATATGTTGCTCGGGGGTTATCCGACTCTAGAAACTGTGGTTTATCTCTTGGTAGGTTTGTCTGCAGTATATATAGCAGCTACTCATATGGGCGATTGTAAGGTTTGTTCAAAATAGGACCGGAAATTATTTGTAAGGTTTTTTTAAAATCTCGCTCTTTTTTGGAGCGAGATTTTTTGGTTTAATTGACCTATGAAGATTGTAAAACCTCATAAATTAAAAAAAGGTGATACTATAGGGATTGTAGCCTCATCTTTGCCCCTTCTCCCCTCTTTCTTGGAAAATTACCAAAAGGGTAAACAAGTACTTTCTGATTTAGGATTTAAAATCAAAGAAGGTAAAACAATTGGAAAGATTCGTTGGTGGATGGCAGGAACCCCAAAAGAGGTAGCGGCAGATATAAATTCTATGTTTGCAGATAAAGATGTGAAAGCTATTATGGCCCAAACCGGAGGTTATTCCGCACTTTCTGTTTTGGAGCATCTGGATTATGAATTGATTGCTAACCCCCCAAAACCCTTTATAGGAATGTCTGATATGACTGCCTACCATTTGGCAATTTTTACAAAAACCGGAATGGTTGGTTTCCATATGGATGATGTTACCTTTGGTTTTGGTGCAACAGCAGCAAAGGGTGATGAAAGATTATTAAATTTTGACAAAGAGATGTTTAGGAAGTTCTTAACTCAAACCGATCCGCCAGGAGTGATTAGTCCTCTAACTGAATGGATAGAGTGGAAAAAGGGCAAGGCAGAGGGACATTTAATAGGCGGCAATTTGCCTGTTTTCTGCAGGCAAATAGGCACACCTTATTTTCCTAACCTGGAGATATTTGAGGATGCAGTACTTTTTTGGGAGGATGTAGGCGAAACTCGTTATGATATAGCAAGATGCCTTTACCAGCTCAAATATCATGGAATACTGGAGAGGATTTCTGGCATGTTGATTGGCAAGATCAAATACCTGAAGCCTATTAGGGATCAGGAGATAGATGAGCCAGATATCAAAGAAGTAGTCATGGAGGTACTAAAAGATTACAGCTTTCCGATTATGGCAGGTTTGGATTTTGGTCATTTTACAGTCAATATACCCATGCCTATTGGGTTGACTGTTGAATTTGATACTTCTAAAAATCTTCTTAACTTCCCGAGAACTTCTGTTAGATAATTATTTACCTTTGCAGTTGGCAAGTGGGGCATTTTAAAGTTTCCGGAAGATAGATCCGGGCTTTTTGAGAAGACGGTTTTATCTCGACTTTGTCTCCTGCTTCTAAAGGGTAAGTTTGCGAAAAATTGTCGTACGATAGATTTGCCGGTCCCCGGGTTAGAAGAAATTGTAGCTTGTCCTCTTGATCAAAAAATATGGGTTTTAGGTTTTGAGTAGCATTATTAAAAGCTAGCCCAAATCCTTTTGTAAAATTCCCTCTGGTAATACTTTTAAAATACCCTGTTGAGCCAAAAGGGGTGGAGGCTACAATTCCATCCCCTATCACCAGATCAGGCCCAACTAATTTTTGGTTTTTAAAGACTTTAAAGCGTATGGCATGCATCTGCAGGCTGTTTCTGATGACAAAATCATTTAATGCTGTAGGTACATGATTGGAAAATTTAGCTTCCAGTTTGGAGATTTCTGTATATTTGAGGCTATTATTTTTTAGCTTTTCTAAAACTTTCTCCTCCTCATGCTCTTGGCATTTTACACAAACAGCATTTTCCCTAATAGGAAGCTTTGGAATTCCCGGATACAGCCTTTCAGCAGATAAAAGAGTTCCGTCTCCTCCATAGCT
>CAZGFG010000003.1:18412-19489 GCA_964524895.1 uncultured Gammaproteobacteria bacterium | reverse complement strand
GATCCTAGCATAGGCTTTTTGGGAAGTCAAGAGTGCAAATTGCTCTAAAGAAAGACGTGTTTTGCCCTCCTCTTGACAACTGTTAGCAGTCGTGATATCTTAGTGCTAATGGTTCGACTTCACTCACCACTATAGTTTTGAGCGACTGAAAGGAACCGAGGAATGACAGATATAACCGATAGACAGAAAGCTTTACTTAAAGCGATAATCGAAGAGTACATTGACAGTGCTGAACCGGTTGGTTCGGAAGTAATAGAACGCAAATATAGCTTGGGGGTTTCCCCTGCGACTATCCGAATCGAGATGAGTAAGTTAACCGAAGCAGGTTTCTTGCGCCAACCTCATACGTCTGCAGGCCGTATCCCAACTTCAATTGGTATGCGCCTCTATGTTAACGAGCTGATGAAGGAAAAACAGCTGCCTGTTGCAGCTGAAGTTTCCATTAAAGAGAAGTTAATGTCAGAGAGGCTGCAACATGCGCGGATGGTTAAGGAAGCGGTAAAAGCTTTGGCCCAACGATGTGGTATGTTGGGATTGGCTGTTGAAGAGGATGGCCAGATATATTATGCGGGAGCTGCCAATATTCTAGATTGGCCGGAGTTTTACGATATAGATGTAGCCAGGTTTGTACTATCTCTCTTTGACGAGTTTCCCAGGCTGCAAGAAATTATTGGAAGAGCACATGGTGCCGAACCAATCCATATATTGTTTGGTGAAGATATGGAATTTGAAAATTTGCGGACAACAGGGTTTGTTTTTACCAGATACGAGGCTGCTCCCGGTGGAGTAGTGGGGGTAATAGGACCTGCCAGGATGAATTTTTCCCTGGTTTTGCCTTATGTCAAATATGTCAGAAACCTAATTGAAGAAGCCGGAAGGAGATATATATAACATGGGTAAAAAGAAAGCGGAACCAACAAAGATTACAGATATGGAAGTAAAGATAGCGGATTTGGAGAATCAGCTAAAAAGAGCAGTAGCCGATTATAGGAATTTGGAATCAAGGGTATCAGAAGGCAGGTCAGAACTGACAAGGTATGTAGGAGCGGAGCTTATTAAAAAGCTTTTGCCGGTTTT
>CAZGFG010000003.1:0-18312 GCA_964524895.1 uncultured Gammaproteobacteria bacterium | reverse complement strand
GCAGATCCCTCGACTGCGCTCGGGACAGGCTCCGAATTTGATCCAAGCCTGCATGAGGCAGTTGACACCAGGAGTGGGGAAGATAATAAAATATTAGAAGTAGTAAGAAAAGGATACAGGTTAAATGGTAAGGTATTTAGACCTGCCCAGGTAGTAGTAGGAAGGAAAGGAGAATAAATTATGGCAAAAATTGTTGGGATTGATTTAGGAACAACTAACTCTGCAGTGGCAGTCATGGAGGGTGGAAAACCCAAAGTGATCCACTCATCAGAAGGGGAAAATATTATCCCCTCGGTTGTCAACCCTATTAAAAATGTTGTAGGCAGGGTAGCAAAGAGACAGGGGATTGTAAACCCCAAAGAAACTATTTTTTCCGTTAAACGTTTGATGGGTCGAAAATTTAATGACCCGGAAGTGCAAAGGGATATCAAATGGCTGCCCTACACCATTAAAGAGGGTAAAAACGGCATGGCAGTAGTTGAGGTAGAAGGTCATGAGTATACCCCACAAGAAATTTCAGCCATGATTTTGCAAAAGATTAAAGCCGATGCTGAAAGCTATTTGGGTGAAAAAGTAACAGATGCCGTTATTACTGTTCCCGCTTATTTTGATGATGCACAAAGACAGGCTACCAAACAGGCCGGTGAAATTGCCGGATTAAATGTCCAAAGAATTATCAATGAACCAACCGCTGCCGCATTGGCATATGGTTTGGATAAAGCTCATGCCCACACAATTGCGGTCTATGATTTAGGAGGCGGAACCTTTGATATCTCTATTTTGGAATTGGGCGAGGGAGTATTTGAGGTTAAATCTACCAACGGTGATACCCATTTGGGCGGAGATGACTTTGACCAGGTAATTATTGACTGGCTGGCAGATGAGTTTAAAAAGGCCGAAGGAATTGATCTAAAAAGCGACAGGCAGGCTCTGCAGAGACTTCGTGATGCGGCCGAAAAAGCCAAGATTGAGCTCTCCTCTACCCAAGAGGCGGAAATTTCCATTCCATTTGTGACCGCCGATAGCACCGGCCCCAAACATTTGGAGGTTAAATTATCTCGGGCAAAGCTTGAAGCTATGGTCAAACCCTTAATAGATAAATCTTTTGATGCCGTCAGAGCTGCCCTTAAGGATGCCAAGATAGAACCGAAAAATATCGGGGAAGTGGTGTTGGTAGGAGGGATGACCCGAATGCCGGCGGTGCAAAAGTCTGTCCAAGATTTTTTTGGCAAAGAACCTCACAAAGGTATTAACCCGGATGAGGTGGTAGCTATCGGTGCAGCTATACAGGGTGGAGTTTTGGGTGGAGAGGTTAAAGATGTCCTACTTTTGGATGTTACCCCTTTAACTTTGGGTATAGAGACTTTAGGTGGGGTAAGGACCCCTTTGATTGCACGAAATAGCACTATTCCTACTTCCAAATCAGAGGTGTTTTCTACTGCTGCTGATAACCAGCCGGCAGTTGAAATTAATGTTTTGCAAGGCGAGCGGGAAATGGCTGCGGATAACAAGTCATTAGGCAGGTTCGTTTTAGACGGTATTCCTCCTGCACCCAGAGGTGTACCGCAAATCGAGGTAACTTTTGATATTGATGCCAATGGAATCTTGAATGTTTCGGCCAAAGACAAGGCAACCGGAAAAGAGCAAAAGATCACTATCACGGGATCAACTGGACTTTCCAAAGAAGAAGTTGAAAGAATGACCAAAGAAGCGGAGGCGCACGCGGAAGAGGACAGGAAGAAAAAAGAAGAGGTAGAAACCAGAAACCAGGCCGATACTTTGGTTTTTACTGCCGAGAGGTCTTTGAAAGAAGCCGGGGATAAAATTTCGGCTGATGTACGGACAGAAGTGGAGCAGAAGCTAAGCGATCTGAAGGGGGTTATACAGACTGCTTCCCCTGAAGACCTGAAGCCAAAAATGGAGGCGTTATCTGAATCCTTACAAAAGATCGGGTCTGCTATGTACGGACAGCAGGGTCAGCCCGGAGCAGGACAGCCCCAAGGTGAGGCCGGAGAAGGCCAGGGGGGAGAGGCTCCTAAAACCGAAGAAGCAGTAGAGGGTGAAGTTGTTGAGGAAGATCCTTCGGCAAGTCCTTCGACCATGAGCTCAGGACCGAATGGCTCCGGACAAGGAAAGAAAGAAGAATAATGGCTACAGACGGAGATCAGGAAATTAGCAGAGCACGACAAGTTTTGGAAGCTCATGGTTTGAAACCGTCGCCAGCCCAAACAGGGGGACAACGGGATACAAGTGGCAAAAGTCTAGGGGAAAGATTTGTAGCTATATTAAGAGGAATGGGCAACCCCGTTTCGCCCGAGCCGGTTGAGCTAAAACCTGAAGATTTACCAGGAGCCGAGGAAGAGCAGCCTCTTTCATATACTACTCCAACAGGCCTGCCAATCTTTCCTAGTGAGAAGAAAAGATAAAATAAATTGATAGGTTAAGATGGAAGGTATAAAGTAGGCCTCGGGGACCGAGGCTTTTTTGGTAATATACGCATATGGCTACTAAGAGAGACTATTATGAAATATTAGGAATAAGTAAAAACGCTTCGGAAGCGGAGATAAAGTCAGCTTACCGGAAATTGGCCCGTCAACATCACCCCGACATAGATAAATCTGCCGGTGCTGCGGAAAAGTTTAAAGAGGTTTCCGAGGCGTACCAAGTTTTATCCAGCCCGGATAAGAAGAAGGCTTATGACCAATTTGGCCACACTGCTTTCGATAGAAATGCCGGTTTTGGCGGAGCCGAAAGTTCTTATGCCGGGGGCAATCCGTTTGGGGGAGGATACAGGACTTATTCCTGGTCAACAGGTGGCGGACAAAATTCCCAGTTCGACTTCGGAGGATTTGAAGACCCATTTGACCTTTTTGAGCAGATCTTCGGGATGGCCGGTGCGGGAGGGTTTGGGGGCTTCAGAAGCAAGCCTACCTATCAGATGGAATTATCTTTTGATGAAGCTATAAAAGGAGTGACCAAAGAGATAGAGTTGCAGCAAAGAAACCAAAGAGGGGTTCTGGAGAGAAAAAGGATGAAGATAAAGGTCCCGGCCGGGGTAGACAATGGAACTAAGATGCGCTTTGGAGACATAGATATTGTGTTTAGGATAGAGAGGCATCCCCAATTTGTGCGTGAGGGCTCGGACATTTTTTCCGAAATTACAGTAAATGTTCCCCAACTGGTTTTGGGAGATACATTTGAAGTTAATACCGTAAGTGGCAAGGTTAAGGTTAGGGTGCCACCGGGGACTCAACCTGGATCACTGGTTAAGTTAAAAGGTAAGGGAGCCCCAAATTTAAGAGGAGGTAGAGGAGACCATTTTGTTAGGGTAAATTTACAAGTCCCTCAAAATCCTTCAAAACAGGAAAAACAACTGTACGAGGAGCTAAAAAGGTTAGGAGAGAAAAAAAGCTGGTTTTAATATTTACCAGAACCTGGGTGATGAGAATCCGTGAAGCATTCTTAGGATGAGAAAATAAATTCCTTGGTTGGTTTGCATATTAGTGAGTTGGTCTACCCAAAGGTGCCCAAAAAATCCTAAACCGATTGACAGCAGGGGATATTTAAACTTTGATTTGCTTTTGGTAAATAATCCTATAAGGATTAATACTATGGCCAGTTCCCAAGAGTGTAGAGGCAAAAAGAGTTGCCGATTCAATTTAAAGTAAGCACCGCCAGTGACATTATTTATATCCAGATTAAATCCATAAGCAAACAGATAATCAATCAGGTGGTCGCTGTCTATAAGCAGTGTGGCTGCCATTGTCCAAAAAATAGTCTGCTTTTTCCCCGTAGCTTTAAAAAGGATCAAACCCAGCAGTAACCCGACTAACAAATGAACTAATTCATGGATTAATAATTCTATGGCAGTATCCATTTATAGTTAATTCTAACAGATTGGGCTTGACTTGATATTGGGAAGAGATTAAAATGTGGTTGGTTAATATTACAAAGAACTTGTAAGGTGGGCTTGTCCCACCTTTTTAATTATATATGGCACAAGCACGAACAGAATTTGCAGCAGCTTTAAATCAAATAGCCTCTGAAAAAGGGGTAGAGGTAAGTGTGGTTTTAGATGCCATCCGCTCTGCCGCATTGGCAGCCTACAAGAAAGACTTACTTTTAAGAAATGAGCCGATCCCAGAAGATTTTGAGGAGTTTACTTCTCAAGTAAACCCAGTCACAGGAGAGATTTCTATTTTTCAAGGTGAGAAAAATGTTACCCCTCCGGGATTTGCCAGAATTGCCGCTTCTATTGCCAAACAGGTCATTATGCAAAAGTTAAATGAAGCAGAAAGAGGAGCTATCTTGTCCGAATACGAAGGTAAAGTTGGCTCGGTCATATCAGGAGTTGTTCAGCGCCAAGAGGGCAATACTTACTTTGTTGATATAGGCAGGGCAGAGGGGGTAATGCCTCCTCAAGAGCAGATACATAGTGAGTTATACCACCAGAATCAGAGGTTAAAGTTTTTTGTTAAAGAAATTAGGGAAGGTAGCCGTGGCTCAGAAGTTGTAGTATCCAGGTCTGATCCGGGACTTGTTAAGGGTTTATTTACTACAGAAGTGCCGGAAATCCAATCTGGCAGTGTTGAGATCAAATTGATTGCCCGCGAAGCAGGCTCCAGGACTAAACTGGCTGCCATCAGCACCCAAGAAGGTGTAGATCCGGTAGGATCTTTGGTTGGTCAAAAAGGAGTCCGGGTTCAGGCTGTAATGAGTGAATTAGGCGAGGAGAAGATAGATATTGTTTCCTATTCGGAGGACCCAGCCCGCTTTATTGCTGCCGCTCTTTCTCCTGCTAAAGATATTCAAGTTCATTTAAATAAGGAAGAGAATATAGCCAAAGTTTTGGTGCCACAAGACCAGCTCTCATTGGCGATCGGCAAGGGGGGACAAAATGTAAGGTTGGCAGCCAAGCTAACCGGCTGGAAAATTGATATTGAGGGTTTGGGTGAACCCGCCGGAACAGGTGAACAGAAAGAGGAGCCTGCTCAAGCTCCGTCAGGTGCAGCCCAACAGACACAACAGCTACCGGCCGAAGAAACCAGCGCACAAGAAGAAAAAGCAGAAGCAACAGATCCGACTAAATCTCCAGGCGAGGCCGTAGCAGAGGCAGTGGAGGAGAATATTACCGCGGCCGAGCAAGACGAATATAAGAATAGTCAGTTAGAGGAACCTTCCGCTACCGAGGATCCGCAAGCTGCGGCAGATGCAGAAGCAGACATTGAAGCTGAAGATAAGAAGCAAGAATAATGAATTAAGAATCAAGCTAATGAGCACTAATTCTTCTACCCGTAATTCTTAATTCTAACTTCTTAATTCTTACTGGGAGCTGGTATAAAATTAATTTAGAAAAAATTATGGCAGAAATGACACGTCCTCCTATTGTAACCATATTGGGCCATGTTGATCATGGCAAGACCACGCTTTTGGATTTTATCCGCAAGTCTGCTGTTGCAGCTAAAGAGCACGGAGGTATTACCCAGCATATCGGAGCTTATCAGGCAGAACATGAAGGCAAGAAAATTACTTTTATTGACACTCCCGGCCATGCTGCTTTTGAAAAGATGCGTTCCCGAGGCGCAAAAGTGGCAGATATTGCCGTTTTGGTGGTAGCAATCGATGACGGAATCATGCCTCAAACTATTGAGGCAATAAAACACATCCAAGCGGCTAAAGTATCCATGATCGTGGCTGTAAATAAGATAGATTTACCAGGGGTTGATAAAAATATCCAGATGCAAAAGGTCAAAAAGCAGCTTTCAGATCATAAAGTAGTGATTGAGGAATACGGAGGAGATGTGCCGATAGTAGAACTGTCTGCAAAAAGCGGTGAGGGAGTGGATAAACTGCTGGAAGTAATTAATTTGGTAGCAGAAATGCACGAGTTAAAAGGTGATGATTTTCTTGCTGCTGGGGGGGTGGTAATTGAATCCAGTTTAGATAAATTCAAAGGCCCGGTTGCCACGCTGCTTATCAGAAACGGAACATTGAAAAAAGGAGATATGGTGTTGATTGGTGGGGTGAAAGGGAAAATAAGGGGAATGTTTGATTATGCAGGCAAACCTCTGGAAAAGGCCGGGCCTTCTGCGCCTGTGGAGATACTGGGTTTGGAGGCAGTACCACCGGTTGGGGCAACTTTGGGGCAGGAAAGTCAGGGACTGGCAGAGGCTTATAAAGCCGGCAGCTTGCTGGATAAGCTTAGTGAGGGGGGGACTAAAACTTTAAAGCTTATTATCAAGGCAGACAAACAGGGCTCTTTGGAGGCAATCCAATCCTCACTGGATAAGTTTAATGAGGAAAATAAGGTGGTTGAATTCATTTCTACCGGTACAGGAGATATTACAGAAGAAAATATTAAAACCGCTGGGGCTGTAGGGGCAATTGTAATTGGATTTAATGTTAAAGTAGCTCCCACGGTAGCAAAATTGGCAGAGACAGAACAGGTTTTAGTTAGGACCTACAATATTATTTACGAGCTTCTGGAAGAGATGGAAGAGGTTATTGATGATTTATTACGGGTGGGGCAAGTAGAAGAAGTGTTGGGACGGGCAGAGGTTATAGCCGAGTTTCCATATGGGAAAAACGAGCGGATTGCCGGCTGCCGAATTTTGGAAGGGTCAATTGCCAAAGGTCAAAGGATTAGGGTAGTAAGAGATAACCAGATTCTGGCGGAAACAAAATTAAAGTCTTTGAAGAAGGTAAAAGAAGAGGTAAATAAAGTTGAGAAGGGGAATGATTGCGGAATGATGTTTGAGCCACCTTTAGATTTTCAGATAGGGGATTTTGTAGAATCTTTCAGAGCAATTTAGGTAAATTTGCTGCAGGCCTATAATTGTGTTAGAATCGCTGCAAAGGGAAATTAGGCGTGAAATACGATACTCAAGTAACAGAACTTAAAAAATTACTTCCAACTGCCAAAAATATCCTTATTGCTTTGCCTGCAAATCTGGATGTTGATCGTTTAGCGGCAGGGCTTTCCCTTTTTCTGTCTTTAGAAGAACAAGGAAAGCAAGTTGTTATTGTATCCCAAGATACTCTAAGAGTTTCTCAAGCACATCTTTTTGGAATAGACCATATCCAAAGTACTATCCCGCAAACCGGGGGAGGAAATTTGACCTTGGTTATGGAAGGAGTGGCAGCTTCTGATGGAACAGTGCCGGCATTGCAGAAGTTGGATTGGTTTGCAGAAAACAATAATTTAAATTTGGTTTTCCAGGTATTACCCGGACAATCCTTCCAACCCTCTAGGATTATACAGAAATATCAAGGAAGTGGTTTTGATTTGATTTTTGTTATTGGAGGGCTGAATTTAAACGCTTTGGGGAACCTTTACACGCAAAACAGCCAAGTCTTTTCCGGTACCCATATTGTAAATATTGACAACCAAGTGGCCAACACGGGTTTTGGGCAAACAAATGTAATAGATACTGCCAGCTCTTCCGTCTCGGAAATGATGGCCTCGATACTAGTAGATTTAGGTTTGCCTTTTAATGCAGATCCTGCCAGCAACCTTTTGGCAGGGATCTTTGAAGCTACCAATAACTTGTCCGGTGAAAAAGTGAATGCAGACACTTATATGGCGATTGCCCAAGCCTTACGGGTGGGTGGTAGAAAACCTCAACCGGCTTCCCAACAGGCAGGTCAAAAGCTGGACCTTGGCTCTTTTACCCCCAAACCGGCTCCAAATGTACCGTTTATCCAGCCCGCTCAACCTCAAGCACCCCAACCTTCCTTCCAGCAGCCGGAAGTCGAACCATATACTACACCAACGGTAACTATGTCGGAAAATCAGCCTTCCCCGGAAGAGCGGCCGGCAGGTGAAGGGGTAGTTTCTGAAACGGTTGAACCCGAATGGCTTACCCCCAAAATCTTCAAAGGTTCCTCTTTAGGTTAATTTACTATCTGGACAAAGCTAATCTACTATGTTTTACTGATACCACATGGGTGCCATTGAAGATGCAGAGCGGCATGCCCAGATTGCCGATAGTAGGTATCGATTTTCCCATCCATCTTCCGGACTCCCGATCCTTGGTTTTATAGCAGATCTTCAAGCAGTAGCAAAAGAAATTAGAGCTCATCATAGAGCAGGAGAACCTATAGAACCACCAGTTAATTTACCAAGGTTACTTAAGATCGAAGAGATTCGGGAGAAAATTCATAGGTTGGTGGCAGGAGAACTGCCATCTAGCAACTTGCCACAATCCCAACTGATTATTGGAGGGGTAAGTTTCATTGCTTCTTATGGTTTAGTTTCATTAATAGTTGACTTAAATCGAGCAATCAAGAATTCTGACTAATCCTCCCTTGCTTTAACAAAGGTTTTCTGGTAATATGCGCACATTAGTTTAGGTATTACTTCTTGGCACCGAGGTTTACCAAAAGAAAGGAAAGATGCCACTTGATCAAAAGATTAAACAACAAATAATTAAAGAGTTTGCCACCAAGTCCGGTGACACAGGTTCTCCTGAAGTTCAGATTGCTCTTTTAACAGAACAGATCAAAAATTTAACCGCTCATTTGAAAGAACATCAGCATGATGTGCACTCCCGAAGAGGCCTTCTTTCTATGGTTAACAAAAGAAGAAGACTGCTGCAGTATTTGGTCAAAAAGGATATCCAGAGGTATAAAATTGTTATAGATAAATTGGGATTGTCCAAGTAAAATTTTGTTACCAGAGGGTATTTGTGGTATAATTAAAAAAGTTAGCGGATTTGGGGATTGCAAAGAGAGAATTAGTTTAAACTAGTTGCCTCTTCCACAGTTTCCAAATCCCCAAAATAAATGTCAAAAATAGTTACGAAAGAGATCGATCTTAATGGTCGAAAATTAAAATTAGAAACCGGTAAGCTTGCACAGCAGGCTGATTCTGCAGTGGTTGTATCCTGGGGAGAAACTGTAGTCTTGGCAACAGTGGCTACAAAACCCCTGACAGAAGATATTGGCTATTTCCCACTCTCTGTTGAGTATGTGGAAAAACATTATGCAGGAGGTAGAATTTCGTCTTCCAAATTTATCAAAAGGGAAACAAGACCATCAGACGAGGCCGTATTAACCGGTCGTCTGATCGACCGCTCTATCAGACCGCTTTTTCCAAAAGATTTTAAACATGAAGTCCAAATAATTATTACGGTTTTATCCATAGATCAAGCTAACGACCCTGATATTGTCGGTTTGATTGGTGCTTCTGCTGCTCTAGCTATATCTTCTATACCTTGGCATGGCCCACTGGCAGGAGCCAGAGTTGGTGCCAAGGAAGGACAGCTGGAAATTAACCCCACTGTTGCGGAGATGGAACATTTGGATATGGATTTGATGGTAGCTTCCACTAAAGATAAAGTGGTTATGATTGAAACCCAAGCAAACCAAGTAGATGATCAGATAGTTTTCTCGGGAATCAAGGAAGCATATAAAGCCGCCCAGCCGATTATTTCCTTAATTGAAGAGTTTACCAAAGAAGCGGGTAAAGAAAAACAGACTTATTCCCATTTAGCAGAGGAGATAGAAAAAGCACTACTTTCCGAGGTCAAGAAACTGGCCAAAGATATGATCACCGCAGCCCTTTTTGATAAAGAACACCCTTGGCACGAAGCAACCGGTGACAGGATCAAAGAAGAGTTGGCAGCCAAGTATGCAGAAACCTTAACACCCCAAATAATCTCCGGTATTTTTGACAAGGTAGCCAAGGAGATTATGAATGAAACCGTCTTACAAAAAAATCAGCGGGTAGATGGTCGGGCGATGGAAGAAGTCAGGCCGCTGCAAATGGAGGTTGGAATTTTACCCAGAACTCACGGAAGTGCATTATTCCAGCGAGGCGACACTCAAGTTTTATCTGTTGTTACCTTAGGCGCTCCCTCCCTGCAACAAACCTTAGAAGGGATGGAAGGGGAAAGGCAAAAAAGGTTTATGCATCACTATAATATGAGTATTAATCCGTTCTCGGTAGGTGAAGTTAAAAGGTTGAGTTCACCAAGCAGAAGGGATATTGGCCATGGAGCTTTGGTAGAAAAATCTTTAATTGCAGTTATACCTACGGAAGAAGAGTTCCCTTATGCGATTCGGGTAGTATCGGAAGTGTTAGCAGCCAATGCTTCTACCTCTAAAGCTGCTCTTTGTGCGTCAACCTTGGCTTTGCTTAATGCGGGTGTGCCTCTTAAGGCACCGGTTGCCGGAATTGCTTTAGGACTGCTCTCGAGTGAAGAAAAGTTCCAAGTTATTACCGATATGAGGGCTGTTGAAGATTTTTACGGTGAAATGGACTTCAAGGTTTCAGGAACAGATAAGGGGATTACCGCTATCCAAATGGACACAAAACTGGAAGGGATTACCTTTGAGATTATTGAGGAGGCTCTTAAACAGGGTAAAAAAGCCAGATTGTTTATCTTGGAGCAGATGAAAGCAGTTGTTCCTTCTGCAGGGCCTCTTTCACCGCATGCTCCCAGAGTTGAGATTTTACATATTGAGCCCAGCAATATTGGTGCTTTGATTGGGCCGGGTGGTAAAAATATTAATTCAATTATTGCAAAAACCGGTGCATCCATTGATATAGAAGATGACGGTACGGTTATGGTTTCCGGAACAAACTCCGAAGGGGTAGACAAGGCCATTGAGGCTATAAACGGAATGTTTAGAAAAGTGGAGGTTGGGGAAGAATTTGTGGGTAAAGTAGTGCGTATAGCTCCGTTTGGCGCGTTTGTCGAAATACTACCGGGTAAGGATGGATTGGTTCATGTTTCTCAAATGGCCCCCGGGCATGTAGAGAAACCGGAGGATGTAGTTTCCGAAGGGCAGGAGGTAAAAGTTAGGGTTACAGATGTATCGCCTGAAGGTAAAATCGGCCTGTCGATGTTATTTGGATCGGATATAAAGCCGGAATCAGAGGGTAGACCCCAAGGCCGTAGGAGTTTTGGGGGTGGGAGAAGTTTTGATCGTGGACGAGGCAGCAGAGGTTTTGGAGAGAGAAGCTCTTTTGACCGAAGGCCGGGAGGCTTTGGCCGAAGCCGAACAGAGGGAAGACCGGCTCGCCCGGCAGGTAGGGACAGAGGTGGTAGAGGTTTTGGGCGTTAATCTGACTACAAAAAAACTCTCTTTTTGATTACAATTAAGTCAGATAGGACTTAACACTACCTTCTAAAAACATGGACAATTCTGCCCAAGGTTCAATAAACCAGCTTAAGCAAAAGATCGATTCCTCTCAAATCCCGGAAGATGTTAAAGAGAAGCTTTCCAATTTGTTAAGATTTCCCGGCGATGGTCCGCAGTTCCAAAAACTGGTAGCCTTTGTTGAATTTATTGTAAGCTTACCATTTGGTAAAGTAGTAGAAGATATTTTGGATCTTAACCGGGCCCGGCAAATTTTAGATAAGGAACATTACGGGTTAAAGGTAGTTAAGGATAGAGTACTGGAGTATTTATCGGTAATGATTTTACATAAACGCAATAACACCATGGCAGGATTTCATGCTCCCATATTGGCTTTTGTTGGTCTGGTAGGTACAGGTAAAACTTCGATTGCTTATTCTATTGCGGAAAGCTTGGGCAGGCCCATTGTTAGAATTCCTTTTGGAGGGTTAGGAGATCCTTTGCAACTAAGAGGACAATCTAGGGTAAAGTCGGATGCAGAGCCCGGCCAAATTATAAAGGCCATCAGAAGTGCCAAGGTGGATAACCCGGTTATATTGCTTGATGAGATAGATAGGGTTATGGAAGATGCCAGAGCGGATATCATGGGAGTACTGGTAGAGCTACTGGATCCTGCGCAAAATCAAGCATTTATTGACCATTATTTAGATTTTCCCTACGATCTATCCAAAGTTATGTTTATCGCAACTGCTAATAATACCGGCAATATTGCAACAGCTGTGCTTGACAGATTAGAGCCGATTCAGATGCCTTCTTATTCAGATGAGGAAAAACAAATCATCGGCCAAAGATATTTACTGCCGAAGATTTTGCAGGAAGCGGGAATGGATACCAGTAAGATAGTAATAGAAGATTTAGTTTGGCCTACTATTATCAGACCGTTGGGGTTTGATGCCGGTATCAGGTCTTTGTCCAGAACTTTGCAAACAATTGCCAGAAAGGTAGCAGTGAAAATTGTGGAAGGACAACAAGGGCCATTTACTGTCACCACTCAAAATATTGGGGAGTATCTGGGAAGTTAAGAATATGAAATCATTTAAACCGAAATTTACACAGGATACCAAGCAAGCTTTTTCCTTGGGAGAATTAAAATTAATCCCTTTAGGAGGAGTAGGTGATGTTACCAAAAATATGTATGTTTATGAGTATGGTAATGACATTATTATTGTTGATTGTGGGGTAGGTTTTCCGGATGAAGCCATGCCGGGTGTGGATCTGGTAATTCCCGATATTTCCTACTTGCGAGATAAAAAACAGAAAATAAAAGGGATTATTATTACCCACGGGCATGACGATCATATCGGGGGCCTTCCTTACATTTGGCCCGAATTGCAAGCTCCAATTTATACCCAAAGACTAACTGCAGGCTTTATTCGCTCGAAATTTTCCGAACATAATTTGCCCAAAAACCAGATCAGAGAAGTAAAAATTACCGATAATTTAAATCTGGGAGCCTTTAAAGTTTCTTTTTATCAAGTTTCCCACTCGGTACCGGATTCAATGGGGATAGTTATTGATACCCCTGTGGGCAAAATTATTCATCAGGCAGATTTCAAAATTGATTGGACCCCGGTTTCCGGCCAGGTAACTGATGTGGCTCGGGTAGCCCAGTTAGGCGCCCAAGGGGTTAAGCTTTTGCTTATCGACTGTTTACGCGTGGATAAGCCGGGATTTAACCCGTCGGAGAAATCTATCGAGTCCTCCTTTGAAAAGGTGGCTTTGGAAACTCCCGGAAAAGTGCTTATAACCATGACCTCTTCTAATTTATCCAGAATGCAGCAGGCTATCAATGTAGCGGTCAAAACAGGGCGTAAAGTGGCTTTGGCCGGCCGGTCTTTTGAAAATAATTTCCAAGTAGCCAGGGATTTAGGTTACATTGACGTTCCTCCCGGTATTATAGTTGCTCCTGATTCTATCACCTCTTTTGCCGACAATAAGATGCTTATTTTGATTGCCGGTTCTCAAGGACAACCCGGCTCATCGCTTTCTAGGGTAGCAAACGGAGAACACAAGCAGGTAAAAATAGCAGCAGGGGATAGCGTAGTATTTTCAGCAGACCCCATTCCCTCTACAGAATCTGCTTATAATGCTTTAATAGATTCTCTTACCAGGCTTGGTGTAAATGTCTACTATTCAGTTATTACCTCCAATTTGCATGTTTCCGGGCATGCCGCTGTAGAGGAATTGAGATTGATGGTAAACCTAATTAAACCGGAATTTATGTTCCCAATTGGAGGAACTTTCCGACATATGAAGCTTTTTTCCAAAATGGCACAGGAGTTGGGCTATACGACAAAACAGCTGGTAGATGCAGAAGATGGGGATATTATCAAGATAACCAAAAATAATTTATCGATACTGGGACGTATTGAAATACAAAATATCTATGTGGATGGTTTGGGAGTCGGAGACATAGGCAGCGTAGTTTTACGCGATAGAAAATTAATGAGTGAAGAGGGAATTGTGATAGTTGTTATACCATTTAATCACCAAAGTGGCACTATGGGTGGGGAACCGGATATTATCTCTCGTGGGTTTGTTTTCGAAGCTATTGCGGAAGATTTGTTGGATGAAGCAAGGCAAGTTGTAAAAAACAGTCTGGCAAAGCATGGTAATATGATCTCTGATTGGCGTTTCACTAGGAAGTTGATCGAGGAGAATCTGGAAAAGTTTTTGTACCAAGCTACAGAAAGGAGACCACTGATACTACCCATAATTGTAGAAGTATAGGAATATATCCTATAGTATAACAACTTGTGGTATAATTAACTCACTTTATGTCTAGAAGGCGGTCGGTTTATAAGTTGCCCAGACTCAAACTTAAACAGAAAACAGTTACAGCTATCGCCTCTTTAATCTCTTTTCTTCTGGCGGTTCTATCGGCGGTTGCTCTTCTCACAGACTCTGCATCTTTACAGTTTTGGAGGCAAGTTTTATTTGAGCTTTTTGGGTGGACAGCTTTCTTGTCACCTCTTCTTTTTATCCTATCCGGATTAGTGTTGCAGAGGGTAAAGTGGAGCTTTGCTCAAACTAATGTATTGCTTGGGATGATATTGCTTATTCTTTCCGTAACCGGATTGACTGCGGCTTTTGATGAAGCTCGGGCTGGTAGACTAGGTTTGAATTTATGGCTACAACTGTCAAGCTTTGTAACAATCTTGGGGGCTTTGGCGGTTTTGGCTTTGGTATTTTTGGTAGGTTTGGTAGTTTTATTCAATACTTCTTTGAGTCAGATATTGGCTATCTTCGGAGCAGTATTTGGGTTTTTGAAAGATAAGGTATGGAAGCCGATCTTTAATCGGCCACGAACTTTTGAGGCTAAAAATATACCAATTAGAGTTTCCGGCGTAGATGATAAGTCCAGGATTAGACAGATTGGTAAGGAACCGGTTCGTGAAGGAATAATTGCAGATGCCTTAGTTCAAAATGTAGCCGGACAGAGTAAAGTTTGGAAATATCCCCCTTTGAATTTGTTATCCGATAAAGTTGGTTCTCCGGCCGAAAGAGGAGACGTTAAAAAGAATGCAGCTTTGATAGAGAGAACCCTGGATTCTTTTGGTATCCAAGCTCGGGTGGCGGAAGTTAACGGCGGTCCTGCTGTTACTCAATATGCACTTGAGATATCTGCAGGCACCAAAATTTCCAAAATTGCCAATCTTCAGCATGATTTGGCTTTAGCCTTGGCTACTCCTACCGGTACAGTTAGGATTGAAGCACCCATTCCGGGTAAATCTTTGGTTGGTATAGAAGTCCCCAATCGTTCATTGGAGGTAGTGGGTCTAAAAGGAGTTTTGGCGTCGGAGGAGATGGCCAAACATAAATCAAAGTTGGCGGTTGCTTTAGGACGGGATACCGCCTCAAAGTCTATGATAGTGGATTTGGACCGGATGCCGCATTGTTTAATTGCCGGTACTACGGGTTCCGGTAAGTCGATCATGTTGAGTGCAGTCATTACCTCCCTTTTGTTTAGAAATTCTCCGGATGAGTTAAAATTGATCTTAATAGATCCCAAAAGGGTAGAGTTATCCAGTTTCAACGGTATCCCACATCTTTTGACTCCGGTAATCACAGAACCGGAGAAAATTTTATCCTCTTTGAAGTGGGCTATGGCAGAAATGGACAGAAGGTATAAATTGTTCCAATCAGTAGGTGTAAGGAATATCCAGGGCTATAATGATATGTCCGGATTTCAGGCCCTTCCGTATATTGTGATCATAGTTGATGAACTGGCTGATTTAATGATGTTTGCCCCGGTTGAGGTAGAAGATGCCATTACCAGAATAGCCCAACTGGCCAGAGCGACCGGTATTCATTTGGTAGTAGCCACACAGCGACCCTCGGTTGATGTTATCACCGGTTTAATTAAAGCCAATATCCCCTGCCGGATTGCTTTTAATGTGTCATCAATGGTTGACTCCAGGGTAATCTTGGATGGGCCGGGAGCGGAAAAGCTGCTTGGCCGTGGAGATATGTTGTTTTTGCCTCCGGATGCTTCAAAACCAATCCGTATTCAGGGAGTATTTGTCCAGGATGGTGAAATAAATAATTTGATTAAGTTTCTAAAAGAAAGCGGGATTGTTCCTCAATACACTACCGAGGTAACCGAGATGCCAATCGGCAGAATGGGGAAAGGGGCATCAGGAGATAGGGATGATCTTTTTGAAGAAGCGGTCAGGACTGTTTGCCAATATGACCGTGCCTCTGCCTCGCTTCTGCAAAGGAGACTTAAGGTTGGATATGCCAGGGCAGCCAGGATTTTGGATGAGCTGGAAGAAGCAGGGATTGTTGGGACAGGTGAGGGGAGTAAGCCCAGGGATGTTTTGGTTCGTAATGCAGAGGAGTATCTTGCCGCCCAGCAAAGCTCATCTGGCCAGTAATTAGAATTCCAGCTCTATTATTAATGGTTTATGATCGGAAGCATTAGACTCCAGCATTCGAAAATTCAGGACTTTTAGGTCTTTACTTGTAAAAATATAATCAATTCTGTATGTAGGGTTGGAGGGATCCTGATAATCGGTCCAGCTGTCTTGTATCGGATCGGGGTCCACATTTATTAGTTTTTGCTCCAATGTTTTTATTATTTCACTGTCCGGTAGACTATTAAAATCCCCCATCAAAACAAGTTTTTCCTCCCCCAATAGCGGCAAAAGCTTATTAAGTTGTGACATCCGAATTGTGCTATCCTCAAGCTCCTTTGAATAAGCCAAATGGGTGGTAATAAAATTTATCCTATACTCACCTATCTGTAGGCTAGCTTTGACTATCCCTCTGGGTTCGGTAGCAGCATCTTTTTGGTAGGTATCAAGGTTGGATAATAGCCGACAAGTAGGTTCCTCTATAGGCATCTTGGCCAAAAAAGCATTCCCGATGTCAAAGATGGGATCGTGCCTATCGGTGGTAAAGGTCGGACAATAAAAAAATTGATAATTTAAACTTTGGGCTATGACCTTGGCTTGATTGAGTATTGAGGGGGATTGTATGACCTCTTGTAAGCCGACCACGTCTGCACCCTCTTTCCGCAAAAGCTCGATTACTTGATCGAGATGTTTGCCCTTCCAGATATTCCAAGACAAAACTTTTATTTTCACTCACCTATTATATTAAAAAATAGACTAATTTGTTATCATTCTATCTATGAAGCAAACAAGGCTTGAAATCCTCCATTCCCCTATAGGAGACTTAAATTTTTATCGAGGTATCGGGGAAAAACAAATTAACCAGCTTATCTCTTATACGCACCTAGATTCCCAGGTAGCAAGATTTACTCATGATTTAGGAAGGTTTAAAGATTCCCGGAGTGCACGGAATTGGTTTAAAACCGGCAGAAGAGCCTATGTGTTATCAGATCGGCTAGGAAATTTGTTAGGATTGATGTGGGCGGCGGATAAAAACTTACCTCAAAGAGAATATATATTAGATTTTGATCATGAAATTTATGATACTACTTTGGCCATCAGACTATATGAGCAATCCCGAGGGAAAGGTTTGGCTTGTGATTTTCTAAAGAGGGTAATGGAGAGAGAAGGGGATAAGGGTTTTTGGTTGGAGGTTCACTCACAAAATGATCCTGCGTTAAAGGTTTATAGGAAAATTGGTTTTAAGATGGTTTCCAAACCAAATCTGGAAAACAGGATAATTATGATCTTCCCAAAGTAATTTAAATTAACGCATTAAAAGTTATGAGAACCGTAGGACAAGTATTAAAAGAGGAACGAGAAAAAAAGATTTATACTCTCGAGGAGATAGAGAAGGCAACTAAGATTCGAAAAGAGATGTTAGTTGCTTTGGAAGCCGGGCAATATAATAAACTACCTCCTTCCACTTTTGTTCAGGGATTTATAAAAAATTATGGTAAGTTTTTAGGATTGGATACGGAAAAATTGCTGGCCATTTACCGTCGCGAATTTTCCGATACCAAAAATCCTCCGCGTATCATGGAGGCTTGGTCACATCCTCTAGGTAACAGGAGATTCCAGGTTACCCCAAGTAAGGCTTTAGGGGCAGTGGTGGTAACATTAATTTTTGCTTTTTTTGGATATCTCTGGTTTGAGTATAGCTTTTTGGTAGGAGCCCCTTTTTTGGAAGTTTCTTCTCCTCCAAACCAAGTTACTATTGAGAATGATTTTGTTAAGGTAGAAGGGAAAACAGATCCGGAAGCTAAGGTGAGTATAAATAACCAGGAAATCCAAGTTGATTTATCGGGTAAATTTACCCAGGATATTAAGTTGACAGAAAGTGTAAATAATATTGTAGTGACTTCTACCGGTAAATCTGGACAGAGTGCCAAAGTAGAAAGAACCGTGTTTCTGAAGAAGTAGTTTTGTGGTATATTAAGCCAATGGATTTTCTGCAGATTGCCTTAATTTTCTTGATTGCCCTGCTTTCTATTTTTCTGGCTATTACCGGTATCCAGGTTTTTTTGATCCTGCGGGATTTAAAAAAAGCTTTGGATAAATTAAATAAAATTATAGAATCAGGAGAAAATATTGCTCAAGATATTCAAAAGCCGGTTTCGGTAGCATCAAATTTGGTGTCTAGTTTGGCAAACGGGGCCAAAGCTTTAACCTCTCCAAATAAAAAGCCAAAACAGCCAAACCAATCTAGCCAACACCCCCGCCGCTTCTATAAAAGAAGTCTATAAAATTTTTTTGAAGACTCCGCCTATAA
>CAZGFG010000002.1:16084-108041 GCA_964524895.1 uncultured Gammaproteobacteria bacterium | reverse complement strand
TCATGCAACCCAGTATCCTCTCAAAAACAAGATAGTCTCTGCACTCAACCATAACACAGATCCAACAATGATTAATATCCTGATCCAAATTGGGAATTTACAAACAAGAAGCGCCATAGCTATAAAACTGGGGAAAAGTACTATAACATACCTGGGAATCGATGACAGACTCCCCTGAATGGACGGAAGTAGAAATCCCACTAATGCATAAAAAACATAAGATAACCTTAGCCTTTGTATATAACCATATAGGGGAGCAACTAAAAATAGGGTACCGACAAAAATCTCCAATACCATGGTCTGATAAATGGGAACAATTAAGCTTGTATCCAGAAGAATCTTTATATATCTATAATAAACCTGTGGTAATAAAACTATTCCTGCTTGATGTTGTTGTCCAACTATCTGTTGGAGGTGATAAAAGGCTAGCGGGTCATTAACTGTAATCCACTGATACAGCATATAACCTATTAGCCCCAGTGGTATCAAAAATAGATAAGGTATGGCTTTGTTATTTTTCTGTTGCCAAGCTTCTATTAATAAAGCTGGAAAAAGTATAATACCAAATACCCTGGTAGCGGAAGCAACCATACCTAAAACTCCTGCTAAGAGCCAACCTTTTTTTCTTGCGGCGTAAAACGAGCTCACAGACAGAAGAAGATATAGAGATTCGTTGTAAACAGAGCCAAAATAAAAAGAGGTGGGAAAGGCAAGCAGTAACAACAGGGTCCATACTCCCACTTCTTCCGTGTAGTCCTCTTTAACTAATTTGAATAATATAAACAATGCAAAGAGGAAAGCAATATTGGAAATTAAAATTCCTCCTATAGTAGCAGAGAGTAGAGATGAATAGAGATCATCTCTGAAGGGTAGGGTAATAAAATTTATAAGTAAGGGGTACACGGGAAAGAAAGCTTGCTCCAAAGCCTTGTAGCCAAAAATGGCTATTGATAAATAATGCTCACCATCAAAATTTGCCCAGGAAAAGATCTCCGGTAAAACTGAATGGTAGAATGGCCCTCCTCCTAAGAATCTATCTTTATATTCAAGAGGGATAAATAATATAGAAAACTTTAGCAGTACTAATAGATAAATTCTCCATAATAAGAACAGAACAAAGATTAAAATATAACGGTTAAATCTAAAGAGCTGCCTCATAAATCTTTTTAGTTTCGTATGCTACTTCTTCCCATGAAAATTTCTTAGACTGCTCCGTAGACATAATGCTCAATTTTTTATTTAGATTCTTATCAGACAAGATATCTTTTAAAATTGTTACCATCTGATCCAGATTGGTTGGATTGAAATAAATGACCGCACTCCCTCCTATCTCCTTCAAGCTCCCTGCTTCGGAAGACGCTACGGGTGTGCCACAAGCTAAAGCCTGAACTACGGGTAACCCAAAGCCTTCATACAAAGAAGGCTGTACATAAATTGTTGCTAAGTTATATATACCCACTAGGTCATCATCGTCTATTTGACCTGGTCTAATAATATGGTCAGTCAAATCATAATCATTTATCAGTTTAAGTGTTTCTTTGAGGCTAGCCAACTCCGGATGATCTATACCTTCAGTCTTTTTCAAAAATACCCCTCCAACCAAAACCAATTTTAACTCTCGTGATTCCGATTGCTCCCTTAGTCTTTTAAATCCCTTTATCAAAAATGGAAGATTTTTAACATAGTTAGCATCTCCTACATATAGTAAAAATCTTTCGGGTAAATGATACTTCAATTTAACCCTTAAGGATTCAGAATTAGAAATGACTTTGAATTTTTTATCTGCAGCCAAATGTACTACCTCAATTTTACTCTCCTCCAGAAAAAGATATTTTCGGATATCCTGTTTCGATACGTAGGAGTCGGTAATGACCTTCTTTACTCTTTTTAAAGCAAATTTTTGCCATTGAAAATTAACTTTTCCTCTTATTCCGACCGGATATTTATCTCTGAAAATTAATGGCATCACATCATGAATGGTCACAATAATTGGGTATTTGCTTATTAGAGGTAGGCTTCTAAAATAGAAATCAAACCACGGGTAATGAACTAGATCTACGTTACTTAATTCATTAATATCCCTAAATTTAACTACTTGAATATCGGTATTGTTTTCTAATGAATCTATCAAGTTTCTTGTATAGTAGCCGATACCTCGATTCTTATGTGCATTTTCAAGTGAAGTAATGTTTATTGCTACTTTCATTTGCTATTCCAAAGCTTTATATATGACAAAGGATATCTCAAGGATGAAAATAACGAGAAGACAAATCCAGCAAATCCATCCATAAAACCTTTATGTCTTATATAGGTTTTCAAAAACCACCAGGTAGGTTTAAGCAAAATATAGGAGATGAAATTGATAAAATCAGTTTTCTCCCCCCTATTTTTCATCTCCACTGCCATCAAGGTTGTATATCTGTTTAATCCTTCTATATAATGGCCAAAATCCTTATCTCTTAAGTGTATAAGGTTTTGTTGAAGATACCCTGTTATTCCTTCCACCTTAGCCTGTTCATGTACATCTTTGGCCGGCAGCCTTCCTTTTCCCTTTCGGTACAACCTTAAAGTATAGTCCGGATACTGACCACCTTTTTTCAAAAATTTATTTAAGAAAAGATTTAGTCTGGGAATCCAATAACCATCAACATCCGGGCGCGTGGTTGCTTCTTTTATTTCCTGGGCCAATTCATCTGTCACCTGCTCATCGGCATCTAGCTGTAATATCCAATCTCCTCTTGCCGCATCAATAGCTTTGTTTTTATTGATGTGAAAGTTGAGAGGATTGTCTGTTTCTATTACTCTAGCATCATACTTTTTAGCTATCTTCACGGTATTATCGGTAGAACCGCCATCTACAACCACAATTTCCCAAGCCAAATTTTTAATAGAATCTAGGCACCTTGCCAAATTCTCTTCTTCATTATAAACTGCCAAAACAACAGAAATTTTACTCATCACTTTATTATACTCATTTATCAGCACTTACCATAAAGAAAGCTTCTTGCCCGTTGGGATAATTAATTTGCTTCTTAACATTAAAAAATAATTTATGCCGTAGTCCTACATATTGACTTGGAGTAACTATATATAAAACACCTGGTGTAGGCATACTTTCTATTGGATCCCAGTTTTCAAAATAATATCTGTTAAAATAATCTACCCTACTAAAGGATTTGCTGTGCCCCCTATTGTAGACAGCAGTATTTAGAAAATCCGGCAATGGAGTTTTCAGATAATAGAGAAAGAATATATACGGTTGCCCCCGTTCATTGGTCATAAATACTTGGCTATACTCTGGATTTTTACTAACATATTCGACAATTTGTCTCATTCCGTACTGGAAGTCATGTGAATAATTCTTAGCAAATAGAGAGTAATAACCTGTTATATAATTTCGGAACAAGACAATCATTATAAAAGCAACAATCAACAAATAAACTGCTCTAACAATTTTATGTTTTAAAATAATCCAGATAGCATAACAGCCAACTGCTGCGATTATATTCCAACTTCCCATCATAAAAAGTGCTCGGCCAGCATGAGGAGCTTCCGAGGAGAAGGATGCTGGGATTGGGGCTGCCAGAGCCCAAACAAGCAATACCATACTTTCTTTTCTAAACCTTACCAATAAATAAAATAATCCCGCTATTAAAAATAGACTATCGATAATATAAAATTCTCCGGAAACCTGTGAGGAAAGCCGTGGGTTGTCATCACCCAAGATAAACAGATATTTTGGATCAAAATGGGAAGAATAGTTCTGTGAAATAACCCCAATTTTCCCCCACAACTGGTTACCGGTTCTTTTATATAACCAATTAGATTCTATTTCCTTACTTCCAATAGAAGTTTGCTTCACTCTTGCCAAACCTAAAAGACCCGGATTAAATACTGAAAGCAGTGCAAAAGAAGATAAAATTAATAGGAACAGAGCTAGATGGATTTTAGCCTGTATTAAATCTTTGAAATATAATACAAGAAGCAGAACCGTTGTTATCGGTACTAGGATTAAAGAAGAGTGATAACTCAATAATGAAAGTAAGAAACCGGTTGCCGACAATATAAGAAAGGTTGGTTTTTTCTTTGCCATATAAAAAAATAGCAACCCGAGTATAAAAAAGAATAAAGCATAATTTGCTTCATGATTAAACCTTGAGAAATGAAGATGATAAGGGGAAATTGCCAGAAATAGCGCGGAAAGAAGAGATATAAAATCATTCTTGAACATAAATTTAGTTAAGAAATAAACTAATATAACGCTGCCTATTCCAAACAAAACTGCCGGTAACCTGGTTGTAAAGTCCGAAGAACCCAAAATCTTGACAACTATTGCAGTTAGATAAATATGCACCGGATGCTTATCGTCACCGAAAGAATTAAAAATCAACGGAAAAGTTTCTCCCCATTCATCTTTTCCATAATTTGCAATTGTCCACGCATTGTAGCCGGCATCTACCTCATCCCAAGTAAGGGCAGGCGGCACAGAATCGAATTTATAAAATCTTAAAAAGGTGGCTAAAATTACAATCAAAACAAAAATTATTCGTGTCATTTTATTTTGTTTCATATACAAAAAATGCAGGTTTGTCATTCAAATATTTGATCACCTTAACATCCAGATTTAAGGGATTCCCTTCTTTATTGGAAGATATAATTAAACTATTTTTAAGTTGTACATCCAAATCCCAATTGACCTTTCTAAATTCTAGGTTACCAAGTTTCCTTACAGAAGAAAAACTCCACTCACTAGGGTTATTTCTGACTACATTATTTTGAAAATAACTGGGGTCTATCTTTTGATAATAAGCAGCAAAAATGTAAGGTTGAGCATATTCATCCGATATAATTACTTTATCATAGTTTGAAAGCTTATGGCCGGCTTCCTTAAACAATTGTTTATATGCAAATTGCCACTCTTCTGAAGAGTATGGGGGATATTTCTTAATAAAGTCTACGAAATAGATTGAAAAATAGATAAGATATATCGAAATCAGAAAAATTTGCAGCCAAGTTTTGTACTTTATTAGTATATTCAAATAATAAATCCCCAATGCTGACAGTAACGCTATAAAGGGTACCATGGCGAGAGATCTTAAAGAATGCGGGACCTCTTTAGTTAAGGTAGCGGGGATAGGAGCCAAAAATAGTAGCGCTAAAATTAAAAAATATTCTCTACCTCTTAATCTGATTAGATAAAATAACCCGGCAACCAAAAGGGGAAAGGTCACCGGATATAACTCACCCCAACCCTGTTGTAGACTACGAAGATTCTTATCTCCCGATATAAACAAATAGCTCGGACTAAAATGAGATATGTAGTTCTGAATTATCATTTTAATCATATTGTCTTCAGAGGAAACTTTAACAACATCAAACCTTGATAAACCATAGTCATATTCATATAAACGTATTATTGGTAATATGCTAATGATAAATAAAGCTGCTGCTATTACCAATACCGGTAAATAGGCCCTAAACCTTTCTTTTATTGCCGGAAAATAAAAACCCAGCAGAGTTAGGATTGTCAGAGGAGAAACAATTCTAAAACTATTATAGCTGTAGACGCTTGCCGAAAAAAATATTATGGAAAGGGGTATAAAATATTTATTTTGTTCATACTTTAAGAACATTAAGATGGCTAGGAGGTAGAAGAAAAGACCTGCAGTTGCTTCATAACCAACCCTACTAAATAGAAAAAACCAAGGAGAGACGGTTATTAAAAACATGGCCCATATCGAAATGAACTTGCTTGCAGTAATTTTAAGAGCCAACAAATAGGTTAAAATCACAACACCTAAACCATAAAGTACTACCGGGAACCTTACACTAAAGTTATCGAGCCCAAAAGTTTTGATGAAAGGGACAACACTATAAATGAAAACCGGTAATTTAAATTCACCAAAAGCTCTAAAATGTATCGGTAGAAAATCTCCCCATTCATCTCTCCCTGTTTCTGAAATAGAGTAAGCGTTGTAAGCGATAGAGGCCTCATCCCAATACAGAGAGGTTGGCACATCAGATAATTTATATAGGCGGCTTATTAAAAATATTGCCACCACAATAATAAACAACCATCTAATCTTCACAAATTATCTACTATTTGAAATGCGGGTTTCCCATTGAGAAAATCAATAGTCTCAAGTGTATGTACATTATCAGGAAAATCTCCCGGTTTACCGACAAAAAGGATTTTCTTGCCTTTATCCCTTGTCTCTATTTCCCGATAAGTTGTTCCCTCATCCCCCAAATCTGGAAAGTAGAAGTTATCAAATCTGATAACTCTAACCCAATTATAAGTCTCGTATCGTACCAGGTTGGAATCTTGTTGATATAAATAAGGATCGTAATTTAGATAAAACAGGGTAAACATTTGTGGCTCCCCATAATGCCTAGTAAAAACAATTTCATCATACTTAATCTTGTGTTGCTTGATAAACTCTACTGCCTGTTTATACCCATATTGCCAATCTCGAGAATAGGCTACAGGATATGTGGTGTAATAATTGGTAAGATAGGTATATATATTCAATGCAGCCACCAATACTGTTAAAAATATTAAAATAAAAGATAGCGCTTTTGATCTTTTATTAATGAAATTAAAACTCCAATATATACCCAAGGCTGTGATCAATTGATAAACAGGAACCGCTACTAAAGTGCGGAGAGCATTAGGGATACTGTCATTTGTAACAGATACTGGTATAAACGAAAGAAGTAACCAAGTTATCAATAACCACTTAAATCTATTTTGCAGGTAGAATAGGCCAAATAATCCCAGCAGCAAAAAGGGTGCCTGGAATAAATAAAGCTCACCTATATTCTGAACATGGTGTTGCTTATGCGGCGCACCGGATAAAAATAAAAAATCTGGTGTAAAGTGGGCAATATAATGATCAGTTACCGCCAAAACTGTATAGGTGACCTTATTATGTACCAATCTGGGGAAAAATAACGGAAGGCTGGATTTCCCTCTGTTTTCATTGACCCTTAAACCCAACCCTGGATCATCCGTAACACTTACCAATTTATATCTAGCACTTCCACCTCCACTTAGGAAAAAAGGTACCAGAGGAAACATTAAAATGACAAAAAGGATGAAGGATATTAAGGTGGACCTTTTGTTTCGAAGAAAAAACTTATTGTATATAACTAAGACGGTTACCAAAAAGAGTGGGGTAAAAACTCTGGTAGTGTTGTAAGTATATACAGAGAGAGCGAATGGAATTATTGACCAAACCAACCATTTTGGCTTTTTAAATCCCATAACTAAAAACAACACCCCTAAACTAAACCAAAAGGTGGCAAATGCGGACTCAAAGGAAGCACGGGTCAATTGGATGTGCCAAGGAGATATAGCAAGTAGTAGTGCAGAAATTAAACCAACAGTACTACTTTTGAACAATTCTCTCCCTAAGAAAAACAATACTAAGACCGTTAGAGTTCCATAAATTACCGGAGTAACCCGAACCCCTAACTCGTTTAGCCCGAAAAGTGCAACTGCTGGAATAGACCCATAAACTTGAACTGGTAATTTATACTCTCCGTATGACTTAAAATGCAGCGGTAAAAACTGTCCCCACTCGTCTCTACCGGTTTTTAGAATAGAATAAGCGTTGTATCCTATAGATACTTCATCCCAATTAAGAGAAGGCGGTATTTCCGTAACTTTATAAAATCTTAAGAGGAATGCCAATATCAGAATCGAAAATAAGCCTAATAAAACTGACTTTCTCATATCATATCTAATGTTAACAGCTTATTTAAATGCAGTAAATCTAATATTTCTTCTATGGCTGAATAGCATAGAAGGCAGGGGTATGGTCATAGAAGTAAAATGTCTTAATAACCCTGTTACTGCTCGTTATTTCCGTAGGAATGCTCCAAGGACTTGCAATCAGCAAGGTGTCCGCAAGCTTATTATCCTCACTCCATTCAATGTGTCTAATCTGGAAGTTATCGAAAGAGATAACTCCGTTTTCTTCTTTATATTCCCTTTGTAGTTGCCCGGGAGTGTAATTACCATAGTAAGCTAGATAGTACTGAACTGCTACCGCTCGCACAGGCCATACCTCACCATATAGTTGATCTACGATTACCTGTCGGTAATTTCTGTGCTGCGCCGATGCAAATTCGGCAACCTCCTTATAAGGATAGTGGATGTGTTGAGATTTCTCGTATGGTAGATTCACAGTATACATTTGGAGAAAATAGGTAAGATTAAACAAAAAGATAACGGCAAGAGAGAAAAATATTATTGTTCTCATTAATGTAGATTTTATTCTAGTTAGAACACAAATAACCCAATATAATCCAAAGGCTACAATTATAGTGATGACCGAAAACGCCACTACAGATCTGTGAGGACTATAATTTTCAAAAGTTATAGCACTAGGGAAAAAAGAGATTAGCAGTAAACCCAGTAAAAACTTTTTATGATCCGGATGTCTATATTTTTTTATAAGAAAAATTAAACCGATAATAAAAAAAGGTAATTCTACAAACATCAAAGGACCCATACCAAGATAGCCTTGATTAGTAAAATCTAAGCCGTTTACAAAAATATGAACCGGGTTCAATTGATTAAGAAATTTTTCAAAGACGTAGTCTGCATAGACTTTGTATGTGAAAAGCGACGTCACAAGAGAGCCTTCACTCTTTACATAATCAAGCTGTCTTCCTAAAACCGGATCCTGGCTGATAAACACCGAACTTGCTCTAAACTTAATATCACGATTTATAAAAGTTATATACAAAAGAGGTAGAAGTACAATTATTAAAAAGACTATCGATTGCAATTTATCTCGCCTGAACAATTTATTTCCATATACCAATCCTAAGAGCAATAAAATTAAGGGGGTTATCAATGTATAAGAGGTATATACATACATGGATAACACTAAAAGGGTAGCTCCCAAATATTTCAAAACTACCATTTGTTTTCCTTGGATATATTGGAGTACAAATGAAAGACCGGAAAACATTAAAAATACTCCTATAACACTTTCAAAACTCTTTCTGGCATAAAATATATCCGACGGGTTAACAGCAAAAACCAATCCTGCAATAAAAGCCAAACCTACATTATTTGTGATAATTAACGTAAACACAAAAACTGAAATGGCAGATAAAGTCCCAAAGAAAGCAGAAGGGATCCTGATTACAGCTTCGTGGTCTCCGAACAATAGATAGGGCAATAAAGAAATATAGATATAGTGCCCGGGTTTATAGTCGCCGGTTGACTTAAATGCCAATGGGAAAGGATGACCATATATATCTTTCCCGGTCTCGGCTATTGAAATTACATCATAGATCTGGCTAACCTCATCATGGTTTAGCTGAACAGGAAATCTGTCTAACTGATAAAACCTTAGAAATCCTGCTACTGTTAACAAAGATAGTATCGAGGCTATAATTTTGATTGACCTTACCTTATACATATTTTCTCCAAATTCATGTATACCTTTTGGCGACCAAGATAATCACCGTAGGATTTCATAGTGATCTTATCAATATTATCTGGAATCCGTTTTAGATCTCTGTCACTTAAAAAAACATTTTTCTGTTCTTCCAGAGTGCAGGACAAAAATATGGTTTCGCTGCCTATTATTTGCATCTTCCCAAGTTTTGTTTGTCTGTATTTGTACGGAAAATCTATACTCTCAAAACTTAAATTTGGCTGATTTAGTGTATACCACATATATAAAGGAGCTAAATCTTCGATTAAATCATCTGATACGGCGGGATTATTGCTTTGGGAAATTGCAGTCAAGACAGGCCGTATCCAAATCGGTCTTGTATCATTTGTATTTTTAATTTGAGGCATCGAGAAAAATAATGTCGGCACCAATTCCATAACCATCAGGGAAAAAATTATCCATTTGAGTCGTCTACTAAAAGCAGTTAACCCCAGAGAAATTATCAGCGCAATAAACGGAAGCGTTAGAACCAGTGAGCCATATTCTAGTGATCTATAAGCAAACATCAGAGGTAAGGATAAAATTAAAACATATAAAATTAACGAATATTTGGTGAGGTCTCTTCTTTTTATAATTAATATAAGACCTGATATAAAGGGAATGATTAAAACTTTAGGGAAGGCTCCTACTCCGACATAATTTAATTTTCCACTCTTATCAAAATTGGCAAAAAGGGTGCTCAGTTGCAAATCCGACACCCAATTCATTAAACCAATTTGTAAGTAACTTAACTTATTGAAGAGAAGTCTTTCTATCAATGGAGGCCAACCGGCTTGGGTACCTTGATCTCTCAATCTTTCTATCCCATTTTTTATAGACATATCACCGGCAAGGGGAAACATATTTTCAGATAAATCTCTTTTTGCTTGGGGAATTTGCAAAAAAAGTAGGATTGCGGCGATAGAAATAATTACACTAAATAGAAGTGTTAATACTTTGATTTTCCTTGTCTGTGTCTTTTGGAATACAACCAAAGTCAGGATCGTGAAAGGGGTAAGGATAAGCCAGGAAAATTTAGAGGTTATTACTGCTGCCAACATCAACAAAAAAATTAGAAGTAGGTTCATGTCTTTCCTCGTAAGAGCGTAGAAAAGTATAAGTATGAGTAATGTTAATACTGTAAATTCATTAGGGACTTTGGATAGATAGATCAACACAGGAGAAAACCCGACTGCCGCAATGCTAATCTTTCGAAAATCTTCTCCCTTATTAAATGTCTTTGCAATCATATAGGTAAAAATGGCAATCATAACACCAACGAAAATAAAGGGTATCCGAGCCCCCAATTCCGATTTACCAAATAAGAATGCTCCAACAGCTCCTAAGTATGAGGGTAAAGGTAGCTTATAGCCTTCTAAAGAATTAAATACCAAAGGGTATCTTCGACCTAACTCATCCATCCCGTTATTTGCCAAGCTATACCCTCTATAAGCTAGTCTGGCTTCCTCGGGGGTAAAGAAGGGGAAGGAGAAATTTATTAAACGAATTAAGATGACACTAAGGACAAGTATGAAGACCGCATATTTATTTAGTGCATTTTTAATATTATTCATCTTCCCTGATAAAAAGCATAAAGTAGGGGGTCTCTAAATTAAGATATTTAATTTTCTTTTCATCCATACTGGCATACATCTCGGGTTTAGCTATCAAAACACTTCTTTTAGGCAGTTCCTTACTAAAATCCCAATTTTCTATTTGGTTTTCAAAATAAGCCATTTTATAAAAATCATAAGCAATAGGATTCTCTGCATAAAAGTCACTTTCTAGATACGGCTTAAAACCCTTTTTACTCACTTCAATAAAGGCTCTTTCAAAAGCAAGATGCATGGGCTTTGCAAAATCAGAGGTTACTCTTTTTGGGTAGTAGTACCAATAATCATTTAAAAAATCCCCATAATTTAGAAGAATAAGTACTATTACTAGTAAAAAGAGAGCTTTTCTTAGAATTGTTTTCGTGCCCTGAATTAAATAAGACAATCCTGCTGCAGAAATTATACTGTAGAGGGGTAAGAGAGCCAATAGTCTGCTACCCCGATGCAGTGAAGGTACCAACCCATATAGAAAGGGGCTTAAGAAAAACAACAATAGAATAAAAAGTAAAAATGAATTTTTACTTCTGATAATTTGAAACAAGCCAACTATAAAAATAGGAAGAGTCATTAGAAGAAATACTCCATGTTTTCCTGTTGAATGATAAGGTGTAATATCCCCTGTGATATATAAGAAAGAGGGGTCGAAATTAGCAAGATAAGGAAGAAAAAAATCTTGATAACTACTTAGAATACCCGGTCGATTATTCCCAAAGATTGCCCCGGGATATTGGTCCTTAATTATTAACGTTAATACAAAGATAGCTACAATAGGCAACGAGAAGACGGTAATATCTTTTAGTATATTGGTACTTCTTTTCTTTCCCAGAAATAGGATATAGGCTATGGTCAGCAAGGCCACAGATGGGACTATCAGTCTCATACCAAAATAAGAATAGACGCTTATGCCAAGAAATATTCCCGATAGAACTAAATAACGCAATCGGTATTTATTAGTTTGGTACTTATTTAAAAAGAAAATCCAGAGAATAATAAAAGGCAGCGGTGCAATATTCTCCAAAGCCAGGTGTGATTGAATCATAATAACGGGGGTAGTTACAAAGACAAGTAAACCCAAAAGGGCAGGTTCTGTTCCTAAAATATCTTTAAGAAGGAAAAACATAAGTACTGAACTTACCAGGACATAAATTACACTCACCACACGTAGAGTAAAATAAGAAGAACCAAATATTTTATAAATAAGTACAGTAGAATATACGGTAATTGGTTGTTTCCAATCCTTGCCTTGGGGATCTGAAATAAATACAGGGAGAAATCGTCCGCTCTGATCATACCCCGTGATAGCTATCAGCTTAGCATTGTAACCTATATGTGCCTCATCTCCATTTATCCCCGGAGGAACCTCTGTAATCCTATAGGTAAAAAGGAACCAGGCCAGAACTAGGAAAATCCCGAGTAACAGGATATTACTATGGCGGAATTGCTTATTCAGGATCATTTGCGCGCTTTGGTAAATATCGATAAATTAAGTATATGGCCGAGGCAGCAAAAATAGTCTGTATAAAACTTCTAGAAATATTGTAATCGATTTGTATCTGCATTAATTCCCAAATCCCCGGCAAAGTCTTGAGGAATGGCCATACCGGTGAAAATAAACCTATGGTTAAAGACGGATCAAAAAAGAACAACGACCCTATCCAGCTAAACAAAATAGTTAATACAGGAAATATATTCTCGAATCTTTTATTCACCAGCTCAATTATTAAAAAGGGTGTCACCCAAATCAACCACTGCGGATGAAAATGAGTTAATACATAAAACAAAAGCAGTATTATTAAAAAATTTTTCCAGATATCCTCTTTGTGTATTTTTTCCTTCAGCATAAGTAAATATATAAAGCCCAGGATTAAAGGAAACAGTATTAAAGATTCTCCCCCTGAGATTGGAATATTTGCATACAGACTTTTTGAACTTTGGCTGGCAAATAGTGCATTTGTCCTAAAACCGATTGAGGATATATATGGCAGAATTGAAATAATATAAGGCAATAAAGAAATCATTATTAATTTTATTCTCTCCCTATACCCTCTTCCAAGTAAGATCAGCGGAACCAATAAAAAGATTGGATAAATTTTAAACGCTATCCCAAACCCCAAAGCTAAAGCGGCCCAACTAAGCTTATTTTTTACAGCCAAATAAATTGCCAAAACTGTGAAAAAAGTAGGGATTATATCAAATTGCCCCATCATATAGGTAGCATACAAATTCACCGGATTAAACATCCACAATCCAAGGGCCAATAATTTCTCCTTCTTTTGGGCAAATAATTGTAAAAATATCCAGCCAACTAATAAGTCAACTATCAGATAAGGTATTTTTAGAAGAAACAGGTGAAGGTTAAATAATAAATTTCCATAATTTGCTAAATTATCTAAAATAAATTGATTGATGGCATTCAACCCAAGCAAGTTAGCGAATATAAAATTAAACAAACCAAAAAAATAATAAATAAGCGGAGGGTAATTGAATACCGCTATATGTTTGACAGGATCAGTATCCGAAATGGCAGATAGGTAATCATAGAAATTTAAGATATTTCCAGCTGCTATAACTTGACCTGCTAAATTAAAGGTTTGGATATCGGGATGGAAAGTTGAAAAGGCAATAAGTAATCTAACTGCTATACCTATTGTAAAGATTATCCAGATTTTCTTCATAGGAATTTTACCGATTCATTTTCTTTATATATTCTCGTTTTAACTGCTATATAAATCAAGATTCTTATTATAAATGCCACAAAAATTCCATGGTATATATTCCCGGATACAATCTGGTGATAAAACCTGCCTGTTTCCCTAATTGGGATAAAATTTGCCAGAGTCCGTAGACCCCAAGGCAATTGTTTACTCTCTACTCTACTCCCCCCAATATGATGTAAAAAGGTTGCTTTAGGATAATAAACTATCTTATACCCTACCGCCTTAATCCTTCTACATAAATCTAAATCTTCATAATAAATAAAGTATTTTTCATCAAACCCTCTTATCTTTCTAAATACCTCTTTAGAAATTAACATTGCTGCCCCATAAACCGCTTCTACTTCTACAGGTTCTTCACTGCCTGGTGCATATTCTTCATATTCATTTTTTACTCCCAAGTAGTACTGCTTAAGAACTCTCCAAACCGTCGGCAATTTCTTTACTGATTTTTGAATCTTGCCATCCGGCATAATAAGTCGGGGTGCCAGTATACCGACATCGGTTTTATCCTCTATAAAACTTACCAGTTTCTCAAGAGATCCTCTTTTAATTTCTATGTCCGGGTTTAAGATTAGCAAAAAGTCTCCCTTGGCCCTTTGGGCTGCCTGATTATTGCCTACACTAAAACCGGGATTATCATTATTATTTATTAAGACAACTGAATTACTTCTATGAGAAGATTTAAAGCTTTCTATTATATCTACAGTGGCATCCGTAGAATTATTATCTACAATAATGATTTCTGAATTCCTAGGCAAATATTTATATAACGACTCTAGATACCCCAATATAGTCTGGGCATTATTAAAAGTCACGGTTAATACGGAAACTTTAACTGCCATAAACCAATTCTTTGATAGTTTTTTCAAATTTTTCTTTACTAAAAATTTCCGCTCTTTCTTGCGCATTCTTGGAAAATTGTTGCATTAAGTTTGAATTTGTTATTAGGGTTAAAGTTAACCTTCTTAACTCTTCGGGGGTCGTCCATAAAAAACCGGAAATATTTTCTTCTACTATTTCCGTCTGTCCGCCTTTGTTAGTAACCACAGGTACACATCCTCCTGCCATTGCTTCAACCGTGGTTATGCCAAAATGCTCCATCTTAGTTGGGTCTTCTTCGTTGTACCCTGCCGCATGCCAATATATACTGCTCTCTCCATAAAGCCTTACTAAATCCTCATAGCTTAAATTTGGATAAAATTTAACGGGAAAGTCTTCCGAATCTCTTTTTAACTCTTCCAAATAACCATAATCCCCTGCCGTCACAGACCCTACCAAATGTAAACTCCAACCATTTATCTCTTTACTTTTATACATTTTCTTAAAAACCTGAATCATGACCTCATGTTTTTTTTCTTTTAGATATCCAAAAAACCTGCCTACGGAAAGAATATATTTCTTCTTATTTCCGGGCTTTATATTGGAAGTATCCACAGGTGGGTATACTACTTGATCTTTGATAGGCCAATTTTGTTTAGCATGTTGCCTGGTAAATTGAGAATTATAAAGAATCCTTTCCCAGCTTAATAATTTAATACGCCCCCAAAAACTTGTTGACGGCTGACCGCTAAACGGGGTCTGGATATGCAAAATACTTTTTTTGGCTGAAGAGAAAAAAATGCTGCCATCGGTTAGATAAAATATCAAATCATAGCCAGAAAGATATAATAATCTGTGTAGAAAATTACTTCCTTCCCCTACGGGGGCTTTTTCTAATTTCACTCTCGATAAATTCAAGTTGAAACGTCTGCTTAAGTTCTCCAACATCTGGCCCGGATTTAAACTCGAAAGATGTTTGTCTAGGAACAAATAAACTTTTGATTTTCCCGACAGAATTTGAGCTATGGTTAAAATATAGCGTTCCCCGCCACCAAAAGTATCTAGGTAGGGAGAATAAATCCCGATCTTCATATTATTTATCAGTACTTAAAATCGTTACTTATCAACTGCTTATCTATATCCTCGTAAACTTTGTCCAAAGGTTCGGATTGTTGTAATTGCCAAAGTCTGACATATGTCATATAAAAAGAAAGCACCTGCAAAATAGAATCTATTATTCCTACAGTTCCTGAAAAAAACCCTTTTCTTTTTATTCCCTGAAAATAAAGTTCACTAATAAATATCCTCCAAAATCTCCAATAAGACATCTTGGGATGCTTTGCTTCCAGGCGCAACTTTGCATCTATTCTGGACCACTCCAAGCTTTTAAGAATAAATTGATCAATATCTCGATGTGTTAAATGGAGAAGTCTATTTTTAGTATACCCCAGCTCCCCGTTAAATTTGGGGTATTCATGAACTCTTCCAACCCAAGTTTCAAAATTCTCTTTCTTCAAAAGCCTGATTACCCAATCGTCTTTATATAACCCATAATTCACTTTCTTACCAAAAATAATATTTTGCCTAGCTATGGCATATGCAGATAAACGTGAAATTTGAATTATTTCTTGCAATTCTTTTTTAAGAGATTCTAATACTCTTTCATCGGCATCTACATATAACACCCATTCTCCCCGAGTTTTATCCATGCCGAAATTCCTAATCTCGGAAAAATCATCACTTTTATTCTCATAAACTTTATCCGTATAGTTTTTAGCAATTTCAATTGTTTTATCCGTTGATCCGTTATCGATTACCACTATTTCATCCACCCATTTTACCGATTCCAAACAAGCTTTTATCCTGTCTTGTTCGTCTTTGGTAATGATAACTACGGAGACCATCTAGATATTCCCCTTTCCAAATTTACCCAATAGGAAATCAACTAAAGCCTGCCTCTTGGCAGAGTTTCCTATATTTCTTAAACCCTCCCTCAACAAAGCGAACCTTGTTCTAAGTGGCAAAAACTTGGCTGCAAATAACATTCTATTGCGGGTAATATAATAATCCTGAAGAGTTGAACCTAAACCTGTGGATTGAGCGTTTTTATGATAGACAACAGCCTCTGGGATATACATAACCTTAAAACCCGCTTTTTTTGCTCGATAGACGAAATCGCTTTCTTCATAATATAGGAAGTAACGCTCATCAAACAAGCCAATTGTATCAAATACTTCCCTTCGTACCAACATCGCTGCACCCGTCGCATCTTCCATCTCTTCATCCCGATCGTACTGTCCTAAATCTTGTTCGTTTACTCCTCTATGTATCCCCAAAACATTTGCCGTATCTAACTTTTTGCCTGCAAACCAAATCTTGTTTGAATTACCAAAGTATATTTTGGGATTGGAAATACCGGCATCAAAAGTTTCACTCTTTTCTACCAAAGATTTAATAGTATTTTTCGCAATCGTTGTATCCGGGTTTAATATAAAGATGTACTCTGATTTTCTATCCAATGCCTCTTTAATCCCGACATTATTACCACCCGTATATCCTAAATTTCTCTGGTTTTCTATAAACACTACCTCGGGGAAATCTTTGATTAACTGCGGCAACTCATCCTTAGAATTGTTATCAATAACTATTATTAGTAATTCTTCATAACTGGATTGTTTAACAGATCTGATACATTTTATAGTAAGGTCTGCGACCTTGTAGTTTAAAATTACTACTGCAACTTTTTTCATTAAATCTTATCTTTTATCTTCTGGAAAAATCTTTTAACGGGGTTTTTAGACAAACTTGAGTACTTAAACCAATATGATAAGTGTTCGCCTGCTTGATCAGCTACCAACTTTAACTGTCGAGTCTGAACCTCTTCCTCTTTAAACTTCCCCTTTTCCCATACTTTTAAATAAAGAGTAATAAAGGAAAAGCTTTGTAGCAAACTAAGTGCTAACCCATGTAATCCGTCCTCAAACCCCCTGTTTGCAAAATACCTACTTAAAAATTCCCCTAAGGACTTATTTATCAAATCCTCCCAGCAGAATTTATATCCACTCTTAGCTAATTCTTGTGCTTGTATATCGGTATAACGATTCATTCTTTCGATAAATTGGCTAATTGTTTCATAATGGTAATGGATGATTGCCCATTTTTCCTCTTCAGGTAGATCTAGGCCTTGTCCATGTGCTTTAGGAGGGATATGTATCTGATCAGACCACTCAACAGCCCCTTTTTTAAAAAATCTGATATTATAATCAGGCCACCACATTGTAGCCCTCATCCATTTTCCAAAAAGAATATTTTTACGAGGTAACCTGACAAAATCGGAAGTAATTGGTTTTTGTGTCAACTCTCGTAATCTTTGACCTAACTCTAAACCTATTTCTTCATCTGCATCTAATACTAAAACCCACTCATGAGAGGCTTTAGAGATAGCAAAATTTCTGGCCGGCTCTACATATCCTGTTTTTTTATGAAAGAAGATTTTCGCCCCAAGCTTTCTTGCTATTTTAACCGTACCGTCTTGGGAATACATATCACAAACAATCACCTCATCAGCCCAATTTACCGACTTAATGGCCCTAGAAATGTTTTTTTCTTCGTTTAAGGTATTTATTATTACAGTTATTTTCATACCCATTCTTAAATCTTAATACTACCCTTATACCACTATCAAGCTACACCATTTATCTAATTCTCTATAATTACGAGCTCAAAGTTATAAGGCTCATTTTTGACAGTCTGATAATTAAATAATTCTTTCTTCTCCGTTGAATCTCCTATATATAAAGCGTTTCCTTGCAACAGGTTAAGAACCTTATTAACTTCTGAAGTGGGGATATGTCCGATATAAACATTGCTTATTTGCTTAAATTTTAGCCCTGCCAGTTCTGTTCTTTCTGTGTTTTGTGAAATAATTACCTGGGGAGATGCCGAAGTATACACCGGATATGCATATTCAATATTGTCTATTTTGTCCGATAAGAAGATATAGTCATACTTATCCTTATTTTGCGCAGCCAAAATAGAGGCAGCTTTGGCATTATAAGACCAAAAATGGCTGTATTCATATGGAGCAAGGAAATATATTTTTTGAGCAAAGAATGAAAACTGAATAACAAACCCTATAACTACTGCTGCAGTTACAAAATACAACCGTTTTTCCAATATCCCAACCAATCCATAACCTCCAATCAATAAAATAGCCGGCAACATAAAAGCACTTCTTAATGCGTGAGGGTCTGCTAACAAAGCTGATCCTAAAGGAGCCAAGGCCGCCCAGCCCAGCAGGAAGGTAAGCTCTCTTTTCTTACCAATCCATAAACTTACAATCCCATAAAAGATTAGCACTAACTCAACTAGATAAATTTCGCCCATTGTTGCCATATTATGACGAGGGTTTCTGTCTCCATGGATAACCAGAAAATCGAGGGAAAGATTCTTAAAGTAATTCTCTATAAGAACTTTTGAATATTCAACGTATTTATTATGGAAGGCTTGAATAAAAAAGGTCGGCAATTTGGTTATAGTACGCTCATAATTTATTTTCTGCTCGATATTTTGGGCAATTTCCTGTTGCGAAAAAACGTTTATACTCGCGAATCTAGCTTCCGAACCACCGGTAAAAGTCTGACCTGCAGAGACCCCTATGAATATAACAAAAGCTATAATAGAAACAAGTAAATAACCCCTGTGTTGTTTGTTTAGCCAATAGCCCCAAGCCCTTTCCAACATAATTAGCACAGGAATAAAGAGCAATAAAACGAGTTTATAGGTAGGGTAGGTGTGTAAAGTCAGCCCAAAAAATATTGCAGATAAGATATAGAAAATCGGTTTAGTCCGGGCAAGTAAGAAACAATATACCCCTCCCAATGCCAATGCTAAAGCAAAATGAGCCTCGAAACCACCCCGGCTTAGTGCAACATCCCAAGGAGAAACGGCAGCCAAAAATGCAGCAGCCAAACCTACAGACTTGGAAAACATTTTTTTGCCAATCAGGAAAATCAGTAAAATGACAAGAAAACCGGATAAAATCGAAAGCGATCTTACCCCCAAAGCAGAGGGCCCAAACAGTGCCACAAAGGGTAGCGAAAAATATATATACCCACCCGGGCGCCCGGCCCCCATGGGAAATGTTAGCGGTAAAAAGTTACCCAGCTGATCATGCCCGGTCTTAAGAATGGAATAGCTATCATATACCAAGGTTAACTCATCACCGTAAAGAGAAGGAGGGTTATTGGCTATATCTACTGATCTAAGGAAAAACCCAAGTGAGAGTATCAGTATTATTACAATATTGTTGGCCAAAAAATTTTCTATCTTTTTCATCTTCCTAACAACCGCCGTTTATATGCCTCATACTAAGTATATATAATTTACCTTTGAGATAAAACAGGCCTCTATCCATTGTTGCCAAACTTTCTTTGGAATACAATATTATTAGCTATATAAAAAATGCTTATTCTCATACTGGGTTTTTTAATATTCCTGCTAGCCTCATTTTTTTGTTTTACACTCCCCGGTCTTGTAATTCTTAATAACCTAAAAGAGGGAGCCTCCCAATACGAAAGAATCATTCTGGGCACCGTAGTAGGTTTTGTTATATTTACCCTGCTTTCTTATATTTTATATATCTTAAGAGTTCATCCTCTTCTATTACCAATTATTTTGCTTATAGATATATATTTTTTTAGATCTTTCTCCAGACCTAAACTTTCGTATAATTTAAGTGCGAGCTCTGCTATTCTTTTAATTATTTTTATAATTGGTATCGTCGGGCAACTTGCAATAATTGCTCCCAGCGGTTTAAATATTGATGGGGACTTATTGTTTTGGAGTGCCAATGGTCACGACGGCTCCTGGCATATCGCTTTAGCCCACGAATTACAAAAGGGTTACCCTTTCCAAAATCCGGTTTTTGCCGGTGAAAAGTTAGTTAATTACCATTTCTTTTCCGATATTACACTTTCCGATTTCAACTATTTCTTTAAAATTTCGGCTTTAGATTTATATTTTCGATTTTTTCCTTTTTTATTTTCCTTACTCCTGGGAGCAAGTGCTTTTATTATAGGAAGAAAGATCGGTAATTCTAACCTGGCAGGAATTTGGTCGGTAATAATTACATATTTTGCCGGTAGTTTTGGCTATATAGTTACTTGGTTAAGAAATAAATCCATTGGCGGCGAGAGCATTTTTTGGGGGACACAAATACAAAGTGCTACCGGTAATCCACCTCAAGTTATTTCAGATTTTTTAGTACTTACTTTTCTGTTCCTTTTCTTTATCTATATACATAAAAAAAGCTGGAGGCTTTTTATTATTTGTCTGTTGCTTGCCGGGACTATGGTTTTATTTAAAGTCTATGCGGCAGTGGCAATATTGGGCAGTTTAGCAATTGTTGGGGTATGGGAATTCTTAAAGGAGAGGCGACTATATATTCTTCTGTTGTTTCTTTCTAGCAGCACTCTAGCTGCCATCTTATATTTTCCTAACAGCTCCACAGCGGGGTCATTTTTAATCTTACAGCCTTGGTGGTATATCAGAACCATGGTGGTTGATTCTTCCCGCTTAGATTGGATTGATTTAGAACTTAGGAGACAAACCTATATCGCGGAGAATAATATAAAGAGGGTTATTCAACTTGAAGTAACTGCATTTTTAATATTCTTCTTCGGCAATTTAGGCATAAGATTTATTGGTTTGGTTTCATTTCTCAAACTAACTGTATTTTCTTTTAGAAATTATTTCTATTTAGCCGTAGTCACAGTCACTTTAATATCTCTTGTCTTTCCACTACTTTTCCTACAAAAGGGTGTGGCCGGAAATACGAGTCAATTCTTCCAATACTTCATCCTTATTTTTGGGATCTTAACCGGTGTAACTATTGCACAATTTATGACATTACTAAAAAGTAACACACTAAAAATAATTATATCGCTTACAATCCTGCTTTTGGCTGTTCCTACCCAAATAGGTTTACTTTATGAATTTTATTCGCGTCCCGCTTTCACAAAGATTACCAAAGAGGAGGTTGCTGCATTAAGTTTTCTTAAAAACAGCACCGCCAAGGACAGCGTCGTTATATCCCCTCCTTACAATAGATACACCGACTTAAAAGACATCACTCCAAACATTTGGGATTGGTTTGATACTGCCTATGTATCCGCTCTTTCAGAGCGAAGAAGCTATTTTGCAGATTACGAACAAGTAGATATCATGGGATATAATTACCAAGATAGGCTGGCATTTGAGCAAGAAATTTTTGAAGGAACTTCTTCGTCTGAAGCGGGAGAAAAACTAAGGGAGAAAAATATTGATTATCTTTATTTTCCAGAATACTTTGCACCTAAGTTTTCTGCAGAGGGTAACTTTGAGTTAGTTTATCAAAACAGTGGTGCCCAAGTTTGGAAAGTTATCCCTTAGTTTCTTTAATGCTGATATATATTGTATAACCCGCGACTCCTAATATCAGACATACAAAAAACAGGAAGAATAGAGCATCACTTATAAAACGTCTTAACCACTCCGAGTAAATATCGATAGAAGTGGTAAAAATTGTATCGGGTTTATATAAACCAACAAAGGAGACTGATCCGTTTGGTTCCAACCTGTCTTCGATCCTTAATTCGCCTGCCCAGTCCGGTTTATTGAAAGTATAAAAAGCTGCCAGAGCCTCATTGTCATCTACATCAGGTGCCGACAAGATAAAAGTGTAATTCTTCCCCTTTGAATCTGAAATTGGGGTAAAGATAAATTTTACATACTCACCGTCTTGAATATTACTACCATTTAGCAACGCTCTTCTGACTACCGTTTTGTTCTCGTCAATTAAAGTCAAATTGATATTTTTCTTATTTCTAAGCAGAGGATTTTTTAAGCTTAGCGCAAAACCCGACAGATTATCTTTCTGGCCAGTTAGATTTTGTGATATTGATTGATGCCTATATACTTTTTCATAATTATCAAGCCTTGGCTGAATGTCATAAGGAATATATCTTATACCCAGAGCAAGCAGAGCCGGCAGTATAAATACCAGAAACATTACAAATCCCACAGTAAAGAATACCAGTTTCACACCCGTTCCTCCTTAAAAATCCGCCAAGTTAACACTAGACTTCCGCCAGCAAAAATACTATGCAACACACTTTGGATAATGTATGGATCATATATTTTTTGGACAAAGGCGAACGGGATCGGCAATAAATTATACAAATAACTGTACACACCCAAAAGTGCTACAGACATGGATTTATCCTCATAGAGCATCGGGATAGAAAAGGCCAGAAGAATTAAGATAAGGCCGCTAAATCTATAGTTCTTATCTTCTGTCAATAAAATTGCAAAAAACGGAGCAACCCAAAGAAGCCACTGTATATGGAAATGAATAAAAGAAAAAAGCAGAAGTAAGGCGGCAAGATAAAGCTTCCAGAGATCGGCATAACTCTTTTGCTTATTTAATTGACTGAAGAAAAATAATGCTGACATAGAAATAATTCCGGCCATTAAAGTTTCTCCAAAACCGATGCTAAGTCCGGGGAAAACAATCCTCGTAGTAAGTCCGGAAACCAACGTTGCTTTTTGGAAACTTGGAGACAAAAAAGGAAGCACGACAAGTGTAACTGTCAAAAGAGTTACTCCAACCGTCATCACTTTTTGTCGCATATTATTACCATAAAGCAAAATAAACGGCAAAAAGAGAAGCGGATATGCTTTAAAACCTGCGGCAATCCCTAAAACTACTCCGGATAAAATAAGTTTTTTTTGTTTCATCAACAATAAGCTTAACGCCGTAAGGGTGACCGGAATAATATCTACGTTACTAAAAATATAAATTAAAACAATAGTAAAAGGATTAAAAAGCCATAAAATAAACGCTTTTTTCTTTAAAGCGGGTTCTTTGAAAAAGGAGGTAAGCAAAAATGCCAAACCGACATCTAAAATAAGGTATGGCAATTTAAGCAGGAAAAGGTATCTATAGATACCAATAGCTTCGGAAAAAGTTTGTGAAGAAGCATCGGAAACCCAGTTATAAAAATTACTCCCCAGCAGTGGAGAGACTAAGATCTGATAACCTCCGAGGAAAAAATAGGTTATAGGAAAGTAAACAAACTCTTCTTTTAATGGAAGCTCACTTTTGTGTGTATCCAGATATTTATAAATATCAAAAACCCCTTCTCTTAAAAAATAAGCTTGGAAATGGTAGGTTTTAATATCCGGCTGAAAATAGAATGGCATGATAAGTAATCTTATTAGCACAGCCAACAGTAGTAATTGTTTTAAGCCTTTAAATTGCGACATCTATTACTTGTTATTCCACTTTGTAAATTGAAACCGTATCATTATCAAAAATTTTCTTGAGGTTTAGTTTCCCCTCCTCAACTTTTGTATTAAATGATTTAACCAGGTAAATATATTTTATATTATTTTTGGAAAGAAAATCTTTCGCATCCTCATAACCCTGTGGAAATTCTGCCCCAAGGTTCAAATTCCTGAAAAAATCCTTTGATGCTACCAATCTTTTGCGATAATCGGTAAGGAGTATGGTATTTTGAGGCTCATCCTCCAAAAATGTTGCATGTTTTGAGTAGGCAGACACATAAGCGGTAGAATCGTATGCAAAAAGAGGTAAGGGTTCCGGGAATCTACCCCTTAAGGATTTATCATAGGGATGAACCAATACCACACCATCAGTCTGATCGGACAAAAACTGCAGGGCTTGTACTTCGGAATTGTTAATTAGTGCATGCGGTACAGGTGTCAGATAACCACTGGCAGTCGCAAAGGAATTGATAGGTATCAAAGCTATGACCGCCAGTACTGACATAATTCCAAATATTTTAGGTAATCTAAAATACAATCCGGCTAAAGTAATACCGGCAAAAATTGAAATAAAATATAACCCATAATACATAAATTGGATTACATTCCAAGGATTTCCGGATTGGATTAACAAAACCGGTATCAAAAAAGCTGCCAGAATCACCAGAATAATAAATTGCATACCCGTCTCTTTTAACAGAGAGCGGATAGATTTCAGGAAAGCAGGTATGCCTATCACTCTCATTCCTAAGTTACCGGCAGTAAAAATCAACAGCCCTAATCCTTCAGCCAAAACTAACTTCCCCCAGTTCTTAGTTTCTAAAGATGAGACCCTGGCAAGAGATAACCTTTCCCAACCCACTCTGTCCGGCGAGTCTATCATTGTATGTATGAACCAAAAGGGAGACCACATAAAGACAGAGTTAGCCATCCCTATACTCTGGTTACCAAAATTTATTAACAATATTATTCCATTAAAAATGGTGATGCCAATCAAAATAAGAAGGTAACGAAAATCCATTTTCAACATCTTTATCAAGGCTATAATTAAAAAAGCCAATAACACTAAAATTGCCCCGTAAGCCTTAAACCCAATTAGGCTACCCCCTAATAGAATGATTAAAAATATAGTTTTTATATTTTTCCCACCGTTTTTATCCAAAATAGTAAGTAAGTGTACGAAAGCAATTAGAATTATTAAAGATATGGCAAAGGGCGGATTTAAATTAAAGGAGATTGACTGGTTAGCCCAAAAAGCAGATTCTCCTCCGATATGCCGATACTTTAAATATTCTACAATCCAACCGAAACTACCGGCAAAATAAACAAATATCAAGGTAAAAATAGCAGAAAGCTTAAGCCGATTTTCTCCCAATTTATTGCTGTACAATCTAACAACCAAATAATATGTCCCCGCTCCTAATAATAAAGAGAAAAACAAAGGGTAAAATCGGAAAATTAAATCCACTACATCGACTCTGATTATATACGCACTGGAAGCTACCAGCAGATCGTAAAAATAATGATAATTACTTAAGGATTCTCCCGCATAAATTGGATTTTGAGGTGGGACTTTTTGTAGTAATTGATTTATTAGCGCGATATGCCAAACTCCATCATGAGTATTGGGCCCCCAAAAACCGATTCCCGCATTAGTGACTATCCCGCTTTTTGTCACCGACAGCCATTGGAATAACGAACCAATGACTGTTACACCTGCAGCCAGTAACGACAATTTGTCTTTACTAAATAGTTTCATCTTTTTTATTTCATTTAGGGATTGGCTTTTCAAAAACCATAAAGCCATTCCGATGATATATACAAAAATGATAAAAGGAAATTTAACTAGACCGGCAAGATATGATATGAGAGTAAAAATCACCAAACCCACAATTAGGGATATGAAGGTTCTAAAAGCAAAGGGGGTTTCAGTTACTGCTCCCTGTATTAAGGTAAATCCCGGTATGAACAAAACAACTATGACAAAAGCCATAAAAAGAACTAAAGAAATTATTAGATTGAAGGAAAATATTTTGGAAAATCCAATACCAACTTTATCAGTACCGGTTTTTAGAGCGGGGGATTGATTTTCTACAGCTTTGAGGATTGCACCATCTATGGTAGATATTACATTGTCTACCTCAATATCCCGTGGTAGAAATTGTATAGTTCTACTTTTACCTGCTTCATTGGTATAACTGATTACATAATTATCTTTATCTTTTTCTAGCTTAAAGTCCTCAATTTTCCCGATATCTATCACCCATTTGTCCCCGTTTGTAACATCATCCAATACCCTGGTTGCCAGTGTTGCAAAATTTAACTCTTTACAAGCTTTCCGATAACAAATCTCTTCTTCCCCTTCTACATATTGCCTTATATCCCTGATAACGCTGCCGGGATTTTCATAAAACCAACCAACACGGTAATAAGGATTCATAAACCAAATTGCTTTTTTCCCGCTTCCTAAAGGGTCTTCTGCAAAAATAATATGCTCCGAAGAAACGGTGGGAAAATTTTCTTTATACCAGCTAGCAAATTGGGACATAGTCACCAATTTAAATTGGCCGGAATTTTGCTTTTTAACCAGTAGCTCTATTTCTCTTTCAAATTCCTGACCGTATTTGTTCCACGAATAAGAATTTTCCAATCCTACTACTAACTGTCCGAATTGACCGAAAACCGGGTTCGTATAAATATCTACCAGTGAGGAAAAGTAGACGACACTTAAATTATGGTAATCAAGATAGTCATTAGGCTGGACGCTAAAGGTACTTTCCTCTACCCCCTTACCGTACCCGTTAACAGGATCCCTCGCCGCCCATTGGGTAATGACTACGGGGATTTTATTTTCTAAAGTTTGAGCAGGATACAGTGCATTTCTTAGGGAAGGATAGTAAGGAGTCGACCAATATTGTCCCCAGACCTGATAACCATCTGTGGAATACTGATCCGCTACAATTAGAGCTGCAGTTATTCCATATCTCTTTTGCATATAGCTTAAGGAGTAACTGTCTACCCACCAAGCTCCCACTGATTTGGGGAAATAACCAAAGCTTTCCTTAAATCTATTGAAAGCCGCATCAATAATTTTAATCCTATCTTCTTGAGTATAACCGGTTAGTAACGCGCTGCCGGCAAAATGCCAACTCTCGCTTTTTTGGTACTCTACTCCAGCAGCTTTAGTCAGGCTGTTGGTAATTTCCAAAAATAGGCCCTTCTCATCACTGGTTCTGGAATTAACCGCAGCTAAAATTTTTGCATCACCGAGTGCATCAAATCTAATTAACCAGGTAGCTACCACCTCATTTTTTTGCAAAACCTCTATTTCGTTTTTGACAACATCAACCGGCTGTTGAGTCTTGTCTTCCCAAAAGTCAGAACCTCTTATCGGGTTAACTACATTTACAAAGGAATTTTCGGCAGCCAAAGTTAACGGTGTATTAATAATAAAAAGTAGGAAAAAGATTAAACTTATAAATATCTTAACTAGCATCTTGTTTAAGGGTACTAAACAATAACTTTATACCCAGTTTAATTTCTTCTCTCAATAAAAGAAGGATAAAGACTGCATAAACAGCTACACCAGACATTACTAGTATAGCAACAGTTAATACTGATGGTGGTAAAACAGTAGAGAGATAGAATATTAATATACCCATAATACAAGAAGCTATAAGCGGTTTTATAACGGCTTTGGTAAAATCTATTTTTACAAATCTGGTTACCACTACTATTGCTACTATTGAGCTGATACTAACTAAGGCATAGCCTAATGCTGCCCCATTAACACCATAATAAACTGTAAGAGCCGGAATAAGAATCCAGGATAACGCAGCCCACATTATCATCAATCTAAAGGTTACCTTTATTTTTCCGATAGCATTTAAGGTATTTGTTAAGGGGGTCGTGATTGCTGCCCAAATAGCATTAAACCCAAATAGAGAAAGTGCAATAAGCGCCGGTTGCCATTTTTCATATTTTGGTATTACTAAAGTTAAAGAGGGTGCCAATACAACAAGACCGATCACCGAAGGAAATACCATTAGACTGATAGACATGAGAGATTTAGAAACAGCTATCGATAATTTATCTTTATCGTTTTGAAGCCTGGAAAAAGCAGGAAAAGTTACTTTGATTATCTGATCCATAAAAAATCTTAGAGGTGCCGATCCCCATTTTTGGGCCCATCCTAAAAATCCTATGCCTGAAGTTCCTAAAATTCCACCCAAGACCATAACCAGTCCATCATCTTTTACAAGAGCTATAAATGTGTTCAGCTGATAGGGAATTCCGAAGCTAAGAAGGTTTTTTAATGAATTTTTAGAAAAAGAGAACCCAGGTTTCCACGGCTGAATCATATACATCGAAACAAGCCCTGTCATCCCTCTAACTAAGACAGCAAAAGTAAAACTTGTGACACCGAAACCTTGATAAGCTAGAAGTACTGCTGTTAAGTAAAACGCAATTGTTTCAACTATTTGCGGCAAGATCAGCTTACTAAATTCCAGTTGTCTTTCCAGCAAGACGGATGGGATAGTTTTTAAAGATGATAAAAATAAGGAGAACGCTAAAGCCCAGATAAGATATACTCCATCAGCGGATAGATGGTACCAATTTTTGAATAAAGGCGTGAGCAAAAAAATTGCTAAGATAACTAACAGAACTAATACCTGCTGTACCGTAAAGACAGTTTTTAAATCTCTTTGCTCAACTCTTTCCTTACTCTGTATCAAAGCTGCTGCTAGGCCAATGTCAGAAAAGTATGCAAAAAAATTAACTACTATAGACACCAAAAAAAATACTCCGAATTCGCTTGGACTCAAAAGAACAGTCAGCAAAAAGATAGCAACCTGGGTAATAACCTGGAGAAAAAAAGTTCTGCCTGTAAGAAAAGCTACTCCCTTGATCGCTCTTTTTTTGACTAATTCATAATTAATTACTGCTTCTTTTTCAAAATCCATATTTATCCAATCCTTTTGAGATAGTACCGTATCCAGTTTTGTACTTGTTTAAATTGTAGGAAAAAAAGTATCGCAATTACAATAAATCCTAAAATTGTTATCCAGTTAGATATGATCCTTATAGGAGTATCATAAAGTCTTGCATCGACCCGATATTGACCTTCTCCTAGGATGAAAGTTATAAGGCCGAAATTATTATTTTCATATTCAATGGTAGTTGGCTCACCGTTAACTTTAACTGTCCAATCCGGAAAGTAGTATTGAGAGAGTCTTATTATGGTATGTCTTTTTACTTCTATATCAAAATTGATCCAGTTGGTGCCCTTATTAAAATTTCTAACTTCAGCTTCTCCTGTTAGTATCTCGTACTGTGAATCTGCTAAGTGAGCAGGCGGTTCTTTGGCATAAATAGGCAGATAATCATATATAGAGCGCATAATCTGTTTTTCCCAATTACTGCCTGTAAGTAATTCCTTATCGTTTGTATAGATAAATTTCCCTGGTCTAAAATAAGTAAAATTAAGCAAAGTAACCAGTAAAACTCCGGCCCACCAAATTCTTTTATCTTTAGAAATTGCAAAAATTGCCCCCGACAAAAATGAGATTAAAAAGGTTATTAATAATAAAAACCTCCATGGGAACTGTAAATATTCCAAGGGAGGAATCATCTTCCATATGAATTCGGATCTAGGATTTATCATAAAAATCGAAAAAATTATAATCATTGAAAGGGTAATTATACCCGCACTTAGAAATCTATTTTTACGCCATAATCGATAAGCCACATATAAGGCAAGGAGCCATCCTACCAGATGAACCCAACCGATCTGGAAAGATATCCCATCTTTTTCTCCTCCGGGAACCTCCCTGACAGAAGCACCCCATCCCCAACTTCTATCTAATAACTTTTTAAATCCTTTAAAATGTTCTGTGTAATGGAAGTATCCGTATGTAGTAGTCTCAACATGAACCAAATTTTTTTCAACTACTAGCGGAATAAGATAAAAAGACGATAGGGTTACTGACAATATTAAGGCAGAAAGGGTGAGCCAAATAAAAAACTTGCTCTTCCTTTGGAAAAATAAAATGGCCGAAAAGACTGCAACAAGAGGAATAAATACCATTGTTGAAAGATTATGGGAAAGCAGGAGCAACGACAAAGACAGGGTAAGAAGTAACACATTCCCTATAGACTTTTTTTCAGATAATCTTGTCAGCGACCAAAGAATTGCCGGGAAGGCCATTAGGGCCCACATCTCCCCCATCGCTCCTCTTACATAAAAATCTAGGGCATGGTAGGGAGCAAAGCTGTAAAAAAGGGCGGACAAACTTCCGCCTAGTTCTCCCCAAAATTTTTTTGCCCACAGGTACATAAAGATAAACGAACCCAAAAACGCAGTAATAAACATTACTTTCACGGATATTAATAAGCTGCCAGTCAGCAAATAAAATATTTCTCCGTAATAGTATGAAAGGGGAGCATAATAGTTGAAAATAGGATAACCATATAAACCTCCTAAATCAGGCACCCAGCGACAAGGAATTTGGTAATCTTTTATACATTTATCCATCTGGTGAAGCCTTATGACTTGAACATCATCATGATGAGTAAAGTACGGCGCTACAAAAAGAGGCCACAGTAAGGATAGGGTCAGCAGCAGGGTGATTAAAAACGGGTGATTGATGGTTGATAATACTCTATTCATATTTTGATTTTAGTTTTCCTTTAAAGATTAATAAAAATGAAAATATAATGGCCAACAAAGAGATAATATCCAAGATCCTCTTTTGATTAGTTTCGCTAAAATATATTTTGATTGTATGCTTCCCTTCTGGGACTTTTATTGATACCTGACCAAAAGGTTCTGCCGCAGAAAGCTCTACTCTCTTTCCGTCTATCTCCCCGCTCCACCCGGGATAATAATACTTATTATAGTTTATGATCAGCTCTTTGGGGTAATAGGTTGTTATCAAAGCATCGAGGCCATTAAGCTCTGTTACTTGCGTTATTCCAGTTTGGGGGAATACCCTGGGGTAATTTTGCTCCGGTCTAATATTGGTATAAACAGGCAAGCGTAGGTATTCCTCTCTTGTTTCCAGATAGGCAGCGCTTGCCTGCGGAACAGGTATATATCTATCCAGAAAATATTTATCACTACGACCCAAAAAATCTTGAGGCCTAAAATAGGAAAAATTTAAAAGAAGAGTTAGGGCAATTAAGACTGTGCAAATCACTTTATACTTTGGTAGTTTTTCCAGTAAAATTACAAAAAGCGGTGTCGTGAATGTTGTTAAGATTAAAAACCTCCAAGGAAACTGAAAGTACCCAATCAATGGAAAATGATCCCATACCCAAGAAGATCTATAATTCATCATAAACACCGCAAAAGCCAGAACTGCCAAAGCCCACATCAGTAAACCCCTTTGTATGCTTGAATATCTTCTCCAGAAAAGAAATAAAAAAAGGGGTGCCGCGGTTGCCAAGACTAAATTGATTGTCCCTATAAAAAAAGACATTCCATCATAAGGGCCGGGAACGGAAGCCCCGTATCCAAAATAAGGTGTTACTAGTTGTTTGATGGTAGGAAAGTGGTCTTTATAATTAAAAACAGTATCATATTTAAACAACTTACTTTCTAAAATAGCCGGCAACCAAAAATACAAACTGGACAATAAACCAACTGCAATAAAGCCTGCAAAATTAATTAATTTACTGGCCAAAAACCCCTTTTTGGTAACCAGAAGTATCACCCAAAAAACTATCAACATAGGGAAAAACATATAAGCGGTAATATTGTGCGTCAGTATCAAACAGCCCAAGCTCAACCCACCCACCGCTATCCACTTTGGGTTAAGCTTTTTACTTAAACCCAGCTCAACTACCGAAAGCGCAATCAGGGGAAGCAGGGCAAATGCCCAGATCTCACCTATAGCTCCCCGTATATAAAGATCTGTTGCCCGATAAGGAGTATAGACATAAATTAATCCTCCCAAGATACCTAGATAAGAATTTGTAAACTTTTTCAAAAAATAATACATCGAGATAAAAGACAAAGGGATACTTAAAAAAAACAAAGTTTTGATACTGTCTACCAAACTCATTCCCAGCAGATGAAATATTTCGGAGATATAAAAAGGAAGAGGAAACACAAAATTAAATAACGGGTATCCAAAGCCAAAGCTTAAGTCCGGTACAAAACGGGGAGGTATTTGCCCCATTTTTATTACCCGATCCATCTCATAAAGCCAGGCAATATGTATGTCATCCGAAGCTCCGTAGAATCCTCCTACAAAAAGGGCCCAAACAGCCGGGATAAGAAGTAGCAATGAAACTACGATTTTATATTTAGTTAAAGACTTTTTTACTTTTTCCATACATCATTGAAGATAATATTAACAGTGATATAAGAGTTATTAAATTTCCGATTGTCCTTATAGGTGTATCTTGCAGATATCCCGTTACTTTATGCTCCCCTTTTGGGATCACAAATTTAATTCTTTTTAATAATTCACTTTTGCCATGATCTATCTTTTTATTATCTAAATAAACCTCCCAATTAGGAAAATCAAAAACCGGCATCTCAATTTCCGAAGATTTATCCGATTTTGCATTAAATTCCCAGTAGTTACTCTTTCTTATAAAGCTTTCTATCTTAACATCTCCCGATAGAACTATTGGGTTTTTAGGTGCCGCTTCTTGTGGATCAATTGCTCCCTTTGGTAAATAATCAAATATTGCAGCCTTTTGTTGCGTTTCCCAATCACCACCGGATAACTTTTGTTGATCGTTTGTATAATAAAATTTTTCCGGCTTAAAATAACTCCAATTCAAAAACACAGTTAATATAACTGCTAACAAAAGAATTATCTTCTGTAACTTTCCCTTTAGTATTGAGAATGTAAATCCTGCAAGTATAGAGCCGGAAAAAATAGTGATTGATAAAAATCTCCACGGAAATTGCGCAAAATGGAGCAAGGAGATCTTCTCCCAAATAAATGCCGATTTATTGTGCATCATAAAAATAGATAAAAGGAATGATGCTAGAAACAGTAAATAAATTAAAACCGTTCTTATATCCTTACGCTTTATAATACTAAGCACTAACCAGCTTACAGAGAGAGCTGCCAGTATCCAAAGAGGGAGACCTATTTGAAAGGATATTGAATCATTCGGCCCAAGTACCGATGCCCCGTATCCCCAAGATCTTTCGAATAATTGTCCAATGGAAATAAAGTGAACCCGAAAATCCAAGTCAAACCTTGTTAAAGTATTTATCTCTACTAAGTTCTTTTCCAAAAATGCCGGCAGAAGGAAAAATGAAGATAACCCAAACCCAAGTGCTAAACTTAGCATCACTATTTTTAGAATCTTAAAATTTTTGTATGTTAATAACAAAATCCACATTAACAAAAGGGGCAGGAACAACAGGGTCATGATGTTATGTGATAAAAGAAATGCTGCCAAAGATAAACTTGACCCTAAAAAGTATTTATAACTTTTTTCCCTTATAAGTTTTAAGAATAAATAAAATACCAGCGGAATAATAGCCAGCGCAAAACTTTCTGCAACAGCACCCCTGACGTAACTATCAAGTGCTCTATAGGGAGCAAAGGAATAAATTATCCCAACTGTTAGTGCTATCTGTTTATCGCCAAATGACTCCTTTGCCAATAAATACATCGATATTCCACCAAGTAGTAACGGGATGAGAAAGAGAATTTTTGCCGAAACAACAAACCCGAATATAAAGCTCAAAAGCGCCCCTATATAATAAGGTAGGACACTATAATAATTAAAAAGAGGGAAACCGTTTCCATACCCCATGTCCGGTACCCAGCGGCAGGGGATTTGAAAATCTTCTAAACATTTTCTCATTTCATATACTCTCATCACTTGCAAGTCATCATGGTGAGAAAAATAGCCCGGGATAAAAAGGGGCCAGGTTATTAATACGGATAACAACGTAATTGTTATCAGCTGCCAGTTTTTAATGATGACGTTTCTCATAAAAGTTTTTTACCAGGATTAGGCTTAATCCCAAAATGGTTAACAGGCTAGTAACATTTCCAACTGTCCTGACCGGAGTATTTGTTAGTCTGGCTTCTATTTTATGACTTCCAACAGGTATTTTGAAGGTTATAAGTCCCATGCAATACTTTTGACCCCTGCAGTCATCATGCCAATGGGAGACTTCTTGGTTATTTACATAAACTTTCATCCCCGGAAAATCCAATAAAGGCAACCTAATTACTGCCTCTTGTAAAACATTTACCTCTCCAACTTGGTAATTACTCCCCTTTTTATATTCTTTTATATCTACTTCCCCTTCCAAAACTTCCGGGTAATCGGGGGCTTTTTTATTTGGGGGAAGAACTGCATATATCGGTAGATAATCAAAGATGCTGACAGTTAGCTGCCTCTCCCATTCTTTCCCGCTGAATTTTTCTTTGTCATTTGTATCAATCCAATTCAAAGGCTTAAAAAAGCTAATATAAAAGTAAAAGAGCAAAGCAATTATTAACCCGCCGTAAAGCGCGGAGATTTTTTTATTGGGGATTAAATATACCCCAATTGCACCGATTATCGAAAGCAAAAAACTGCTCCCTGCTAAAAACCGCCAGGGAAATTGAAAATATTTAAAAAATTCAAAACTGCTCCATATAAAACTTGAGCGCTGGTGCATTAAAAAAATTACCGGTAAAGATAGGACTAAAAGAACCAGGGCGGTAATGGAAATTCTTTTATTCTTTTTAAAATAAACTAGGGCCAGCAAAGCGCCAATTAAGGCAGTAACCCACTGGATAATCCCCACCGACAAGCTCACCTCATCTTTTGTCCCAAAAACAGATGACCCGTAGCCAAAATAATTTGAGAAAAATAGTTGCGAGAAGCTAACAAAATGCTGCCTGTAATCAAAATACCCTCCAATTAAAGTTTCCAAGTGAACAAATTTCCCCTCAAATATGACCGGTAAAATAAAAAAGGCCGATAAGCCTACTCCTAAAGCCAAACCGGCAAAAAGCTTAAATATAGCCCTCCACCCTCTTTCCAAAATCAGCCAATTTAATCCCCAGATAACAGCCAAAGGGGCAATTAAAACGGACATTAAGTTATGGGTCAGTAACATTAAAGAAGTGGCAAGACCAAGAAAGATAATATATTTGTTTTGTTTTGTTTTAATTAGTTGATAAATACTCCAAAAAATCAGCGGAAAGAAAACAAAACTCCAAAATTCATTAAGTGACCCCCTAACATAAACTTGTGCTGCTTTGAAAGGGACATAAGTATAAAGAAGCGCTCCTACCAAGGCCGGCCAATTTTCCCCAGTCAAACTCTTTATAAGTAAAAACATTGAAAATCCAGCCAGAATAAATCCCAGAATAAATAAAATCTTTACCGAATCGATAATCTGCACCCCGGTTAGGTGAATTAGCTCTCCCAGATAAAAGACACTCGGGCTGTAAAAATTAAACTGGGGATAGCCGTACTGGTAACCCATATCCGGAACCCATCTACAAGGAATCTGCAAATCCACAATACACTTATTCATCTGATGCAGCCTAAAAGCCTGAAGATCATCCTGCATGGGGAAAAATCCGCTTCGCAGCAAACTATAAAAAGAAGGGATCAAGAGTACCAGTAAGGCAATTAGATAATATTTTGTTGCTGCCTTCTTTAGTTTGAGTCTCATCAGATTAGTAAGTTGTTATTTTCTTGTAGGGAGAACCCGATACAATTGGATAGCATCTGTAGGCTCATCACCGGGCGGTTTGGCTTTAGGAAATTCCATTACAAGCTCCACATTATCAAAGGTCCCAACAGTCCTGTTTTTATTAACTACATAAAAGGTCTGGTTGTCTTCGGCTGCTTGCCTAATTTGGGCAGAGATAGTGGAAGGTCCGCCTACAACCGTAATATTGGTTTTATCCAAATAAATCTGCAATCCATCCGGCAATGTGCCGAAGAAACCTTCAGTTCCCACCACCACCGAACCCTCTTTGCTTTTATCAGTTAAGTATTTGGCAATTTGAGGAAAACCGTATCCTGCCGTCCAATCCTCCAGATAACCTATCCTTTCTTCACGAGGTAAGGGAGCTTTTTGGGGGTTTGATAAAAGTAAGTAGTCAAACCAAAGTGGTATGGGTAGAAGTATCAGTAAAAACAGGGCTACCGTAAGCGCCGAGGAAAGCTTGATTTTCTCCGATAAACTTGCTATGGCAAAACTTCCTATTACCAAAAACGGGGCAATGGAAGGCAATATATACCGGGCAGTAAAGGTGCGCAAAAATGCCATTTCTGCCAAAAGCGGCAAAAGCCCCCACAAAATTACCACCATTCCCAAGCGGTGAAACTTCTTAAAGACGAAAAAAGCTCCGACAGCAATTGTAAGAAGTAGAGGCCAAGTAATTAGTTTTGGGAACCAATCGGATATATCCCGAAAGTGCGGGATAAAAGGGTCAAGGGGTCTGCCAACTAACTCCTGGGGGGCAAATACATAATCCGCATTTCGGGCAGATAATTGCTGAAACCCCGGCCCCAGCCTTAAAATATTGTAGGCTGCCAGAGCAATAATCAGTGCCACCAGCCAATACACTATTAGTTTAAAAATGGGATTATGAGTTTTCCTAAATTGGAAACCCAATATCGTAAATGGAAGTAAAAATAAGTTTACCATTGCCGGGGTTTTAGTCAACAATCCTCCGCCTAATAAATAACCCAAAATCATGGCATAATCCAACCTGGCCTGTTTTAAAAGGAGGATCGCAAAATTCAAAGACCAAACAGAAAAGGCAGTCAGCATCGAATCCACCAAAGCCATCCGGTCAAAAAAGAGGGTGTAGGGTGTAATTGTATAAATCAAGGCTGCCCAAAGACCTGTCTTTTTGTTAAAAACCCCTCTACCCAGGAAAAATACCCCCAAAAGAGTAGCTAAACCGGAAAATACCGATAATATTCTACCGGCCATCAGTGGATCTGAAATTAGCTTAAAAAGAGGGATCATCATCCACATAAAGAGGGGGGTTTTACCATCCGACAAAGAAACAAACCGTAATGTTGGTTCTGCTCTCATCACTTGGGCCCAGCGGATATAGATTGCCTCATCTGCAAAGATAGGCTGGAGGGTTAAATTGGGAAGGCGCAAGGCAAAATAAAGCAGAACCAGACAGGAGAGAACTAAAATTTCAGTTTTGTATTTTAAAACCCACTTCACTCTAATATTTTACGTTCTATTCCGGGTAAAAGGCAAGGTTTTTACGAAGCTGGGTTCTGGCTTTCTCTTGCTCTAATTCTTTCTATCACCGCTTGGGCCGTAAATGTGTTTTTCAAAAAATCATACTGCGGGCTGCTTCCATAAGTTTATGTTGGGGTATCTTACCGTCTTCATCCATAATAGCAAGATATGTAGCTACTCTTGTTTGCTCCCTTTTCGTCAATGAGGCCCAAAATTCTCTAACCTCTTCTCTCTGCCTATTAGCTCTTCTTTGGGCCCGTTCGGCTTTTTTATTTCTTGGTTCAAATCTATGTTGTCCTTCCCTCATCTCCTTGAGGTTTGCTTGGTCGGTGGGAACACGACTAGATAGATGACCACTATCTTGTGCTGATTGAATACCTCTTAATACTTCTGAAGATCTCATATCTGGGATTGTGCTCCAAATCCTATTCTCTGTCAAGCTCCCTTATACAGCAAAAAGCAACAATGGGAACATACTTTGTCAAAAGTACCAGGTGTCAAGCTATTCCACCCTCCAGGTGGGATTTGGGATTACGAAGTGTTATAATTTATAGGTGAGAAGAATCATTTTAGGATTTGTTACTTTGCTTTTAGTTCTCTCTTTCGCTTTAGTTAATACAACTTCTGTAGATGCTGCGCAAAGAGTAAAAGGATACACGAAGAAAAATGGTACTGTAGTTCAACCATATATTAAAAGCAGTCCTAATAAATCAAAATTTGATAACTTTTCTACAAAGGGGAATATAAATCCCTTCACTGGTAAAAAAGGTACAGTTAATCCATTTAAAGTGTCACCTAAAAAATATCGTTAGTTAAAACTCAGAGAAGCCTAAGTCTTTACCTATTGGTTTTAAGTTGTCATTACCTACCATAGCTATACCAATATCCAAACTGTTAATAAAATCCACATATCTAGTATCTTGGGGCACTTGTGAGGGAACAATTAGTTTATGCCTTTGATCAAACAATAAATTATTATCCTGGGCAAATTTTTGAACATCAAAATATTCATACTCAAAAAGCTGAGCTATCCCTTTTCTGGCTTGGGTTCGAAAATTATTATTTTCCGTACTTTTAACCTCAAATAGAAAAGCATTTTTCTCATTGTGGGCAAATAAATCCACGGTTCGACTCGAGCGGGTATCATATCCATGCTTTCTAAAAATGTCTATTAATTGCTGTAATATCGATTGGTGGACAGAGTTCGCTCTTTCCAGCAATTCATTATCCCGAATATATTGTGAGGTTGGCTCACGGATAACTCGAGTTTTTACACTGTCGAAAATTCTTAAGGTATCTGTATAGCGCAAAGCTTCACTAGCGTTCTTTATGGTATCCAGCTGTCTATCAACAGATTCCGACTTTGCTCCGGTAATTATCTGGTCTGGCGCTCCATAACCCGAGTAAAGATAGAGTGGTCTTTTATCAAATAAGATCTTATTAGCTACTTCTGGCCTAACCGAAGAAAAACTTCCCATCTGAGGAAAACCTGGAACATGATTTAAGGGAATGTAATTTACTAGTAATTGGTCAATCAATTGAGTAGTCTCTGATATATTTGCACTGGTAGGATTTTCCCAAGTATTGGGAGATGGAAGTTCACTAAATAAGTAAATTTCTGATAGGGGTACTAAAAGCGGCCAGCGGTTAATGTTATTGACTGTCTCATAAAACCATAAAGGGTTCTTCTTTTCTGAAAAATCTGGCCCGACAACGCCTAAACCTATGATCCCCGATTTTGCATTTTTAAATGCAGAATTTTTGGTGCTGTGTATAAAAAATATATCTCCTGGTCTAATCTTCAACCATTTATCTCTCAAATGCTCCTCCAATCCCCAAGTCATATATTTAACGGCTGTTAACCAGTGTTCAGGTGGCCCGGTAAATCTGAACAGGCTTTTTGTTTTAAGGATAGAATCAAAGTCCATGTTATAAATTGGTATATTTAGTATGTTTACCTTTAGTCTTTTTTACTGGGTATTTTTTACGATTCTTATCAATCTTTTTTAAACTTGACTTAATAATATCTATATTCAGATCATGCGCTAAAAGTAACACCCAGTTAAAAACATCTGCAAGTTCCTCTGCTACTTCATTTTTTTGATCTATAACGTGTTTTCTTATCTCCTCATCAGATCTCCATTGAAAATGCTCTAATAGCTCTCCCGCTTCTAGTACCAGAGATATCGCCAAATCTTTTGGTTTGTGAAATTGCTCCCAATTTCGCTTCTTCCTAAATTCCAGAAGCTTATTCGTCACTATCTCTATATCATTCATTTAAATAAAGTTGGCTCCTTACTAGCCAAACTATAATAACTCTCTTCTGAGACTACAATATGGTCTATTACCTCTATTCCTAAAATTCTCCCTGATTCTACCAATTTTCGGGTGATTTCTAAATCCTCTTTGGAAGGTTCCGGGTTTCCAGAAGGATGATTATGAGAGACTATTATCTGGGCTGCTAAATTTCTGACAGCTGGCTCAAATACTTCTCTTGGGTGAACCAAACTAGCGTTCAATGACCCCACAGAGATTATTTCTCTTTGAATTTCCTGATTTCTAGTATCCAAATAAAAAACTACAAAATGCTCTTTCTTATGATCTCTAAGATCTTTAAGCTCTTCCCAAATGTCTTTAGGGGATAAAACCATGGTGGCCTTTTTATCTTTAAGTAACCTCTTCCCCAGTTCAAAACAAGCAACAATCTCGCAAGCTTTAGCTGGTCCTAACCCAGAAATTTTCTTTAACTGTTGATAATCTACATTCATTAAATTTTTACTACTTAGACTTTTTAAGATTTTACTTGAAAGCTGTACTACATTTAATTTTTTAGTTCCAGTTCGAAGTAGAATAGCTAAAAGTTCAGAATTTGATAGTCTTTCTGGACCATATTTGATTAATTTCTCTCTAGGCCTTTCAACCTTAGGCAAGTCTTTAATTCGCATGAAGTAATAGTATGTCTGCTATTTTAATCCTCCAGATGGGAAAATACTACTTTTTGCTTGCAACCGTCGTGTTTAGATCTTGGGGAAAATGCAAAATTATTGAATTATAGATGAGTATTACTATCTTCTTTTATCCTGACATAACCCTTACTCCACAATACAGCAGCCGTGTGTGGATGGTCTGTGGTACCCAACTTCCTCCGTATACCTATAAAATTTAGATTGATTGTTGCCTTACTTAGACCTAACCTTTGGCCAATAACTGTTGAAGATCCAATTCCTGCAATTACGAATCCCAAAATATCCATTTCTCTTTGGCTAAAACTGACTGCTTCTCCAAAATCTTGACACAGTCTTGCTTCATCACTAAGATTTACCAAATCTAGCACGACATCAGAATATGGAGGCCTGGGAGGGAGTCCTTTGCCTAACTTTTCTATCATTTTGCTAAAGTAGCATAATTTCTATGCTTCTTCAAGAATTACACCTTGATAGTTCATAGCAGGGGTAATTCCAACCTAGCTTCTACCTTCAAGTTTTCAGGAAAACAATGGAAAATTATTACTACTTTTATCTTATCTGGATTTACAAAAGAATGGACTTTGAGGGCATCTCCTTTTAGTTTCCCTAATTCTAAATTGTCCGGGGGATTTTGCTTTATGGGAAAATCTGGTTAAACCTAATTCCTCCCCGATAGAACCTAAATCCTGCAACCTGACACCAATAGCCGTATCAAATATCCACAGGGTTTCAAAATCATAAGGTAAGCAGGAATCGTCCACCCTCATACTCCGCATAATCCTCACCATCTTATCTCTTTTCACCAAAAGATCTGCAAGCTGACTAACCATCTGTTCTGCCATCACCTGCTCCACCATACTCATCAACAAAATCTTACCCCTAAAATTGTAAGAAAACAATGGGAATTTTATTAATACTTACCTCTTAAGTCATTCCACCTTATCCTTAACATGTCATAAATTGCAGCAGCGGCATCTTTTACTACCTGCACCCTTTCCGTATCCACATAACTCCACTGCACCTCCACCTCTGCAATTTTAAATCCATATTTTTTAGCCAAGTATAAAACTTCCACATCAAATCCGGCATTAACCGCCCCACCCTTAAAATGTACAACCCCCCATTCTGTTTTAATTTTGGGAACAATTCTTTCTATCGAGGATTTATTAAAAGCCTTAAACCCGCACTGGGTATCCTTAAAAGGCAATCCTAATATTAGCCTTCTTAGGACGGAAAATCCCCAGGCTGATAGTTTTCTAACTAAAGGTGCTCCTTTTCTACCTTTTCTTGACCCAATCACCAAATCAAACCCTTCTTCAAATTTTGGGAAAAATTTTTCTATTTCAGACAAAGGTGTTGCCTGATCCATATCCGAAAAAAGAATTATTTCTCCTTTGGCCTCTTCCATTCCGGTAATTACGGAGATTGCCTTACCTCCGTGTTTATTTTCTATTATCCGATAATTACTCTTTCCTTTTATTTCTTCTCTAATAAGGGAGGCTGTTTCATCCTGCGATCCATCATCTACAATCAAAACCTCGTAGGGATAATCCACTTTATCCAAATAAGAGGAAACTTTTTCCAAAGCCCCATTTTTAATATTTTCCGCCTCATTATATGCCGGAAAGATAATTGATAATTTCATATTATTATTTTAAGGTTTTCCGGAAGGATTGGGAACTAATTTATACACCCTTACCCCATTTACCTCTTCCACTTTTTCTACCCTGGCCCAACCATATGCTGCTATCTCATACTTTGGATTATATAACGGATCACAAACCACATCTTCACATACAACAAACAATTGATCGGTTTTATCAAAGGGGACCTGTTTTGGTTGATACCCATAAAGCCAGAGGTAAAATTGATATGCCGAGTCATAATTGCGGGCTGCGATCAGGGCAAAGTTAAAAGGCTTCCCTTCCGATTGCCCTATTATATAGTTTGCTACCCTCTGGGTTTTTTGAAGTTGATTGTTGGGGGGATTTCTCAAAGGACTTTGTTGAAGGTTAACAAAAACCAGTATGAGTAAAAATACAGCAAGTGGAGCTATTTTTAAAAACTTATTTATTTTTTTAAAGTTAGTTAAATAAAGACTGATAAATGATGCCAAAAGCAAGTAAGCTGCCGGGCTTATAAACCCTAAATAGTGATCATAAACGTCCTTTTGATAAAGTATTAAACCGGCCAGCCCTACAATAAGCCATACTCCTAATAAAAAATTTGGATAATCTAAAACTTTGGATTTAATCAATTTTATAATCATGTATATGATTGGGATGAGGACTATAATAAGTAAAACAAATCCTAAAATCTCATTTCCGCCACTTACATATCGGTTGATTAATTTATTTGTTAAAAGGTCATAGAACTTGCCTAAATTTGCCGCCGACTCTGCTTGTATTGCCCCGCTGCCCCCGAAAAGCTCTTTCATCGCCCTAAAATTTAAAAAGTTATGTTTAAAATCAAAGACAACCAGAGGAGACATCACTGACAAAAATGCCACTACCCCAAGTATGGTCCCCAGCCAAAAATGCCTTTTTTTGGCTTTAATATAAAAGGTTTCTGTAAGCCAAATCACCCCGGCAATCGGAATAAGGATTAAGGCCAAATAATGCATCTGAATGGCAGCAGCAAAAGACAGACCGCTTAAGAAAAGGTAACGGAAATCTCTTGTTGAGTAAACCTTAAAAAGCCCCAGCATCCCCAGTAAAGTAAAAAAGGGTGCGGGGTTAGGATTCCACGAAGAGCGGGAATATATGATTGCAACCGGACTAATTGCATATAAAAAGGAGGCAACAGCCGCCGGGATTCTTCCAAACCAGATTTTTGCCAAATAGTAGATTAACAAAACCGTGAGTATCCCCAGCAGTGCATTCATCGCGGCAGATGCAACCGGATTCATCCAAAATATGAGAGAAGGAAGGGCCATCATATAGTAGTAAAGCGGCCCCAAGTAAATATTTCCAATCGATGTGGGAGGACCGATTAAGGGAAAATCGTGATCAACCAAAATCTTTTTCATAATTAACATATCCCTGCCTTCATCGCCTAGAAATGTCATATAACCATCCAATTTATAAAACCTTAAAAAAGCTCCCAAAATAAAAGTTGCCAAAAGAGAGAAAAAGAGGATTTTTTGATCTGTTAACTGCCACCAAAGCCTTGTGATATCTAGCAAACTTTTTAAAACTACCTTGATATTTGCTCCGGTGGGATGTCCAAACATGCGGGGATAGTGATTAACTCCGACTTCCGCAAAGCGGTACCCTTTTTTCATCGCTTTGACTAAAAGTTCAATTTGCGTAACCTTTTCTTCGGAATCCAGCGGCAGGCAAGTTTCAAATGATTGTTTTTTAATCAGCTTAAAACCACACGAGTAATCTTTCACTTTGAGCCCAAACAATATTTGTGCAATCATCTTCCAGCCAAAGGTATAGACTTTACGGATAAAAGGATCTGCACGTTTTATCCTAAACCCCAAAACAAAGTCTGCCTGGTCTGTTTTTTCCAGAAATCCGGTAATCTCCGCGAAATTAAACTGCCCATCGGAATCTGAAAAAGCTACCCAATCAAACCGGGCTTCCTTAAATCCACTTTTAAGCGCCTGTCCGTAACCTCTGTTTCGGTCATGGTTAATTAGCCTAATATGTCTATTTTCTTTTTCCAGCTGCCGTACAATCTCTGCCGTTTTATCTTTAGACCCGTCATTTACAACCAGTATTTCATAATCTTCCAAATCCAATCTCTCCAAGGTTGCTACAGCTTTCTCAACGGTGTCTTTAATATTCTCTTCTTCGTTGTAAGCCGGAAAAAATACCGATAGTTTCCTAATATTCATCTACCTCAAAAGTGTAGCATAGCCGGTAATCATTCTGCTAGAATATAATTGCGGTGAAACAAACATTCTTTGATCTTTTAATTATCTTCCTAGCTACACTTATTTTAACCTTCCTAGTTTGGCTTCCGCATATGTTGGCGCTCCCAGGTTTTTGGGGGCTTAATTTTAGCGAAGGATTCAATACTATCTATCGAAACTTCGACGGGCTGGAATATATCATCATAGCAAAATCCCTGTATGATTCTCAAATCATATCTGCGCTACCGCAATCCTTACCGGCTGCTTATTTTGCTTCTCATTTTTTAGGTTACTCTTTGCTTATAAATGCGCTTGCGCCCGTTTTAGGCTATTTAAAATCAATGCTTTTTGTATCGGTTGCTTCCACAATTTTAGCAGCATGGACATTTTATTTTTTAGTCAGAGATTTTAAATTAACTACCCGCCCATTAGTATTGGGCCTAATTTTTTTAATACTGCCGGCACGATGGTTAATAGTACACAGTGTCGGTTCTTCAGAGCCAACGTTTATATTCCTGATTATTACATCCCTTTATTTTTTCCTCAAATATGAAGCATCGAGAAAATACTGGATGATAATCATGGCTTCCTTGCTTGGCCTTTTTGCCCAACTAACCAGACCACCGGGGATTCTTCTTTTTATAGCTTTAGCCTTATATGTCCATTACAAATTTTTTGTAAATATAAAACTAGTCGGCCTTAAGAAAGCTTTATTGCAACATCTTAAATATTTTCCGCTTATTTTAATTCCCCTGGGGCTGCTTTTGATGTTTTTAACATACCAGCAAAGCTATGGGGACTTTTGGGCCTATTTCCATAGCGGAGACAATATCCACCTAACCTTTCCTCCTTATCAGGTATTTAATAAAGATCAATTTTGGGTAGGAGATATTTGGTTGGAAGATATAGTCTATATATTTATATTAGGGTTTTTAGGAGGAATTACTTTATGGAAGAAAAAACTCTATCCCCTATCTTTTTTTGTACTTACTTATCTTACGGCCTCAACACTGGTTGCACACAGAGATATCAGCAGATACCTGCTTCCTGTCTTTCCTTTCGTCTTGATTGCATTTGAGAAAGTTTTAACCAGTAAAGAATTTCAGATTGTGCTGACAGTAGTGGGGCTGGCACTATATCTTTACACTCAAAATTATATCCTTGCCAATACCGCACCCTTCCCCGACCCCCAACTTTTTAATTAATCTTTTTGATGGCGCCAGGTTACAAAGTGGTTGACTACAAAATTCCAAGTCATAACCGGCGGGATAGTTGCAAAAAAGTAAAAGTTATTATAGGCAATCGGCCTGCCAAAAATTGTTATAAAACCGTCTCCGTAAAGTATGTGCAAAGATTTCACAATCAACACTGCTATCACCAACCCTCCCAAACTAACCAAATTAAAAATTCCCATTTTGTGCCAAAGGTGGGTCTTGGTTTTGCGGTGTCTAAAAGTCCAATAATTATTGAGAAAAAAATTATTGATGATAGCTATCTCTGTTGAAAAACCCTTGGCGGTTGCCGGCGGAAACCCCAAAGCATTAATAAAAACTTTGTAAAAGAAGAAGTCTACCATAGTACCGGTAAAACCTACTAAACCAAATTTGACTATAGTTTTTGCTTTTCTTGTTAGATAGAAAAAGGGGATATTTATTCCCCAACTGTGCAGTCTGGCATCTATAGTGTAGGTTATGACATCGTAACTATAATTAAATATTTTATTCTTGGAATATCCTTCTGCTCTATTTTTAAAGATTAGGGGGATCTCTTTATATTTGGCACCTGCCAGCATGGCTTCATGCAAAAAAGCCGGTTGTATTATAAAAGTTTTTTCTCTCCATGGCATTCTTTCCAGATTAAGTTTTTTAAAGAGCGCCGGTGTAAAAGCCCGGGCAGAATTTGCAAATTCTCCTACATCTAACGGCCCCATCACAATACGGGATACCAGTGATAAACCTGCGCTAAAAATCCGTCTTGATAGAGAAAGCAGATTCTTACCGCCTTTAACAAACCTGGAACCCATGACAAAATCGTAACCCTCCTCTGTAGCCCTTACCAGTCTAACCAAGATTTCGGTTTCGACCTGCCCATCGGCATCCATTTGGGCCAATACATCCGGGTTGAGGTGTGTCACTGCATATTGATGGCCTTCAATCAATCCAACCCCTAAACCATGATCCACACTGATAAGGTGAACTTGGGAATTTTTACGGGCAATTTTTTTGACTATCTCTGCCGTGCCGTCAGGGGAGTTGCTATCGGAAACAACTACATCTATTTTCCATCCGGGCAATTTCTCTTCTTGGGATAATACTTCTCTAATCGTTTTTTCAATGCTGCCTTTTTCATTGTAGGTCGGCAAAATAACGGCCAATCTTTTTATTCTATTATTCATTGATAGATTGTAATGTAATTATGTAGGTTTGACAATCTGATGAGGAAAATCAGGAAAAATTCTGGCAATAGATTAAACAAGATTAAACAAATTTAGCCAAATCCGCATTAACCATAATCCCTACCAACTCTTTAAATCTTGTCTTTGGTTCCCAACCCAATATTTTTTTGGCCTTTGCCGGATCTCCTTGTAGAGGTCCTGTTTGTACCGGGGGTACAAAATGCTGATCGGTTATAACATAATCTTTCCAATTCAGACCAACCGCTGCAAAAGCTTCTCTGGCAAAATCTTCTACCGTATGCACCTCTCCTGTTGCAATTACAAAATCATCCGCCTTTTCTTGTTGCAGCATCAACCACATTGCCTCTACAAAATCCGGGGCATAACCCCAATCTCTTTTGGATTGTAAATCCCCTAACGTCAGTTTGCCGTTTTGAATAATCGGTTCTCCGATTTCATTTAAAGGAATACCCTCCTTTTTATTATTTTTAATACATGCCACCCCGGCAGAAATCTTACGGGTTACAAAGTTCAAACCTCTTCGGGGACTTTCGTGATTAAATAAGATCCCACAAGCAATAAATTGCGGTGAAAATTTATCATTTCTGGCAATATAGGCCATGCGGTGTGCATACTCTTTGGCAGTCGCATAAGGGTTAACCGGATTCAGGGGAGTATTTTCGTCTTGCGGTACTTGTTTTGGGGCACCGAACATCTCCGAAGTAGAAGCTTGATAAATCTTTGCATGCGGTACTATCTGTTTTGCTCTTTCAAAAACATGCAGCGCTCCAATACCTGTCACCATAATTGACCCCAGCTTATCGCTGAAAGACCCCAATGGTGAAGACAGGCTTGCCAGATTGTATATCTCATCCGGCTTAAAATCGTAGATTGCCAAGGCAAGCGATTCCGCAGAATTTAAGTCTCCGTAATAAATCTTAATATCATCTTTTATATCGGTTATATTGCCCAATTCGTTGCGGGCATTTCTACGGATAAATCCCCCTACCTCATAATCTTTTTGCAACAGCAGTTCGGCCAAATATGATCCGTCTTGCCCGGCTACACCTGTGATAAAAGCTTTTTTCTTTGCCATCTTTGTCAGTTTAAACAAATTTATCATCATCAGTCAACAATCTCTTGAAATTTTCAAGCTCTTCATCCACCGTTTGCAAAATATTTTCACCAAATTCTTTCCTAAATTTTTTGGTATCCAGCCAAGTGTTTTGTGGCCTCTTGGCAACTCTGTTTTTTGCAAATTCCCCAAATCCGATTTCTTCTATTAGATCTTCGGACAATTCAAAATGACGGGCAATCTTTTTTGAGAATTCATAGGGGCTGACAAAATCAGTTGCACCGACATGATAAATACCGCTGGCTCCCCTCTCCAGTATTTTCTCAATTGCATATACCAAATTATCTACAAATACCGGGTTTATTTTTTGGTCCGTAACTGCTTGAACTTTTTCTCCAGTTTGCAGTTTTTTGAGAATAGTTCTGGCTATATCACTCTTTTTTTCATATACGGCAGAAAAAGGCATGATCAACCGAATAACCCCGTTGCGCCTACTTCCTGCTAAAGCTGCCTGCTCCCCCTCCCTTTTACTCTTGGCATATACAGAATCAACAGGATTAGGTAAATCCTCTTCAGTATAAGGTCGCTCAAAATTCCTTCCATCGAATACGTAGTCTGTCGATAGATAGTAAAGAGGGATGTTTAGTGTGCTTGTTAAATCGGCTATTACTTGCGGAACTTTACTATTTAGAACATAGGCTTCTTCCTGCTTCTCTTGCGCCAAATCAACATTGGTAAATCCTGCCGCATACAATATTTGATCCGGCTTAACCTCTCTTATGTTCTCCCTTACTTGATCATAGGAAAATAGATCTACTTGGGAGTGGGAAGGAGCAATTAATTGGAATTCTTTATCAAGTAGCTGTACAAAACGGGATCCAACTAGCCCGCTACCTCCATAAACCAATATCTTAGCTGACATCTTTTTGGAATTTCTCCGGGAAAAGGTCTTTTAAATTAGGATTATTTTTATCCCTTTCGGAGAGTATCGGATCTTTTATCGGCCAATCAATATTTAAGTCCGGGTCATCGTAGGCAATCGCTCTGGTATCCGTGCCATCATAATATTTATCTACCAAATATATATAATCCACCGGTTGTGTCCCTGTCACACATATCGAATTTGCCAACCCTGCAGGAATATATAGAGCTTTTTTATCTTTATCGGAAAATGTAAATTGTTCCACCTTTAAGAAGGTTTCCGAATCCGGTCTGATATCAACTACAACCGAAAACATCTCTCCGCCGATGGGATATATCAGCTTATTCCAATTTTCGGCATGAAGTGCCCGCAAAACTCGTGGGAACGATTTAGAGTGATTCATCTGTACCGGTTTAAATTCCCCACCTATTGCTTCTTCCAGTTCGTCTAAGTGAAAAACCTCACGGAAAAACCCCCGTTCATCTTCAAAGGTAGGCCTTTCGAAAATTAAAAGTCCCGGAATTGATGTAGTCTTAACAAATTGATTATTTGACATAAATTTAGTGATGTTGCATTCTTTTTTGAGCTTCCGGATCTATATCCGGGCGGTTTTGCTTTAACGGTTTCCACCACCACTCGTTTTCCTTGTACCACTGGACCGTTTTCTCCAACCACTCCTCAAAATCATGCTCCCTTTCCCATCCCAATTGTTTAATTTTAGTCCCATCATTGGCATATCTAAAATCATGGCCTAACCTATCGGGAATGTATTCTATAAAAGATTCATCCTTGCCTAATATCTCCAGCAGTTTTAAAGTTACCTGGATATTTGTCCTTTCCTCTCCTTGAACTAAATAAGTTTCCCCCAGATTTCCTTTCTGCAAAACAATATCAATAGCCCGGGCATGATCCTCAACATGCAGCCATTCCCGAATATTTTCCCCCTTTCCCATTACCGGTACTTTTTGTCCTTCCAACAAGTTAGTTATAAATCTCGGAATAAGCTTTTCAGGGTCATGGTAAGGACCGTAATTATTGGCGCAATTGGTAATAGTAATGGGCAGGTTATAGGTTGTAAAAAAAGCCCTAACTAAATGATCCGAACCGGCTTTTGATGCAGGATATGGCGCTCTCGGATTATAGGGAGTTTTATCAGTAAAAGGTGGGTCGTCAGTTCCTAAGTGTCCGTATACCTCATCTGTTGAAACATGGTGGAACCTTTGCACCTTATGTTTGAGAGCCGAGTTTAGTAATATTGCTGTACCCAAAACATTGGTTTTAACAGCAGTCAACGGTTCCAGGTTGGCCCGGTCATTGTGTGAAAGGGCAGCAAAGTGGACTACGATATCTACCCCTGCCATCGCCTTTTCTACATCCTCTTCACTGGTAATATCACCTTTGATAAAACTGTAATGAGAGTTATTTTCTACATCCTTAAGGCTTTCCAGATGCCCGGCATAAGTCAAGCAATCCAGGTTAACTATCTCATCATCCGAATGATTCTTAAGCCAGTAGTGGATAAAATTTGACCCGATGAACCCGGCTCCGCCGGTAACTAATATTTTTTTCATTCTTAATTATGAATTCTGAATTCTAAATTTGTATTTGGCATTTTTCTCCTATAAACAAACTCATTGTATCTGTAGGACCCAAATCATTCTTAATCTCACTTCCGGGACCAATCAGACTTTGATCAATCGGTTTCTTAATATTTATAATTCTGACCCCCGACATCAAAACACTGTTTTCTATATGGCTCCCCTCAACTTCACATCTATCACTTATGGAAGTATAGGGTCCAATGAAAGAGTTTTCGATTCTAACATTCTCACCGATGGCCACCGGTCCCCTAATTCGCGAATTGGTTATTTTAGTCCCCTTACCTATACTTACCCGATTTTCAATTTGAGAAACTTCGTCTATCTCCCCCTCCACATTCTCTACTAAACGTTTATCCAAAAGATATTGGTTTGCTTCTATCCAATCATTAAATTTGCCCGGATCCAACCACTTACCTTTATATTCCAATACGTCAACACGATAATTATGATCCAGCAACCACTGGTACGGAGCACTGATCTCGTATTCTCCCCGCTCGGACGGTTTAATCCTATCTTCCCCTTTAAAACTTTGGAAAACAATTGGATCAAAAAAGTAAAGTCCCGGGATGGCGAAATCATGGGGAGGATTGGTAGGTTTTTCTACATATTTTATTAGCCTTCCATTATCATCAAAATAAGGTACTCCCAACCTGGTGTTTTCTTTGTGGTGAACCATCGGTACCAAACCATGAGGTTTTTCTTTAGTGAAATGATTGACTAACTCCTCAATCCCATCTACAAAAATATTATCAGCCAGGTGCAATAAAAACTGATCAGCCCCAACAAACTCTTCAGCTACCTCTATTATATTAGCAATCCCGGCAGGTTTTTCTTGCAAAATATAACTAAAATGAGCGCCCCATTTCTCGCCGGTACCCAAAATGGATTGTACCTGGTCTAAAAAACCGGCATTATAAGTAATACCTATGTCGGTAATTCCGGCCGATACCACAGTTTCGATAGGATAGAAAATAAGGGGTTTATTGGCCACAGGAATAAAGTGTTTGTTGGCAGAAAACGTTAGGGGTTGCATTCTTGTCCCCCTTCCACCTGTTGGAATGATTGCCTTCATATCTGTAAACCTATCAATAATATCAAAGCCAGTAGAGCAGTCAATAAGTATTCTATCATAACTTCATAAAATACTGCCTACATGGAATCCTATTAAAGCACTTCCCGAAAGAGTCAGTAAAGCCAGATGGGCAATGTGGTGAGATGCTAACCTAAATATCCCCCTACGCCGTAAAATAATGTAGTCTAAAATCAATAGGGAACCTATCATCAAAATTACTCCCAAGCCTAAAATTTTTGAAATTTGGTAAGGATCAAGTAGCGGTTTCTCTATCTTTTTACTCTGAATCGAAGCAACCAATTGAGGTGCAGATTCATAATCCTGCTTTGTAATATTAAGCTGCTTTCCTTGTACCTGTACAATCGGAGCTGGAGCTATGTTTTGGGTTGTACCAAACATTTGAACTACCAAGGTAGTTTTCTGGCCGTTTAATACCCCATCTACTACAGCTATCCCTATATCGGCATACTTGCTGTTAAGTAAATTTTCCTTGTGGGTTGGGGACGCCATCCAAGCCGATACAACATCGTCAGAGTTATAAAAATTTTTGGCCAAATTTTCTCCTGCATAAGTAAATTTATAACCTGCCCCTAAGATAAAATCCCACGGAGTTTTACCCGAAGGAGCAAAATGCGCCCAATAGTTTTCAGCAAACATGTCTGCTGCTTTTAATTGCGCAGCCCTGTCCAAAGCTGTATTCTCCTTTACAGGCTCTAACCCATTTTCTTGTCTCTCCTTATTAGTCAATTCAATAATTTTTTCTTTATCTATTGACGAGTTAATCCCCAAAACTCCGGGTTTGATATTTCCAACTATGGCAAAACCTACTTGGAGTAATACAAACAATAATATATAGATTACCAGTGCCTCCCAGGAAATTAAGTGGGCTTTTTTGTGAGTAGTAGGATGCGGAAGAAAAAAATTAGCCAGTTTCACTGCAGCTACAAGTATAGCATTAGTAGTGAATATCCGTCTCTATTTTTTTACCATTAACTTTTATCCCTAAAGCAAAACCTAGCGCATTTGCTATAGAAGTTCCAACCTTTAGCCCGGTAAATGACCCGGGCCCAATTTCAACCTCTAAACTTTCTAAATCTTCATAGCTTAAGTTATTTTTTTTAAGTATTTTATCTATAAGCGGCAAGAGGACCTGGGAGCCATATTCGTTTTTCTCAACCAAGGAATCGGTTACTTTTCCCCCCTGTTTCAGCCAAACTTTTATTAAATTTCGCTCTTTTGTGTCTATTGCAATGACCATATCACAGTAATTTTAGCATAAAGATCGCTTAAAACTGATATAATTTGCCCATGGAAGAAATCAGGGAAAAGCTAACGGATTTAGAAAATAGGCTGTCGGCAGTAATTAAATATGAAGACCCCGAAAAGCTGCGCGAACAGATCAACCAATTTGAGTCGGAAACTACCAAACCGGGTTTTTGGGATAATCCTCCAGAAGCCCAAAAGCTCACCAGAAAGCTATCACACAAACAAAAACAGCTCTCGACTATAGAAAGCATGGTTCAAAGACTCAAGGATTGCATTGAGATGTCCAAAGAAGAAGAGCTGATAGAGGATTTAAAACAAGAAGTCACCAAAATAGATAAAGAACTATCCGAACTGGAGATGAAGATGTTCCTTTCAAATCCTCACGATGAAAGTGAAGCCATCCTTTCCGTGCATTCCGGTACCGGCGGGGTAGAGGCAATGGATTGGGCAGGAATGCTTTCCAGGATGTACCAACGTTATTTTGAAAAAAAAGGTTGGGATTTCGAAATTACCAATGAAGATCCCGGAGAAGAGGCAGGTTTTAAAACTGTTTCCATGATTATCCATGAACCTTTTGCCTATGGATACCTTAAAGGCGAAAAGGGAACCCACCGGTTAGTGCGCCAATCACCCTTTAATGCAGACCACCTAAGACAAACTTCCTTTGCCTTAACAGAGGTTTTACCGGTTATAGAAGATCCCCAAGAAGTAGAGGTTGATGACTCTGATATTGAATTTGAAGCATTCAGGTCTGGTGGCCATGGAGGACAGAATGTTAATAAAGTATCAACAGCTGTCAGGCTTAAACATATCCCTTCCGGCATTACTGTTACTGCACAAACAGAGAGGTCGCAGTTACAAAACCGAGAAAATGCCATGAAGCTTCTGGTTGCCAAATTATGGGAAAAACAACAGGAAGAACATAAAGAGCAAGCCAAAACAATTAAAGGAGGCTTTACCCAAGCTTCCTGGGGTAACCAGATCCGCTCATATGTCCTGCATCCTTACCATATGGTAAAAGATTTGCGTACCCAGGCTGAAACTTCCGATACCGACTCGGTTCTAGACGGCAACTTAGATATATTCATTGAGGCAGAGTTAAAAAGCATCCGATACTAGACAAAGGTTTCATATATTGCTAATATAATTTTATGGATCCTAAAGAGGAACAAGCTCCTAGTACGAATTCCGGTTTTTCAGCCACCAAGTTAACCCGTTCTTTCAGTGGAGCATCCAACCTAAACAAAATCCTGATCGGGGTAGTTACAGTCAGCTTAGTGCTGGGGGCTGCAACCGGATATATACTGGCAACCAAATCCACCGGAGGTACAAGCGATAACAAAGTCGGTGGACTGACAGCACCTAAAACAGCACAGCAAGACAGCCGAACTTTTCGGGATTTTGCGGAAGGTGTAGTTAAACCCACCCCAAAGCCCACTAAAGGCGGGGAGTATTCCGAAGGAACACATCTATTGGAGCGGGAAGGAGCTGTACCTGTAGCCTTAACCTCTTCGGTAGTTGATCTTTCTCAATATGAAGGAAAAAAGGTAAAGGTTTTTGGTGAAACGCAGAAGGCCCTTAAAGCAGGTTGGTTAATGGATGTAGGCAAAGTTGAAGAGATTCAATAATAACTTCTTATACCGATGGTTCTGTTTGACGGAGTCAGCAAAAAGTTTGGTCCAAATTCTCTTGCCCTGGACTCAATCTCTTTGGAGATTAAGCAGGGTGAATTTGTATTTTTGGTAGGACCTTCCGGTGCAGGTAAGTCAACTCTGCTTCGGGTCATTACCCGTGAAATCATCCCCTCTAGCGGACGTGCGGTTGTAGCAGATATTGAATTGGCCAAACTCAAACCTTCTCAAATCCCCTTATTGCGGCGTAAAGTAGGAATGGTTTTCCAGGACTTTAAGTTGCTGGATGATAGAACGGTTTTTGAAAATGTCGCTATAGCATTGGAAGTGTTGGGTAAAAAAGACGAGGAAATAAATAAAGAGGTGGAGAGAACTTTAAAATTAGTGGAGATCTGGGACCGCAGAAACTTGTTTCCGAGGCAACTTTCCGGAGGGGAAGCCCAAAGAACAGCTATCGCCCGAAGCATTGCCGGCAAACCGGATATATTACTGGCAGATGAACCTACGGGAGATTTGGACCCCCAAACAGCCTGGGGAGTCATCCAGCTTTTGAATGAGATCAATTCATGGGGCACAACGGTAATAATGGCTACTCATAATTCGGAAATAGTTAATACCTTAAAAAAGAGGGTGATCTTTTTGAAAAAGGGCAAGCTTATAAGCGATAATAAAGAAGGGAGATACGAAATACGCTAAATCATGTTCTCAAACTACGTTAAATTTACCAAAAGAAATATCCGCCGTACTCCTTTCCAGGCAATTGCGGCCTCAATGATAATGTTTTTAACTTTTTTTGCTATGACTATATTTTTGGTTTTGGCAGCCGGATCACAAATCATCTTGCGTTATTATGAGAGCAAACCTCAAGTAATAGCCTTTTTCAAGGACGGAACTACGGATCAGGATATTACCGCTATTCAAAATGCCCTAACTCAAGAAGGACGGGTAACCGCTACCAGATTTGTCTCCAAAGATCAGGCACTTAAGATTTATCGTGAGCGGAATAAAAATGATCCGGCTCTATTGGAACTTGTAACTGCCAATATCTTACCTGCTTCTTTGGAAATTTCTACTCAAACCCCCGAAGACCTTGCTCCGGTAGCGGAATTGTTAAAAAGAGAGCCTGTTGTATCGGAAGTTATAGTACCGGAAGATGTAATACAAACACTTACCTCTGCTACCAGAGTAATCAGGATAGTCGGAGGAGCAAGCGTTAGCTTTTTACTGCTTTTTGCAACCCTTGTTACGATTATGATAATTGGTTTTAAGATCAGGTTGAGGAGAAATGAAATAGAGATTATGCGGCTGCTAGGTGCATCTTCCTCTTTTATCCGGACACCTTTTATTTTGGAGGGAATTTTTTATGGTGCAGTAGGAGCTCTGGGTGCTTGGGTAAGTGTGTATAGTATGTTGTGGTACTTTACCCCATTTTTAAATGGATATTTGGGTGAAGTTAAATTGCTGCCTGTGGACCCTCTTTTCATGCTGGGCTTGCTGGGTTCCATCTTGGTTGTTGCCACAATAATCGGTGGCTTGGGATCAGTAGGTGCAGTCAGACGCTATCTGCAAATCTAAACTGGTTATGAAACAACTCATTACTCGATCCTTGCTTGGTATTGCCATTTTGGTGTTTGTTTATTTTGCAGGATTTTCCATCAAAGCCAGTGCGCAGTCTGTAGATGAGTTATCTCAACAGCTATTGGATAAACAAGCCGAAATTGCCAAACTGGAGCAGAAATTATCAGGGGCCAGGAGCCAGGAAAAAACCCTTAAGTCCCAACTTTCCATAATTGATGGACAAACTAAAATTACCCAATTAAAAATTGAGGAAACAAATTTAAAAATTGAAAAATTAAAAAGAGAAATTACCGATCTATCCGGCAGGATTGACAGGCTATCATCTACAGTAGACAGTATTTCAGAAGTATTGCTTAAGCGGATAGTGCAAACCTATAAATATAGCTCCATGGGGACAATTGACTTGCTGTTTTCTTCACACGGGTTTGCCGATATGGTGGAACGGTTGAAATATATCCAAGTTGCCCAAGCCAATGATAAAAAAGTGCTTTACCAACTGCAAGCAACCAAAGCAGCTTACCACGACCAGAAACAGGATAAGGAAATAAAACAGACAGAGGCGGAAAAATTAAACAAAGATTTAGAAAACTACCAAGTGCAACTAACCCAACAGAAGAAAGATAAGGATGAACTTTTAAGGGTTACCCAAAATGACGAAGCACATTACCAAGGTTTAATTGCCCAACTTCAGGCGGAAATTAACTCTATTAGCCAGGCTATTTCTAATGTTGGAGCTAAAATAGGACCGGTCAGTAAAGGGGATGCTATAGCGGCTATGGGAAGTACCGGATGCTCAACAGGTCCTCATCTTCACTTTGAAGTATTTGAAAATGCCAAAGTGGAAGGAGGCAGAATTGTTGGGAACAGGATCAATCCACATAACTATCTGGATAACGGAAGATTGGGATCTCCTATAAGAGGCTACCCGGGAGAAACAACTATCACTACGGAATACGGAGAAGTCTATGGAGTATTTGGATTTCCTTCTGCCCACACCGGCCTAGATATTGCCCCAAAATCATATGAAGGAGTTGGTCGTACAATTTTGGCAGCAGAAAAAGGTATTGCCTATACTACTTCAGCACCGTGCAGCTTTAACTTCTCCGGAGGTTCCCCAATTGGCAAGGGAGTAATTATAGACCACGAAAATGGAATAGTTACTCTGTATTGGCACATCCTCTAAAACAGCAGAGAATCCTGATCAAGCTCTTTCCCTAACTTTTTTAAACAAAAAGTAAATATTCCAAAAAATTGCTATAGCCAAAATGTGGTATGAAATTACAATCCAAAATATTGTTTGTATATATGCTCATTTTCCAACTTATCTGCCCTTATTAATACCACCTCACTCCCTATTCCAAAAAACTCTCTAAGATAATTAACCTGTTCTTCACATGGATAGGGTGTTAAATAAACACTTCTTTGGAGTTGTAAAAAGTTAATATACTTGAGAATATTTCTAAAAGCACTTTGTTGATTTTTCTTGAATTTAGCGATGTCATACATCACTATGCGCCACTTACCATCCCATCTTTGGCCTTTTAAAGAGAGCTCTTCCAGCTTGAATTTGAAAAATTTAACCTTACCCCTTTCGGTAAGCTTGATGACCTTCTCCCCGTTCTCTTCCGATACTGCTACAACTTTCTGCTCTTTTAACCGCTTAAGGTTCCTTTTTAGTAAAGGGGTATTAAATTTTTTCCATTCTTTTTGAGATCTTTCCCAGTCTCCCTGTCGCTTAGCTCGGATTATCGTACCGGCTGCATAGCCTAAACCCGGTAAAAGTATGGTCCCCATTAAAAGAGTACCCATACCTAACATATAGATAATTTCTTTGGTGGTAGGATATTTCTGTTCCATACATTCAGTAGATCATATTATTCCAATAATTGGCAATAGCCAAAAAATGGAATAATTAAAATATACTGGTTGAATGTTTTCAGATTGTTTCCAATAATGGACAGGCCTATGATTTAATTAAAACTACGTAATCTAATGTTGAGGCTTTCTTTAACATTCTTAAGCAATACTGTACCTAAACTCCTAGGATTATATTTATCTTTTCTTATCTATCTATTTCCCTCTACCTCTTTCACCTATGCTGCAAACCTATTACAAAATGGAGACTTTACATCTGGAAATATAGACCCTTGGGTCAGTTCCGGAGGTGGGGCCTCTGCTAGTGTGGTTTCAGAAGTTAACCATAACAATGCTAATTCACTCAAAGTAAACCACGACAAAACATCTTCGTATGGATTCCAACAAACGATTACCAATATAGTCGGTGATAAAACATATAAAGTAAGTGGTTACGGATTAACCAATGATTCCAATATAAAGAATTTTTTTATTAGAGTAGCATGGTATGCATCCACAGATGCCTCCGGAAGCCAATTGTCGACCGAAGACACAAATATCGTAACTGCTTCAGACAATCAATGGCACGAACTAACCAATACTTTTCAGGCACCGAGTAATGCCAAATCAGCCAAAACGCGTTTAGTTCTCTCGTCCAATACAACGGCCAGTCTAACGTATGCTTACTTTGACGATATTGTTTTTGAAGAACCTACCCAAGATATTCTATCTCCATCCCCAACTCCTACACCCACACCTACCTCAAGCCCTACTCCTACCCCATCATCTACTCCAACTCCCACCGCTACCACAACCCCCTCTCCTTCCAATTCTTTCACTATTTCTAATATCCCTTCGGAAATAACCATCGATCAATCATTTACCTCAAAAGTAGAATTAACTATTTCCGGTAGTCCTAACACCGTTTATTATTTGAAGGGAGCATTTAAAAAAACAGATGGAACCAGGTATTTCGGCTTAACCAAAAAAGAAGAAAATTGGATAGAGTATGGAGATGAACACTCCGAGCAATACCAGATAACTACAGACCATAACGGTTCCTGGTCAGGCAGCTTAGATATAAAACCCGATATTTACGACAAAGACTACAAAGGTGCCGGAGATTACATTTTTAAGGTAGGCCGCTTAACCGCCTCCGGCTCCAGCCCAACTTGGAGTAATGAGGTAGGAATAAAACTAAACGCCAAGCAGGAGGAAATTATAACCCAAAGTACCGGTACTTCTTCCTCCACTATAACCGATGAAATATATTCAGATTCTTCTTCCGCAGTACTGGCAGCAACGTCAGAAGATAATTTTTCATCGGATTCTTCCGAAATTGCCGCAACGACTAGTGAAGAAACTTCTCCCATCCAAGTAGCCGGAGAAAAAACCGGTAAACCAAACTTTATTGTGATTGTGGGGGCGGCATTGATATTTATCGGAATCGGATCAATCGCTTATCTTTATTTTAAAAATAAGGTAAAATTTTAAACCATGGAAGAATATATAACCAAAAGCGCGCAAGAAACCAAGAAAATTGCCCGGGGTTTGGCCTCAAAAGTGAAACAGGGTACAGTTGCCTTAAGCGGAGAATTGGGGGCCGGAAAAACAACTTTTGTCCAAGGGTTTGCAGAAGGGTTAGGTATCTCCGATAAAATCATCTCTCCTACCTTTGTTTTAATCCGTCAACACAAAATCCCGGAAAGTGGAAATATGCTCTATCACATTGACCTGTATAGATTGGAAGATTCTTCCCAGCTACAATCTTTGGGTTTGGAGGAAATATTTTTTGATCCGAACAATTTAATCCTTATAGAGTGGGCGGAAAAAGCAGAAAGTTTACTCCCCAAAAAATCCATAAAAATCTCACTGGAAAAAATTGATGAAGAAAAAAGGAAGATTACTGTTACAAATCTCCCCGCCTAATTTCTACCTCAAGGGGCCCTATCATCTCTTTCGAAACAAACTCTAAATTCTTATAATCATTTTCCCATGCCTGACGCATCCGAATTCTGTCCGGTTCTTTGATTAGGAAAACCAATTTAGAGTCTTCTCTTTTACCAATCTCCTCTTTACCCGGCAAAAATTTTTCCTTATCGGCGATATATTTAGGTTTATTCGGAGAGTAGGCGTAATCTATCGGTAAATAACCATACTTATTAAGACCTCTCCACCAAATTAAATATTGATAAGGATAATCAATTACGGAAGGCAGGTATGCGAAAATTTTAAAATTTTTTCCATTCGCTTTCTGGTAAGCATAATCAACAGCGGCAATTTCATTTACATATGCAGAAGGATCACTGTTAGGTTTGCCGGCATCAATGGCATAAAAATTTTTAATATTTCCCAAAGAAAAAAGTATTATAAAGCCTGCTAAAGTCAGCGATATTAGTCTTCCCCAAAGCTTGAATTCAAAAAGATTTTTTAATGTAAATCCTATTAAAATAACGGCTGCAGCCATGGGAGCTCCCAAATGCCAAGGGTTAACCGCAACCGGAAGTATTAGATAGCCTAAAAAGGGAACAAATATAATCAGCATACTAATCAGAACTACCAAATCTCGTTTTTGTACTTTGGTTTTAAAGAATTTATACAATATGGGCAGAGAAGTCAGCAGCAACACCAGACTTAAATTTTTCTGATTCATCATAGTTGCACTAAAGGTTTGGTAGAAACTATTTTTTAATTCAATAAACCTTAACAACATATTTATATTGCGGTTTTGATTTTCCGCCAAAAATTTCAAAACCGAACTGCTCATAATATATTGATGCTTAAGATCAAATAAGAGCTGGGGGAGTAAGGTTATTCCAAAAAATACGCTTCCAATCCAAAAGTTTTTTGTTTTAAGCAAATTACTTTTTCCGGAAAAAACAACACTTAAAAAAATAATCGCCGGGACAAATATTCCAAAATTCATTTCAAAATTAAAAAACAATCCTCCCAAAAACCAAACAGAAATAGTCCAAATTAATTTATTCGTCTGGATATATTTAAAAAGCAGGTATACAAAAAGGGGAGTAAGAAGAGTCACGGGGTTTGGATTAAATGCGTATAGGTTAGTTAAAAAAATATAATTTGAGGATATCCATAACGCTCCAATTGGCACTACCAGAAAAACTCCCCACCTGCCCACAAGTTTTAATAAGAAAAATCCGCCTATTGCCCAAAGCACTATCTCCATAACAATAGATGCATAAGGATCCCCGCCGCTTAAGATAAAGGGGACTGCCAGAAGATAGTACCAGGCAGGTCCGTTAAAAAGCCCCTCTATGGCGGAATTTGGACCCGTTAATCTTAATTTGTGCAATTCCACCATATTCCTAACATCCACCATATCCCTGGCATTGTCCATATTAAAAATGAAATTACCGTTTGAAGTGACTGAAAGCCTATAAACAAAACCCACCAGCAAAACAGCTATAATCAACAGAAGAAGATTTTTGCTCATCAGTTAATTTAAACCAACTATAGAGACAAAAGCAAGGGTAAGCTATTTTGTAATCAGAGTTACAATCAACTACACTATTAAGAAGTTATGAGTTTATTTGCAAAAATTAAAAAATACAAATTCGGCATATTACTTATTTTGATAATTTTAATAGCCATATTTTTTAGGACTTATCAGATAGTAGAAAGGTTTGAATTTGCCCATGATGGTGATCTTTATTCTTGGATTGTAAAAGATATTGCGGTAAACCACCACTTTCGTTTAATAGGGCAATTAACCAGTGCCCCGGGAATTTTTATTGGTGCACTTTTTTACTATCTACTCGTACCTTTCTTTTTACTTTTTAATATGGATCCTATCGGCGGGGGTGCTTTGACCGTTATTATCGGAGTTCTAAATATAGTCAGTTACTATTTTGTTCTATCCAAATTATTTGATAAGAGGGCAGGTTTGATTGGGGCTTATCTTTACTCGGTACTTATTGTTACTGTCAGTTTTGACCGGTGGTTGGTACCCACAATTACAACCTCTCTTTGGTCCATCTGGTACTTATATACACTCGTTCAAATAAGCCGTAGAAATTACCAGGTATTACCGCTATTGGGTATTTTAATAGGGCTCATCTGGCATATCCATATTGCACTTTTACCTACCCTTCTGGCCGTTCCCATAGCATTCCTACTCTCTAAAAAAATGCCCAGGGTCAAACAGCTTGGTTTGTTTCTGGCTGCTCTCCTGATAACCTCCCTGCCTCTGGTCTTATTTGAAGTGCGTCATAACTTTTCCCAAACAAAAAGTTTGATAGAAAATTTTATCACTCCCCAAGCGGGGGAGAGAGGGCTATCTAAAGCTTTGACAATATTGGAAATGATTTCTAAAAACAATGCTGCACTTTTTTTCTCCCCTCAATCTATCCCCGACACTTTTCAAATTTTGCTTACCTTTATCCTTTTGCTTCTCCCCATTTATTTAGTTAAAAGCAGGGTTTTAACTTTTTTAGAAACCGGTACACTTTATTTTTGGATAATCGGATCTTTTATTTTTTTCAGTGTTTCTACCAGTCCGATATCAGAGTATTACTTTTTTAGTCTTAACTTTATTTTCCTAACATTCATTTCACTTCTGCTTTATTCCATATTTAAATTTTTCAGATGGGGGAAGTATTTTTTGCCAATTCTGCTAATTGTTATATTTGTCAAAAATGCATATTTTTTGGTAACAGTTGAGCCGTATCATAAAGGATATGCAGAAAAAAAGGCGTTAGTAAATCTTATTAAAGAGGATGTCATTTTAAATAATTATCCTTGCATAGGAATAACGTATATTACTACTCCGGGGGAAAATGTAGGCTTTAGGCAATTTTTCTATTTAAACAATTTACACTTAAACCACCCGTCTAAAAAGATCCCCGTTTATAACATTGTTATACCGCAAGAACGAGCTTATGGAAATGTCAAAAAAACATTTGGTCACATCGGGCTGCTGATGCCGGAGGATGTTCCACCTAAAGAAGAGATTGCAAAAAATTGCACCGGTGAAAATACGAATTTAACCGATTCCCTCTTTGGCTACGTAGAATAGATTAATTAGGATAGTGGCAATGCTTATATTTAATAGGCGTTTCATCCGGTTTAGTTCTCCCGCACCAGCAAGGGTCATTTCTCCCTAATTTATTATGTGCACTTGTAACTGCTCCATTTCCTCCATAGCTTTCTTGAGCTATGACTTCTCCTCCTCTTTCTATGGTTACTTTAGTTACCGCCTCCTCGGACTCCAAAACCTCATCAATCGGCTTTCCTGCAGCTATCTCTTTAACCTCTTTTACCTCTTCCTTAACTCCCACCTCAATCTCCGGATGTTTTTCCTCCACCACAACCGGCTGCATAACTTGTTCCTGTCCTTGTACTGCTACTTTGAAAATCCTGTGGACTATCTCATAATCAACTGACACCATTAGCCTTTCAAAAAGCTCAAAAGCTTCCCGCTTATATTCAATCAAAGGATCCCTTTGGGCATAGCCCCTCAAACCTATCCCCGACCGCAGATCATCCATGGTATCTAGGTGTTCTATCCACAATGTATCTATAGTATTAAGATAGACAAATACTTCCATTTGCCTGGCTATCTCATCCCCCACCTGTTTTTCCCGCTGGGCATAAAATTGTTGTGCCAAATCAGATAAAAAGGTGGTTATCTGCTCCAGGGAACCCATCTGTTCCACCCTTTTAGCTATATCTTCTTTACTTTTTGGATCAAGTGGAATAATATCTGAAAACTCTTCCAAGATTTTATTGCTGTTTACTCCCCCCTCGCTGTGGATATTTACAATATGAGAAATCTCCTGGTCTATTTTTCCCAAAATTTCCTGCTTCAAAGATGCTTTATTGCTCTCTGCCGACTCCAAAACTCTTTTTCTGATGCGATAGATAATCTGGCGTTGTTGATTCATGACATCGTCATACTCAACCGTGTGCTTTCTGATATCAAAGTTGTGACCCTCAACTTTTTTTTGAGCTCCCTCTATAGCTTTGCTAACCATGCCGTGTTCTATGGGAACATCATCCCCCATCTTCAAAAAATCCATAACTTTGGATACCTGATCTCCTCCAAAAATCCTCATTAAGTCATCTTCTAAGGAAACAAAGAACCTGGTTTCCCCGGGATCTCCCTGTCTGCCGGAACGACCTCTTAGCTGGTTATCTATTCTCCTGGATTCATGTCTCTCGGTACCGATAACATAAAGACCTTCTAAGTTGACAACTCCTTTTCCCAAAATAATATCTACGCCACGTCCTGCCATATTAGTAGCAACCGTTACTGCCCCTTTCTCTCCTGCCCGGGAAATAATTTCTGCTTCCTTCTCATGATTTTTGGCATTGAGCAATGCGTGTGAGACTCCTTTGCGCTTTAAAAGATCAGACAAAAATTCATTTTTATCAATCGAGGTTGTGCCCACTAAAACAGGTTGGCCTTTTTCATGAAGCTCTGTTACCAAATTGGCAACCGCAGTATATTTGGCAGTTTGGGTTTTATAAATAGTGTCGGGATGATCGGCCCTAACCATCGGATTATTGGTCGGAATAGCTACCACCTCCAGCTTATAAATTTTATTGAATTCTTCCGCTTCGGTAGCTGCAGTACCGGTCATACCGGACAACTTTTCATACATCCTAAAATAGTTTTGGAACGATATAGTCGCCAAAGTTTTACTTTCTTGTTGAATCTCTACACCCTCTTTGGCTTCAATGGCCTGATGCAGTCCTTCGGAATAACGTCTCCCCATCATCAATCTCCCGGTAAACTCATCAACAATAATGACCTCTCCATCTTTGACTACATAATCCCTATCTTTTTCAAATAAAGTCCGCGCTTTTAAAGATTGCTCTAAGTGATGCAAGGTTGAAAAGTCCTTTTCATAAAGGTTCCCTACCCCCAACATTTTTTCCATTTTGATAATACCGTGTTCTGTTAAATGAGCAGTTTTGAGTTTTTCATCTATTACGTAATCCGTAGCGGGTGAAAGAGAATCAATCAACTTTGCAAACTGGTAATACTTTTCTGTTGCCTCCTGTGCCGGAGCAGAAATAATAAGCGGGGTACGGGCCTCATCTATCAAAATTGAGTCAACCTCATCCACAACCGCAAAATAATGTCCCCGTTGTACCTGATCCGTCAGCCTAAATGCCATATTGTCCCGAAGGTAGTCAAACCCAAACTCGTTATTGGTCCCATAGGTAATATCCGCCTCATACGCTTCTTTCCTGCTGATGGGACGAAGGTGTTGTAGTCTTTTATCCCCATGATTGGGATCTTTGTATTTGGGGTCATAAATATAAGCTGCCTCGTGAACAATAGTGGCACAGCTTGCCCCTAAAGCATGGAAGATTGGTCCCATCCAGCCACAATCCCGGCGGGCCAGATAATCATTGACCGTAATCAGATGAGCCCCTTTTTCGGTAACTGCATTTAAAAACAGTGAGGGGGTGGCAGATAAAGTCTTTCCTTCACCAGTTTTTTGTTCGGCTATTTTACCCTGATGCAAAACTACTGCCGCCATCACCTGGACATCAAAATGGCGCATTTTTAAGCTGCGCTTGCTAGCTTCCCTAACCGCTGCAAAAGCTTCGGGTAAGATAGCTTCCAAGCTCTTGCCTTTTTGGTATTGAGACCGAAATTCGGTTAATTTATTCCTTAATTGTTTATCGGTCAGCTTGGCAATTTTCCCCTCTAAATTGTTAACAGCTTCTACTGTTTGTTTCAGCTTTTTTATTTCCCGATCATTTGAATCAAGCAGCTTCCCAAATATATTTAACATAGTGATCTCCTTTTTAACTACCCTATTATACTCGAATCCGACTATTGGATAAAGCCGGCCGATTGACAATAACTTTCAGGTTTAATACACTAACACTGCATCATAAATCTATCCCAGATGGATAATTCTGCCAATTCGAATGATCCCAATAATCCCTCTTCTGCGACAAATCCTGTCGACCAAAGCCCTCCGAATAATCTACCCCAAACTCCCCTAGACCAACCTTATAATAACCCGCCACAACCTAGTACTGATAACCCCTCTTTTGCCAGTCCCCCCCAGTCTCCTCCTGATTTAATACAGCCCCAGACTCCTTCTTTTGTTTCGTCACCTTTACAACCAGTAGAAACTCCTTTTGCAGCTACCCCTCCTCCAGTAGCACCTCCTTCTACCCCTTTTCCCCCAAGGGTATCTACCGACTTCTCTCAAAATATCCCAGGCCCCGTAGACCCTACATCTGCTCCTAACCCATTCCAAGCTTCCCCAACGAATAGCCCTTATCTTACCCCAGCCCAAACCTCCCCTGCCGAGGGAAACTTACCTTCAGCAACTCCTCCTGAAGAACCAACCGGTGATCCCTCTGCTTTTGCAACAAACACCATTTTTACCCCTCCGCCTAATCCGATACCTGATGCAAGCCCCCTTCCATCTGCCACTCCCATATCTACCTCACCTTTTGCGCCTCCCTCTTCGGATTCTCCGTTAACAGTAAATTTTGGAGCCACACCTCAAGCTCCCTCTTTTAACCCACAACCTCTACCAAGCAACGAAGCACCATCTTTTGAACCTACAGTAGCCAGTTCTTCTCCTGCTGCACCCACTGCCGCTGATCAAATTCCTACCGACTTATCCCACCTTATAGGTGATTCTGTAGAAGAAACTGCTCCTGCTGCGCCTCAAGCTGAAACTTTAGCTCCAAGTTCAAATGGAAACTTGGAAATCCCTAATCTACCGGCAGGCAATGCAGGCGAAACTAAATCATTTCCCAAATGGGTCATTGGACTTGCTATAGGTTTATTAATCGCTGTAGCCGGAGCTTCTGCCTACTTTATTCTTGGTGTAGGTCAACCGAAACCGGTCAGTTTACCGGCTACCCAAACCACTACTCCTCCACCTACTGTCACCAATACACCTCAACCTACACCGACACCGACTGCTACCGGCTCTGCCAATTTTGGAGAAATACAGGGAAATGCAACCCCACAGGCTACCTCGGCCGCAGACCTAATCAGGTTGAGGCAACAAGCCCAATAAACTATTTTACTTACACTCTGATACAATTGGTTATATGCTAGCTCTACCCAAACAACTCCGAGTCTTTGGCAGGAATAAAATCTTCAAAATCCTAGTTTTTTTGGCAGTTTTATATTTTACATTTGTCCTGCGCTCTCATAGCTTTGAGAGAAGCCCCCAGATGGGGAATCTGGAGGAAATGCTGTATGCCTGGTCAGGAATCTATTTAATTGAAACAGGTACCCCTATTTCTTGGTCTACATTGGACTATCCTAAAAGAGCAACTTTTTTTGCCGGAGTAGTTGATTATCAGGGGGGACAACCAAAAGCCGGAGTAGTGCTCCAAAAACCTTGGCTGGATGAGCCTCCACTTTTTTCCCTATTGGTAGGATGGTTCGCCCACATTTATGGAGCAGATAAAACAGATATTATTCCTCCGGCTTTTATCCGAACTCCGGTAATAATAATTAGCACTTTAACTTCTATAATGGTATTTTTGATTGCCAGGCTGGTAAGTGGTTACTGGACCGGGGTCTTATCTATGCTCCTCTATGGCACTATTCCGATAATGGTGATCGGATCAAGGTTAGCCGTACCGGAAAATCTCATTGCTTTGCTTTTTTCTATTGCCGTTTATTTGATTATTAAATACGAGATCAAACCTAATATTGTATTTTTACTACCTATCCCCATACTGGCAGGGATCGGGGGACTTTCAAAACCCACCGGATTTTTTATCACACCTCTTGCTATTTATTTTGCCCTTATCCAAAAACATTACAGACTGATAGCATATATGGTTTTAGTGACTCTTTCGTTTGTAGGGTTGTTTATTCTGTATGGAGTTTATTTTGATGCTGAAATTTTTTGGCATATTGTTTCTATCCAAGGCCTGCGGCCGGTTGGCTTTGGCAGCTTGGGATGGTTTTTGATATCTCCCGGTTTTGACCATACCACTTTAAAAGACAGTTGGTACATCTTTTGTCTAATATCTGCCGTTTATTTTATCTTCTCTCCCAAGAGCGGCCTTAAAAAAATAGTGAGTTTTGCTTTTGTATATTGGATAATCATAGTTATGCTTTCCGGAGGAGAAGCGGATATGTTGGCCTGGTATCGGTATCCTGCTTTTCCGATGCTTGCTATATTGGGTGCTTGGGGTTTGCAGGAACTGGTTAAAAAAGCCAACTTTTTCACCACCTTCTTGGCTGGCGGGCTACTACTCGGGAATAGATTTCTTTTGGTAAATGCTTTCCACCCCAATGTTACGCCCAACTTTTACAGAATTACATTTAGTATGCTTATGCTGCCTTCACTACTTGCGCCAATCTATCAAAGAGACTGGCTTGATAAGTTGGTTAAATTGATAATTATTGGAATTGCTGCCGTTGGGATATACTTAAATATCATATATATTTACAACCAATATACGGTTGATTGCCAGGGAGCAGAATGTTTGTTCGGTCCCACCACTACCCTTTCTACGATTAATTATCCTTTTATTTGGAGACTGTTTTCTTACTAAACTTTGGGGGTAATTGTTGAAAACCCGGTATATTTCTGCAAAACTTCCGGGATTTTTACCGACCCATCCTTTTGTTGGTAATTTTCCAGCAAGGCAACTAAGATTCTGGGGGAAGCGATGACTGTATTGTTTAGGGTATATGCATATGCCACTTTTCCATCTTTTGTTTTAACCTTTAGGTTTAATCTTCTGGCTTGCCAGTCAGTAAGGTTAGAATTCGAATGAGTCTCACTATATTTTCCTCTTCCCGGCATCCAAGTTTCAATATCATTCATACGATATTTTCCTGCACCCATATCCCCAGTTGATGTAGCAACAACATGATAGGAAAGTTCCAGCTCTTGTAATATATTTTCGGAGATTGATTGCATTTTCTTAAACCATACTTCTGATTCTTCTAAATCATTTTTACAAATCACCACCTGTTCAACTTTATCAAACTCATGAACCCGATATAACCCCTTAGTGTCTTTTCCGTAATCTCCAATTTCAGAGCGGTAACAATGAGTTAAGGCACAAATCTTAATTGGTAGTTCATCCTCATTTAAGGTACTGTCTAAGTAATAAGCCAGCAGTGAGGGTTCTGATGTCCCCGCCAAATAGAGAGGATTTTTAATCTCCTCTCCGGTTTCTAATTTTCCCGGATTAGATATTTGGTAAGTATTGTCCTTACCAAAAGGAATATGACCGCTACCAATTAATGTCGGCTCATGAACTAAAGTAGGCGGAATAAGGGGAGTAAATCCCGCTTCAATTATCTTATCAAGAGCAAACCGTAGTACTGCCCAATGAAGGATTGCTCCTTCATTTTTAAGATAATACCCTCTGAATCCTGAAACCTTAACCCCTTTTTCTAAATCAAGAATATCTAAAGCTTTTCCCAGTGCAATATGGTCTTTTATTTCAAAATCAAAATCAGGAATCTCACCCCATTTAGATACTTCTTTATTAGATTCGGCATCAGGGCCAATGGGAGAATCCGAAGAGGGAATATTAGGGACAAAAAGCATCAGATGCTCAAACCTTTCTTCTACATCTCTTAGCTTTTCTCCCAAACCATCCAGCTCAACCTTTACCTTCTTACCCTTCTCGATATCTTTTTCTCTAGCAGCTTGATTTCTTTGTTGACGAAGCTCATCTACTTTCTGAATCAGATCCCTTCTTGTTTGGTCAATTTGCAAAAGCCTGTCTATATCAACATCTACCCCTTTATCCCCGGCAGCCTTTTTAACCAAATCTTTATTTTCTCTAATGTAATTTATGTCTAGCATTTATTCCTCCTATTCCTATAACCCTAGTTTATCAGAAATTCCCTTCATTGCCTCTAGGGACATTCTAACAAATTTTTCTAAAGGAATATCCAGTTCTTTCTCGCAGGCCAATATCTGCTCTCTTTTTGCGCCTTTGGCAAATTCCTTTTGCTTAAACTTTTTTAAAACTGAATCAACAGTTACTGTTTCTAATTTTTTATCTGGTCTAACTAAAGCAACTGCTGTAATTAAACCGGACAGTTCATCTGAAACATAAACTCCCTTTTCTAAAAGATTATCCCTGCTTTCCTTAATACCTTCATGATGAGCTTTAATACCATTTATAATTCGCTCATTAGTTTCACCCAGCTCTCTTAATTTTTGTTCGGTTACTAAAGTGTGCCGGCTGGGATCTTTTTCTATTAACTCATAATCTGCATCATGTAATAATCCTACTATTACCCATTCCTCTTCATTAAATTCCTCTTTAGGAAGTTCGGGGTGTCTGTCTTTTAAGTAACTGCATAACCCTCTCATGATGGCCTCTACAGCCAATCCATGTTTTCTTAAGTTTTGGTTTTGGATCATCTCACACATTAAGTTGTAAGCTTTATCTCTGGTCATAATTCTGAGTAAGTTATACCTGTCAGATAATTTTCTATTCCCCTTTTTACTTCTGATACAATATTTGACGGCAGATTGTCTTTTTCAAACCACTGCAGATCATCACATTTGTCTTCTTCGCAATTTTTCAGCTCTCCACTCCACTTATTAGTTTTAAAAAATAGGCAAATGTAACTTGAGTAACCTCCCTTGGTGTTGTAAACAATATTAGAGAATAGGGGATTTTCTATCTTAACTCCCACCTCTTCTGCTACTTCTCTTTTAATAGATGCTATCGGCATTTCATTTTCCTCTACATGACCACTGGGTAAACCATATTTACCATCCTGATAACCACTGTTAAACCGTCTGAGCATTAAAATTTTTCCTTCTTTTTCTAAGATTAGATAAACTGCAAGGTTAACCTGAAATCTGTCTTTACCGTAATTCATTTTTATTTTTTCTTCTTTTCTGGGCGGAGCATGGGAAAGGCAATTACATCAGCAATAGAGGGAGAATCTGTCATGACCATCACCCATCTATCTAAACCCGGACCTATCCCTGATGTGGGAGGCATACCATATTCTAAAGCAGTCAAAAAATCATCATCCATTTTTTGAGCTTCTGGATTTCCTTTTTTAAGCTTTTTCTTTTCCTCCAACCAGGCTTTTTTTAACTGCTGGGGATCATTTTGCTCTGAATAATTTGTTCCCATCTCCATTCCGGCCACATAAATATCAAAACTTTCCACAAACTTTTTATCCTCTTCTTTTCTTTTTGCCAGAGGATAAAAATCAGCAGGGTAGTCATACACAAAGGTTGGTTGAATTAGCTGATCGGTACATTTTTTCTCGAAGATCTCCAAAAGTATTTCTCCATCAGTCATATAATCTTTAATCTCCACACCAAGCTTTTTTGCCAAAGCTGTGGCTTTTTCTAAAGTATCTATTTCATGAAAAGTTACTCCAGTATGTTTTTTAAAAAGATCAACTAATTTAACTCTTACCCACGGTCTTTTGAATTCCAATTCCTTTCCCTGATAAGTTAACTTGGTTTTATCAAAAACACTTTTTACAACATACTCAAACATCTCCTCTATTAGATCCATATTATCGTTGTAATCCGCATAAGCTTCCATAGTCTCTAACATAGTAAATTCCGGGTTATGGTTTCTATCCATACCTTCATTTCGGAAAGTATGGCCTATTTCAAAAACCTTTTCAAAACCTCCGACTATTAACTTTTTTAAATAAAGTTCATTGGAGATTCTTAAATATAAATTCATGTCTAAGGTATTGTGATGAGTTTTAAACGGTCTAGCTCTGGTTCCTCCGTAAATTGGCTGTAAGACCGGATTTTCTACTTCGTAGTAACCTTTTTTATTTATTAAAAAATCTCTTAAGGCAAAAATAATCTTAGAGCGCAACTCCATCACCCTCCTCACTTGTAGATTCATGATCATATCTACATATCTTCTGCGGTATCTTTCTTCTACATCTTTTAATCCATACCAGGAAGAGGGGAGGGGACGCACAGATTTTGTTAAAATTGTGAAATCTTTAATATCGACCGTTATTTCCCCGGATTGAGTTTTGATGACTTCACCTGAAGTTTCTATAAAATCTCCCAGGTCCAAATTAGGAAGTAATCCATAACTGTCCCCTACCAGATTATTCTCCCGAAAAAGTAGCTGTATTTTCCCGGAAGCATCTTCTAAATCTGCAAAAGCAATTTTTCCATGAGGACGCATAGAGCGAAGCCTTCCGGCAATCACCACCTTTTTACCCATCAGCTTTAAAGCTTCTTTAATTAAATGCTTTCTGGAAGATTTTGAGGGATAAGGATTTATTCCTAATCTTTTTAGGTTATTGAGTTTTTTTATTCTTTCTTTTTGAAGATTCTCCAAAGCCATGGGTAAAGTATATCGGAAGCCGAAGTTTTTTAAAAGGTTTAGATAAGTGGTTTACTAGCACTATCTCCGTTGGTATGCAATTTACCATTTGTACTAGCTGAACTCCTTTTAGAAATAACTAAAGCCTTAAACTGATCAGGAAGCCAAAGTCGACTGTGGAACTCTCTTGCTAACTCTCTCTTTATATTATCTGGCAAAGCTTCTACGTGGTTTCTTAAGAAGTAGCTTCCGTCTCCATAGCTTGGTAAGTAGAACATTCTACTTGCTGTTTCTACATATGCATCATGAACAAATCTCACTCTTTCAGGATTTTCATGAGGCTGGAGTTCTAATAGGTCACTTATAATACTTTCCTTCGGATCTCCTAAAGCCAACTTTCTATATTGTCCCCAATAATTTGACATATCAGTCAAATATCCTAGTTCGGCAGCAAACTCTACAGATGCTCTTTCTACTTCTGTATACCCTCTAAGTACTTGAGGGAAAATTCTTGTGATTTCAGAAGCCCAAGCTTCTGAAATCCACTGTTCAGGCCCTGGAACAGTAGTATCCAACTGAATTTGATCAGCCTCTACTATACCTTGAGCTTGTATACCATGTTCTAATTCATGATGGGATAAAACCGTAGATTTACCACTGAACCACCGGCCAGCAGTTAATCTATTTCTGTTAATTCTCATCTCTACCTCTACCTGTTTACTATTGCCTATCCTCTCTCCTTTGGTCCAAGCCATCCAATAATCAGCCCTATTGGCTATCTTAACAGTTATTCTGGGTTGTGTTTGAATACCTGACACAGATATTAAACTCTCTGATATTTCCCTTTCCGATTCCTGCATTCGTTTAGCAGCCTCCTCTGGAGTCATCTGGTTTGTAGATGTAAAGTCTAGCCATCCTTGGCGGGTAAAACTCTCTCCATAAAGATCATTAAACCTTTTACTCACCAGGTCGAATTGAAAACTTAATTCAGGATAGGGAATTAAAAAGGGTTCTATCCCCAACATATATTTCATCCCTTCTTCATAGCCAACTCTTTTAGGACTCTTCAGTAGTTCCAGAAACGTTATGCCACTATCGATCTTTGCCCCTATCAATCGACCATCTAAAGTGTCACGAGGGAGAGAAGCAGATAGTTCTTGAAGATGTTTTAGAACATCTCTTCTATACCTGAAGGGGTTGTCTGGAAATCTCCAATCATGAGGTGCAAGCCGGAAATCAATTACCTCTACCCCATGAGGTTTATCTAGATCATCCCACGCACGAAATGTTCTGGTAACTTCTCTAGCAAAATGAAGATCTAAATTTCTGGCTTCCATAATGTAACGTTGGGTATTTTACTGCTTTTAGGGGGTTTTTACAATTTATAGGCTTTATTTAAATTTTTGTAATGTTTTAATATTCCCGTATTTTTTGATAAAGACTTCTGCATCACTACGGGTACCCTGTGATAAAAGTTTTTCTAACAGGTGGGAAAGTTGATCCAATGACACAAACATCTTCACAAAATTAGGCCAAGATAACCCACGTACTTCTTTCAGTGCTCCAGTTTCCAGCATATAATTTATAAAAATCGCACCCCCAAGAGTATAGTGAATCTTAGAACCATTTTCTGTTTCATTGAATACCAAGCCAAAGCTTCTGGCTATAAATGCCACCATCACTGATTCAAGCTGTTGTTGGCTAATAATATCTCTTAGTAAAAGAGACCCACCTACTTTCATTCCCAAAACATAAGCAGATAATTCATCAATTATCGGGAATAGATCCTGTAATCTGTTTTCCGAGTGTCTATACCGTAAGTAAGTATGGGCTAATTCATGCAGAATTGTAGAATACAGAACTCCTTCTTTTATATCCTGTGATGTAAATATTTTCTGAAAAGAAGGAGAGAAAATTTTCTTAAATGCTGGCCAAACTTCATGCTGCAACCTGTATTCACCTACTTGCCTAAAGATTGTTATTTCCGAACCATATTTTTCCATCAGTTCCGGACTATTTGGCAGGTTAACTCCTAGAAACATTGTTCTGGCAATTAAACCAGAAAACAATAGAACACTATCCACTCTTATCTGCACCTTTTCGTAGTAATCTACTTTTTCGGAAGGCATCATAGATTCTCTTCTTGCACTAAGGATTATGTCTTTATATGTATTAGCCTTTCTGGTAGAACTTTCATCCATAATTCCTATCCAAGCTTGATATGAAGTTTTGGTGAAAAATAGTTTGTCATCATATCTTTCTACTGGTCCAATGTTGATATCTAAAATATACGGCTTCATGCTCATCCAATATAATTGGGCTTCTTCATAGTTACCATTTATTAGAGCATCAGCTTGTTTTTTTAACCGTTTACTAAATTCTTTATTGTCGGTAACTCTGGCTGCTTGCCTTAGCTTTTCAGCAATCGGAATCAGTAAATCAGCATATTTCTGATGATAGGGAACAGCTACCAACACTTTTCCTCTTTTCTCCACAACTGTATATGGAGATAAAATTTGCGGATTTTTTTTGGCGGCCCTTACAAGCTCCTCTGTAGAGATGTCATGTGGATAAAAATTAGCACCAGAATGCTTACGATTTTCTTGTCTCTCATAAATGGGGGCAACTAGTTTCCCGGCTTCCATCAAAAGAGATAATACCTCTTTTTCATTCTTTGACAGTAGAGGTAAGGTAGGACTAAACAGCATTAAAGGTTTGCTCATTTTACCTCCAATACTTTACATTTATATCTGACTATAGGGGTCGTAACTTCTACCTCCTCACCTTCTTTTGCTCCCAGCAATGCAGAGCCTAAAGGGGATTCATTGGAAATTCTTTTTTTGGCCGGGTCTGCTTCCAGTCTGCCCACGATAGTAAACTCATCCGTCTCTCCATCCATTTGTACCCTTACTGTTGCTCCAATAACAACAAAATCGTTTTGATGGTTATCGGCAATGACTTTAGCGCTCTTGATCACACTTTCCAATTCATTAATCCTATTTTCAGTTAAAGATTGCTCCGCAATAGCAGCATCATATTCCGAGTTTTCTGACAAGTCTCCATACTCACGAGCCTGCTGGATTTTAACTGCAATTTCCGGTAATTTGATCTTCTTTAGATGTTCTAATTCTGCTTGAGCTTCCGAGAGCCCTTTTGAGGTTACATATATGTTTTTAACGCCTGCGACACGTTTGACCGGTTTCGAATGCCCTTTTGTAACTTTTTTCATTTTTAAGACAAACAATGGCTAATCTCGCAATTCTATGGAAAATAGAGGTAAAAGTCAATCATACCCTACAGCTTGTATGGGAAGGATAATTTAGGTATAATTTTTGAGCCTGCCGCATTCGTCTTAGAGGTGAATACTCACAGACGAATGACCTTGAAAGTATAATAGCCGCGTTCGTCTAGTGGTCCAGGACACTGGGTTTTCATCCCAGGAATCAGGGGTTCGAATCCCCTACGCGGTACCAATATTTCTTGACCCTCTATCTTCACTTCTGTTACGCTTAATCTACAAATGGAAAGAAAAAAGTACAATAGAACACTCCGCCTTAAAGTTATTGCCCTAATCCTTTTTACCGTTTTGGGGATACTTCTCACTCAAGCATTTTCCCCGGATAAAACCCTATCGCTTTTTATCGGAGCAATCCTGGGACTGATAGGCATAGTTTTAACTTTGGTTACACTTCAGCCTTTGGAAAAATTAGTAGAGATTATAGAGTCATTTACCCAAGGTAATCAATCTTTTGCAGATATCAGGACCAATGATGAGATAGAAGAATTGGCCAATACCTTCAACTTAATGGCCAACCATACCCAAAAAGTTGTTGGTAAATCCCAGGAGAATCATGATGCTGCGGTTTATGAAAGGAATAAGCTGGATACTATCCTTTCCTCGGTAATTGACGGGATTATTGCTTTGGATTTATCCAAAAATGTCATTCTTATTAACTTTGCTGCCGAGAAGTTAACCGGTTTTACCAGACAAGAGGTTTTGGGTCACTCTATTGAGCAAATTATTCGGCTATTTGACGGTGATCAAGAACTAAGTGCCAAATCTTATTGTCCGTTAGGTTTTACCCCTGATCACCCTACAATTTATACCCCGGAACGGCCTTTGACGTTGGTAGGGAAGGGCGGAAAACAAACTACTGTTAAATTATCCTGCTCACAAATACCGCAAGGGGTAGAAACAAATATCGGATGCATTTTAATCCTCCATGATCTAACCAAAGAAAAAGAGCTGGAACAGATGAAATTGGATTTCGTATCAATGGCCTCTCATGAGCTGCGGACCCCTCTAACCAGCATATTAGGGTATCTATCTGTCTTTTTTGAAGAGAATGCGAGCAAATTAACAAAAGACCAAAAAGATTTATTGGATCATGTTTATATATCTGCCAAACAGTTAATAACTTTGGTAGAAAATATTCTGAATGTAAATAAAATAGAGCGCGGTCGGTTGCCTGCAACAGTAGTTCCCCTAAATTGGCAGGATACTGTGACCAAAACAGTGCTAGATATGCAAAACCAAGCCAAGCTGAAAAATATCACCCTAACCCTGCTTCCACCCAGAGAGGCTCTACCAAGAGTGGTAGCAGATCCAATTTTAATAAATGAGGTTCTTACCAATCTAATTAGCAATGCTATTAATTACACTAAAGAGGGAGGGGCGATAAATGTATTCACCAAATTGGGAAATAATGAAGTAGTTACAACTGTAGCAGATACAGGCATTGGTATCCCCAAAGAAGCTATCCCCAACCTTTTTACCAAATTTTTCAGAGTTTCCGGAACCCTTGTACCGGGAAGCAAAGGTACCGGCTTGGGACTTTATATTTCCAAATCTATTATAGACAAATTACACGGCAACATCTGGGTTGAATCCGAAGTAGGCAAAGGCTCTCAATTTAGTTTTAGTCTTCCCACCGAGAACGCTGCCAGTAATGTAGAGTTAAAAGAGGTTGTTGACCGGAATGCTCAAATACCAACCGTGATTTAGGAGTTGCTATTGATTATTAAATCAAATCCTTTACAATAAAATACATGGACCAATCTCCCAAAAAGATTCTTCTGGTAGAAGACGAAGATTTTATCCGACAGCTATATGAGAGAGAGCTAACAAAAGCAGGGTTTGTTGTTAAAAGCGCACCGGATGGAACTACAGGGTTAAACATGTTGATGTCCGAAACTTTTCATTTATTGCTTTTGGATATCATGCTTCCGGGGATGAATGGGCTCCAACTGTTACGTGATTTTAAGACCAAAAACCCCAATACCAATACTATTGTGGTATTGCTAACAAACTTGGGTCAAGAAGCGGTTATAAAGGAGGGGTTTGAATTGGGGGCACAAGCTTATTTAATCAAAGCTTCTTATAGCCCACAGCAGATAGTTACTGAAGTTAAAAATGCCCTGGCCGGTCAACCTGCCGGAGGGCCACCCCCAAGTGGAACATCAAATAATCCTCCTGGTACCCCACCTACCGGTACACCTCCACTCGGTACACCACCAACAAGCAGCGCTCCTCCAACGGGAACACCTCCGGGAACACCTCCATCAACTCCACCTGCCGCTTAAGAAAACGAATCTACACTCCCGGTGTGGATTTATGTTGACACTCCGGGAGTGGGAATTTAATATAGAATTAATGCCTTATCGAGTAACACCCCTAGTAAACGGAGAATTTTATCACCTTTATAACAGAGGCCTGGAGAAACAAAATATCTTTAATAATAAAAGAGATTACTCGCTTTTCCTTCAGACCCTGTTTTATTACCAACTAGAAAATCCCAAACCAAAGTTTTCAACTTACCGGAGATCTAAAGTCTTTATGCCAAACCCCAATAAAAAGATCGTTGACATTATTTGTTATTGTTTAATGCCCAATCATTTTCACTTACTGGTAAAGCAACTAAAGGAACACGGTGTATCTGAATTCATGAGAAAATCTATTAACAGTTATACAAAGTATAGGAATCTAAAATATAATCGCCAAGGTCCTCTATTCCAAGGAGTATTTAAAACAGTCAGGGTAGAATCGGACGAGCAGCTTATTCATTTATCAAGATATATCCATTTAAACCCACTAGTTTCACTATTGGTAAATGATCTAAAAGTTTATGAATGGTCTTCTTATCATAATTATATCGGAAGTAGTAACAATCCAGCATTGGCCAAACACGAAATAATAAACTTTTTCAAATCTCCAGAAGCTTACAAACAATTTGTATTAGATCAAGTAGATTATGGCAAATCTCTGGAGATTCTTAAGCATTCTACAATTGATATGTAGGAATAAGTTCCAATACACACTCCGGGTGTGTGAATTCAGTCTGAATTTAAGATATGAAAAGAAGAGTTTATTTGAGGAACGGGACCAGTAGCAGCGCTACAATATTAACCACTTTAATCATAGGATTGATCGCCGGACCGGCTGTGTCTTTATATGGATCTCCCACAGTATCCCCTGTTACAGCAGCTTTATGGGCCTCGGAACCCTTACCGCCCAATTTCCCGGATTCAATGTACTTTTTAGCATTATCCCAAGCTGCACCTCCGGTAGTCATCGATATTGCTACAAATAACCCCGTAACTATCGACCCTACCAACATCCCTCCTAAAGCCACCGGCCCCAATACTACTCCAACTACTATCGGAGCAAGCACCGGTATAAGTGCCGGCAGAATCATCTCTTTTTGAGCTGCAGCAGTTACTATAGAAACGGCAGCGCCGTAATCCGGCTTTGCCGTACCTTCCATAATCCCCTTAATCTTTTTGAATTGCCTTCTCACTTCTTCTACTACCGCACTCCCGGCCTTACCTACCGCTTCCATAGCCAAGGAAGCAAACAGGTATGGCAGCGAGCCACCTATAAACAATCCTACTATTACCAAAGGATCCGACAGGGAAAAGACCAAATTTTGACCAAGTGCGGCTAACTCTTCGGAGTAAGCGGCAAAAAGTACCAACGCGGCCAAACCGGCCGAGGCTATGGCATATCCTTTGGTTACTGCTTTGGTAGTATTACCTACCGCATCCAGTGGATCTGTCACATTTCTCACCTTTTCTGGCAAATGAGCCATCTCGGCGATACCCCCGGCATTATCGGTAATAGGACCAAAAGCATCAATTGCCACTACAATACCGGAAAGTGACAGCATAGCTACTGCCGCAAGAGCAATGCCGTAAAGACCGGCCAACGCGTAGGCTGCAAGTACTGCAGCCGAAATCAAGAGTACCGGGAAAAAAGTAGACTTCATAGAAACTGCCAAACCAGCGATCATGTTAGTCCCGTGGCCTGTAACACTGGCTTGAGCAATATGTCTAACAGGAGAATATTGAGTACCGGTATAATATTCCGTAATTAATACCATACCGGCTGTTACCGCAACTCCAACCAAAGAGGCCAAATAGAGGTTGATGACTTCAAATATGCCGTTGCCACCCATTAAAGCCCAAGTCACCGGATAAAATAGTATTGCACAAAGAATTGCCGTAACTATCAAACCCTTATATAAAGCACCCATAATATTTTTACCGGTAAGCTTGACAAATAAGCTGCCTGCAATGGAGGCTAAAATAGCTACTGCTAATATCACAAGAGGAAACAACAATGCATTATTGAAGGCAGGCAGTAAAAGCTGTCCTAAAATCATCGAAGCAGCAGCAGTCACTACATAAGTTTCAAAAATATCTGCTGCCATACCGGCATCATCACCCACATTGTCACCCACATTATCGGCGATAACGGCAGGATTACGGGGATCATCCTCGGGAATACCGGCTTCAACTTTTCCTACCAAATCTGCCCCCACATCTGCTCCCTTAGTATATATGCCTCCTCCTAACCGGGCAAATACCGAAATCAGAGAGCTTCCAAAAGCCAATCCTGCCAAGGCTTTTAAATCTCCGCCCGTATATTGATAGAAACCATAAACCGCTGCCAAAGCCAAGCCCACCACTAAAAAGCCGGTAACTGCCCCTCCCTTATAGGCCAAATTAAAAGCCGAAGAGAGTCCGGATTTTGCAGATTCCGTTACCCTAACATTTGCCCTAACCGCCACATTCATCCCTATAAAACCGGCCAAGGCTGAAAGTACTGCTCCTACCAAAAATCCAACCGCACTATTTTCACCCAAAAAGTAATAGATCACTGCCGCAACCACTACGGCCACCGCACCTACTACCAAATATTGTCTCTGCAAATAAGCATTAGCGCCTTCTTGGATAGCAGTAGCTATCTCTATCATCTTTTCACTACCCGGCGCTTTTCTCAATACATCTACAATCAACCAACCGCCATATCCCAAAGCTGCTGCAACAGCAACCCAAATAATTAAGCTAGTATTATTGACTAAAAAATCCATGAAATAATTTGAGGCAGAATACTAGAAATTTACACTACAAGCTCTGCATAAGTCAAGTAGTATTAAAAGTTAATCGGAAGAAATTGGAGTTGTTTTAAAAGCTCGAAGAACGGTATCTCCATTCAAATCCTTAAATTCTCTATAGAGATAGAGATTGTGTGCTCTTACTTCAGCATCTGAAATTCCTACATAATCCCCAACCAAAAACTGTTTTCGATTTGCATCAGCCCAATTAATTTCTCTTAACTCAATATTGCCGATGATTTGTTTTTTGGCAAGCGAGGTATCGTAATAATATTGGCTCATATCTTTTATACCATTGTCCTGCTGGAACTTTGCCGGATGATATTTTGTGTAAAAAGCCAGAAGTATATAGACTTGGCTGTCTCTTGAAGTATCAACTATAAATTTTTCACCATTTAACTGCTGCGTAATCTTTGCAAGCTCCATATAGGGGAAGCCAAAGTATTGCCCTCTTTCTTGTTTTAAAAAAACAAAATAAGAGATAAAAAGCTGCAGAAGGGATAGAAGAAAAAATACTACAAAAGTAGCTCCTCTAAACTTAGGCCAAGGTATGAATTTTAATAAAAAGTACATCCCAAAACCGATTATAATGGTAACTACCCATAAATAAGGCAATACTCGCATGGTATAAAACGGTTCTGTGGTTAAAGAGGCCGGTAGCAAACTCAAAAATCCTACTGTCGATAATAGTTTAATCAAATGATCGGAGAATCTTTTGACAAATTCCCTAATGCCAAAGATAAAAGGGATGGCCATCCATCCATAAAAAACACTTAAATCCGGGATAGATCTTACGTATTGAGGATCCGGATCATTAAAAAGATTTTTCGGTGACAGGTATGCACTAAATTGAGCGCTAAATTTTCTGGAAATAAATAAACCCTTATCAAAAATATTGCCTGATGCTTTATCTATATATCCCACTTGGGTTAATCTTCTGGTAGCACCGGGAGTATTCATAAGTAAAAATTGCGGTATTTGGATAACCAGAAAGATTAGAATGCTCATGATAATCAACATCTTTCTTTTCGGAAGATATTTTCTTAGAAAGATTGGAGAACAAGCCAAAAAAATAAAACTTATGACTCTTTGGGCATGATAGCTGTATGTTGAAATTCCTAACAGGAGAGCAAATATTAAAAAGAAGAAAGGTCTTTTGAAAGACAATAAAAAGAAGTAAATCGCACCCAAGAATATCGCCAAAGCTAAATTTGCCTCCGTAGCATTCCTGGAAAAAAATATAGCCCAAGGAGATATGCCCAGGAGAAAGGCCGATAAGAGGGCAAGGTAGGAAATTTTGCTACTTTCATATATTTTAATAATTAAATATGTAAAAAGGACTATTAATACTCCAAAGAAGGCCGAGATAAACCTGGTTGAAAAAATAGAGATGTCAAAAAAATATGTTGGGATAATAGTTAAATATGTATAGAGAGGGGACTGAAAACTTCCAAAGGACCTTATGAATACCGGAAAAGATTTCCCCCACTGGTCTTTACCTGTAAGCATTAAGGAGTATGCATCATACCCTTGAGAAGCTTCATCTTCATTTAGGCCGGGGGGGATTTGATCAAGACTATAAAACCTTAAAAGAATTGTTAGTATTAATATTAAAGTGATTAGGATTAATTCTTTAAAATTTAAACTTTTCATAGTTTCTGACAAACTTAAAAATAGGCATCACCCCATACAATAAGACAACATTAATAATAGGAAAATAAAGCACCGGCCCAAGCGCATATCTAGCTGATATAAGGGCAGTCATTAAAAATGCCCATAAAAAATAAATTCCTAAAACTATATATTTTTCTTTCAATACTTTTAGTAGCCCGATTAAAAATATGGGAAATAATATAAAGCTATATTTTTCAAAATCATCAATTCCTTTTCTTTCTCTAGGGTGGCTAGCAAAAAAATATAGATTTGGATCAAGTGCAGAAAATGCATTTTTCTGTATTTTTGATAAAGGTAGTGAAAGTTTAGAGTAATAATTTAGAGAAAGTTTATTGGTAAAAAGATTGCCTAAATTTTTTGACAAATAACCGTGTCTTTTTTGCTCCAAAAGTCTTTCTACCGGTTCCTTTGTAAAAAGAGTCCTATCAAATCCATACTTTACATTATAAAAGCTTACAGCTAAGGTCAGCACTACTATCACAATTACTAGATTTCTTCCCACCTTTACGGATAATGTAGTATTTAGAAGCAGAATACTAAGTATTATTAAAGTTAATCCTATTACTATATTGACACCAATAATCTTCCAAATCCAAAAATTTAGTAAGGAGATTAATAATAAAATTGCTGCCTGCTTGGAGAAAGTATTTTTTGTGACCTCCATTGACACATCAAGCATATCATCTTTTGGATATCAGGGGTCAAAGACTTTTCAACTATGCTATATAAGCGGAGGGGGGAAGTGGTAGTTTTTTAGAAGAATTGGGTTGAGGAAAACGAACCAAAGCTACTTCCAATACTTCATCCATACTCCTAACAAAAATAAACTTTAAATCCTTTTGAACATATTGGGGGATATCTTCCATGTCTTTCTCATTGTCTTTTGGAGCAATTACGGTTTTGACTCCAGCCCGGTGAGCTGCCAAGACTTTTTCTTTGAATCCACCTATTTCCAAAACCCTTCCTCGCAATGTCACTTCTCCGGTCATAGCAACATCTTTTTTGACCGCCATCTTAGTAAAAGCAGAGGCTATAGCGGTCGTTAGAGCAATCCCGGCAGAAGGCCCATCTTTAGGTATAGCCCCTTCCGGCACATGAACATGTACATCAACTTTTTGGAAAAACTTCTCCGGTAACCCCAATGTAGACCAATGTGCTCGAACATAAGACATAGCAGCCTGACCGGACTCTTTCATTACATCCCCTAATTGCCCTGTTAAAAGCAGAGAACCTTTTCCTGGCATCAAAGTCACTTCAATAAATAGGATTTCTCCCCCTGCCTCGGTTACCGATAAACCGGTGACTATGCCAACTTCGTTTTCTTTTTCTGCAAGAAGCGGCAAAAATTTAACAGGTCCAAGATACGAATGTATATCGGACTGGGCAATGAAAAACTTTCCCGAAGCAGAATTCTTGCTCCCTTCGGCAATTTTTCTGGCTACTTTCCTAATTACCGCAGCAATTTCTCTTTCCAAATTCCGCACTCCAGCTTCTCTGGTGTATGCTCGAATTATTATCCTGATAGCTTCATCTTCAAACTTAATCTGGTCAGGTTTTAGACCGTGGTTTTCGACCTGCTTAGGGACTAAAAACTTCTTGGCAATATTAAATTTTTCATCCTCGGTATATCCGGGGTATCGAATAACCTCTAATCGGTCCCGGAGTGCCGGTGGGATAGTATCCAAAATATTGGCTGTGGTAATAAACATCACGTTAGATAAGTCATAAGATACTTCTAAATAGTGGTCTGAAAAAGAATCATTTTGCTCCGGGTCTAAGGCTTCCAGCAATGCGGCAGAAGGGTCTCCCCTATAATCGGCACCAATCTTGTCTATTTCGTCCAACATAAATACCGGGTTGATAGTCCCAGCTTGTTTAACCCCTTGAACAATCCTTCCTGGCATGGATCCTACATAAGTTCTCCTGTGACCTCTTATTTCTGCTTCATCCCTAATCCCCCCTAAAGAGATTTTGACAAATTTTCTGCCTAAAGCTCTGGCTATCGATTTACCGATAGAGGTTTTACCTGTACCTGGAGGACCGGCAAAACAAAGGATCGGTCCGCGAATTTTGCCCGACAACTTATGTACTGCCAAGTATTCTATAATTCTGTCTTTCACTTTATTTAGCCCGTAATGATCTTCGTCCAAAATAACCTGTGCCTTATTAAGGTCTATCTTACTTTTCTTACCTAACTTCCAAGGCAAATCTGTTAGCCATTCCAGATAATTCCTAATATAGCCTGCCTCTGGGTTATACGAAGACATCTTGGCCAACCTACCCAGTTCTTTCTTAGCCTTTTCCAAAACTTCCTTAGGCATCCCTGCCTTTCTAATTTTCAATTCAAATTCTTTTATCTCCGCGTGCTCACTATCTGCTCCTCCTAACTCTTCCTCTATACTTCGCATCTGCTCCTTTAAGATAGCCTCTTTGGTTAACCTGGAAACTCTTTCTTGGGTTTGAGAAGAGATCTTTTGGGAAATTTCCATAATCCTAATCTCTTTTGCTAACAATTCGGATAGTCTTTGCAACCTCTCAGCAGCAGAAACCATTTCTAAAATTTGCTGCTTATCAATAGTCTTAAAATCAATTGCCTGGGTGATAGTATTTACCAGCTGGTTAGGGTCATCACTATAAGTAAAAATTGACCAGTTGGCAAAGCTACCTTGATCAAAGAAGGGATTGCCACCCAACTCCAGATACCTTCTAATTTGCTCCCTGACTGTTCTGACTAATGCTTCTGTCTGTTCATTCTTTTCATAAAGTTCCGGAATTTCTTCTATTTCCGCCTCCAAAAATGGTTCTGTTTGAATAAAGTTTTTAATAAAAACCCTGGCTATCCCCTCTGCTTGCAGCGTATATTCTCCATCCGGATTCTTTACTACCCGTCTAATCAAACAAACTGTACCTACCTTATATAAATCTTTATCCCCGGGATCTTCTATCCGGCTATTTTTTTGAGTTACAAAGGCAATCAGTTTATCTGAATTCCAGGCTGCATCCAGGGCTGCTTTTGAGCGTGGACGACCGGAAACTATAGGTACTGAAGTACCGGGGAAAATTACCGTATCGCGTAAAGGCCCAACTGGTATGGTCGGTTTTAATTTTATGGGCCCGGAAGATATTGTTCGAGTTATATCCGACATAAATTTATTAGCAGTTTATCAATCCGAGTGCTAAAAGTCAAGCCCCCGAAATTACTATTTCCTAAAAATCTACTCCCTTCTTGGCTAAAATACCTTTTCGATATGGGTGTTTTACCTCCTTCATTTCGGTAACCAGATCTGCCATCTTTATTAACTCATCGGGAGCATGATGACCTGTTAATACTAAGTCAACCTGCTTTGGTTTGTCAGTGACCAATCTAACTGCTTGTTTAAGAGGCAATACTCCTGCGGATATGGCTCCTACTATCTCATCAGCTATGACAATATCCCATTTATTACTTACTAATTCGGTATATAACAAATCAAAAGTCTTATGAGCGGCTTCTATATGTTTTTCCTTGGGAATTCGATCTCCTAAGATAGCAATAAAGCCCTTACCGCCTTGGATAATCTTGACGTATGGAGCAAGTTTTTTAGCCCCGGTCAGCTCCCCGGTAAACCAGTGTTTGCCAAACTGCACCATTAGGCATTTTTTCTTATACCCAACAGCTCGCAGTATTATTCCCAAAGCTGCAGTTGTTTTACCTTTGCCTTCACCTGTATAAAGGATAACCAAACCTTTCTCTTGATTAATCATGAACCTATTCTAACAAACCCAACAAAATTTCTGTTTCCACCTCGGGGGTGTAACCGTGAATCAATATATAGTTAACACTTTTCTATCTGTCATGCACCTATTTTATCTAATCAAAATCTCTGTCTGCAGCGTAATTAGCACTTGGAGTACCCACAGGAGTAGCATTTTTCGCAGCCGTCTTCTCGTACAAAAGTAGCATTTCCACACTCCGGACAAAGATCGACTTGGGAAGTAGAACTCATCCCTTTTATCACATCATCCGTTCCCGTATTTGAGCCCGATGGCTCCTCTATTAAATTCAGAGGCAATGCTTCTGCTTCTTGTTTTTCTGCTGACGAACTAATCGCCAAATCTTCTGCCAATACCTTGGCTATTGCATCTCCCAAGCTCATTACTCTGTCTTTCCCAAACCCTACATGAGAAGCACCTCCGATTCCTCGCAACTGTGAAACTATCTTTTGTGCTACCTCTTGAGGTGTAGTATTCTGGCCAGTACGCGCGAGTCTAAGAGATAAAGAGACCAGTCTACCCATCGCTTCTGCATCTGCCATGGTATGCATACCGCCTTTACCTATAGTTACAAACACTTCAAACGGCTGCTCCAGATCGTCACGATTAATGGTAATAAAAGCTTCTCCCATAGGAGTTTGAACGCGGTAGGTTCTCCCGCGCAAAATCATCGGTCTGTGAACAAATGTATCTTGAGAATCCTGGGAAACCTCATCAGAGTCTGCCCTTTCGGTCTTCGGTTTCAGAGTAGAGGCCACATTAAGAACTTGCGTAGTTTTGGATCCGTCACGGTAGATAGTAATTCCATTACATCCTGTTTCCCAAGCCATCAGATAAGCTTTTCTGACATCTTCTTGGGTAGCTTGATTTGGCAAATTTATAGTTTTGGAAACTCCATTATCCGTATATCTTTGGAAAGCGGCCTGCATACGAACGTGCCACTCCGGTTCAACCTCCGGAGCTGTCACAAATACCTTCTGCCAATCAGCCGGGACTTCTGCTACACTCTTTACTGAACCGTGATCCATAACCTTTTGTGCTAAATCATCTGTATAAAAATTATCTCTTTGGGCTATTTCTGTAAAAGTCTTATTGGCTATAGTTAAATACCTCATCTCATTGCCGGTTTTACCCCCGTCTCCCTTAGCACGGTGAATATAAGCCAAAGCAAATACAGGTTCTATTCCTGATGAACAATCACCGATAATCGAAATTGTACCTGTCGGTGCTATAGTAGTGACAGTGGCATTACGCAGTGGTTTACCCGTTTGATAAGCCTCACTCTTGGGTCTATTTTTAAAAGCGGCTGCTTTAGGATCATTGTAAATGGAGTTGTACCAGTTGGGGAAAGGACCTCGGATCTGCGCCAATTCTTGAGACATCTGGTGTCCCTCTTCATTTATAAATTTCATTACCTGCTCCGCAAGTTGTAGGGCTTCTTCGCTGTTATAGGCAATTTTTAACCTAAACAGCATATCTGCCCAACCCATCACCCCAAGGCCAATCCGGCGGTTTTTGTGTACCTCGTCATAGATTTCAGGCAAAGTATAAGGGTTTGTTTGGACCACATTATCTAAAAAGTGTACTGCTTGGCGGGTGATCCTTCCAAGCTTCTCCCAATCTACACCAGACCCATCTTCCAAAACACATTTTCCCAGATTGATCGAACCTAAATTGCAAGCATCCCAAGGAGCGAGGGGTTGCTCACCGCAAGGATTAGTAGATTCTATAGTTTCCAGCTTGGGAGCAGGGTTAGCAGGAGAGTTGTTGATCCGGTCAATAAATATAAGTCCGGGGTCACCGGTATGCCACGCTCGATCAACTATCTCATCAAATACTGCCCGGGCGTTTAATCGGCCCGTTACTTCTTTGGTGTGAGGATCAATCAACTCATAATCTTCTCCTTTTTCGTAGGCTTCCATAAATTTATCGGTAACAGCCGCGGAGATATTAAAATTAGAAATCTGCCTATCCAACAGTAGAGTCTTTAGGTATGACCTTGAAGCTTCATCAGGTAAAATAGGTGCTATCCCGTCATAAATCGGTCTATTTTGTTCATCCAACTCTGCTTTACAACGAATGAACTCTAAAACATCCGGGTGGTCAATACGTAAAATCCCCATATTGGCTCCTCGTCTTGTACCACCCTGTTTGATAGATTGAGTAGCAGCATCATATACCCGTAAAAATGATACCGGCCCGGAAGCAACACCTCCGGATCTTTTGACAATACTGCCAGCCGGGCGCAATCTAGAAAAGGAAAACCCTGTTCCACCTCCAGTCTGGTGGATCATCGCAGCATATTTCATAGTGTCGAAAATATCAGGGATAGAGTCTTCTATCGGTAAAACAAAACAGGCAGAATACTGTAATTGATTATTTTTCCCAGCATTCATAATAGTTGGGGAATTTGGTAGGAATTCTTGTTTAACCATCATGGCAAAAAAATCATGTGCTAAATTGTAAACTTCTTTCTTATTGGCACCGAAATCGAAATCGGCCGAAGCAATATCGTAACCAATATGCCAAAACCTTTCCGAAACGGTTTCTATCGCCTTCAAATTACCCCCTTTAAGAAGATACCTCTCTTCCAAAATCTTATTGGAAGCTTCTGAAAAAGTGGGCTGCTCTAAATCATCCGGCACCGGCGGCATTTCACTATAGCGAGGGGAAAAACGGGTTTCAAAAGTGCGGCTGTTACTATCTCCATGGGCCTTACCGTTGGTATGCTGTATACCGTTACTCTTAGGTTTATCATTTACCTTCGGGGCAGACACAACCTGTAGTACAGTTTTTGATTCACGCGTCTTTGTTTTATTCATAAATGTCAGTTAAAACTTTCTAACTCTCTTTCAAAATCCTTAGGCTCGCTAAAAGTCCTGTAAACGCTGGCAAAGCGTAAATAGGCAACAGGGTCTAGCTTTTTTAATTCGCTTAATACCCATTTACCCAATACATGTGATGGAATTTCCCGAAGACCTCTAACCCGAATCTTATTTTCAATCCGCTCAACCACCCTCACTGCTTTATCTATTGCCGGACGTTTTTCCAAAGCCTTTACTATACCGGAACTTAATTTTTCTTTCGAAAACGGCTCTCTTCTGCCATCTTTCTTAATTACCAAGACTTCCAGCTTAGCTAAAGTCTCATAGGTAGTAAACCTTTTATTACATTTTAGACACTCTCTTCTCCGACGAATTTCACACCTGCTGTCCACAGCTCTTTTATCTACCACCTTACTTAAAACGCTACTGCAAAAAGGACATTTCACCGCTGTTTTATCTTAAAGTATTTAACTTTGGATTGCTGTAATTAACATAACATATTGTTATGAATTCCTGTCAATATACAATATGTTGGAGAAACTAGATTTTATCTGTCTTACTGTTTCAGCGGCTCAATCATCACCCGATCCATAATATCCCCTACGGATATCTTATCTGCTATCTCTTGACCTTTAATAATTTTTCCAAAAATCGTGTAATTTGGCTCCAAGGGATAATCTTTTAGTAAGACAAAAAACTGGCTGCCGTTGGTATTGGGCCCGGCATTTGCCATGGCCACCACCCCTTTGGTATAAGGTCTTGTTACTGCTTCGTCCGGGAATTGGTAACCCGGTCCTCCACTACCGGTACCGGTAGGATCCCCTCCTTGTATTACCCAATCTTCTACTCTGTGAAATATAAGTCCGTTATAAAAACCATTTGAAGCCAAAATAATAAAATTAGAAGCTGCCATACTGGCCTCGGGATAAATCTCAAATTCCATATCTCCCTTAGCAGTTTTTATTACCGCTTTTTTATTGGCCAATATTTCCGGTTTTAAGATACCGGGAAATTGAGAAAGCCTTTTGTTTTCTTCCAAAGGAAGTTGTTGAACCTGTTGTGGTTGGTCTTGCTGCCCAGTTGCTTGAGGCTGAGGTGATTGGGTTAAAGAAAAATTTAGCGGTTGAGGAGTAGGTGAAGGGGAAAGTACCAGGACTTCTTTAAATTTTATAAAACCTACATAGCTGCCAGCCCCAATTACCAGGATAATCAATAGGACACCCAAAAGTTTCTCATTTCCCATAGAAAAACTTATAACACTCCGCTCCTCTTTAGACAAGGGTACTACAATTTACTAAAAGAATAATTAAGCAGCTCCCGCGCTTCATCCCGCCGGTCTGAAGAACCTAAAAGTACCCCTATTATTTCGTAATCGTTTTTTCTGGCTAAAGTAATAAGGGTGAGCCCTGCTTGGGGAGTGTAACCTGTTTTAAACCCTACTACCCCCGGATAAGTAGTCAAAAGGTTAATTCCAGAATACATATCATAATCCTGATGCTTCTCGGTTTTTGGCAGAAATATACGTTCGGTTTTTGAGATGTCTATGAGGGAAGGATACCGTCGAATGATATAGCGGGTAAGCAAAGTCAAATCATAGGCAGAGGAATACGTATTATCCCCATCCTCATCCAGTCCTGTCGGGTTAACAAAGTGAGTGTCTTTCATTCCCAGCTGCAGTGCTTTATCATTCATCAGTTTGATAAACTCATCTCTACTGTCGGCTGTTTCTTCGGCCAGCACCTCGGCCGCATCATTGGCAGAAATCAAAAATATTCCATATAGCAACTCTTTCAATGTTAGTTTCTCGCCTGCTATAAGCAACATTTTGTCCGGTTCCACAGCTGCTGCTTTTTCACTTACTAAGAATTGGTCATCTAGCCTACGATGCTCTAAAGCTATAAGAACAGTCATTACCTTAGTTAAAGATGCAATCGGCAACCGCTTGTGTATATCTTTTGCAAACAAAATCTGTCCCTCTTTACTCTCTATAAACAAAGCTGCTTTAGATGTAACTTGAAGATCTTTGCTTGTCGCTCCCAAAATATACTCCTGCGGGAACCACTGGTTTAAGCCGGGGTTTTGGATATGTGAAGATAAGGGTGATTTTAGCACTCCCACCGAGGAGTTTAACTTCAGCCAAAAAAATGCCACTAATAAAACAAGGAGTAAGAGAAGTGGCGACCACCAAAAATATCTAAAGCGCATGGATTAAAATATTAACATATCATTTTGACCCTTGACGAAAGAATTTGATTTATCTGAAAATGAATATAGTGCGAAGACGGACGCATTAACCTTTCTATGCACCGTCTACTGCCAATACTGATCTTAATAGCTCTCATTACTTACTCTGTTTTTAATTTCCAAAGCATCAGAAGAGAACTTGCCTATAAATTTCACTTTTCGGGCGATCCAACCACATCTTGCTGCGATGAAAGTAAGGTAGCAAAATCAACCGGGGATTTTGATGAAGGAGCTACCATAGCAATCTACAATGGACAAGTTATAGACTACCCCAAAACTTCTCTGGCTTATGGAAACTCTGCGTATGTTAATCCAGATGAACCTGATCAAGAAAGTGCGGTTTTAGGTACAACTAATGAGGCAGGAGAAGAAAAATGGATTGAAGTTTCCATAAAAGAACAAAAAGTGAGGGCCTGGGAAGGCAACAAAGCGATTATGGAATTTCCCATTTCTTCCGGGAAATGGGCACCTACCCCTACCGGAGATTTTAGGGTTTGGTATAAAACCAGGTATCAAACCATGCAAGGTGGTTCTAAAGAGCTAGGAACTTATTATTACCTCCCGAATGTACCCAACAATATGTTTTTCTATAAAGGTTATGCACTTCATGGAGCCTATTGGCATAATAATTTTGGTCAGCCAATGAGCCACGGTTGTGTCAATGAGCCTTTAGCCAATGCAGCCCAAATTTTTGCTTGGGCAGGGCCGGTAGTTCCGGATGGCCAAAATGCTGTCAGGGCTACTCCGGAAAACCCCGGAACCCGCGTCTTAGTCCACTAAGTTTATGCTACGATAGTAGTATGCACCCTAAAAATGATCTGCTACGGATCCTTGAAGGTGAAGTTTCAGATGATGAGGAAACTTTAACTTCACACAGCAAGGACGCTTCTATCTTTGCCATTAAACCAAAACTGGTGGTATACCCCAAAGACACTCAAGATATTGGGAAATTAGTTAAATTTGTTACAAGCAATCCTGACCAAAACCTTTCATTAACAGTCCGCTCGGCGGGAACCGATATGAGCGGGGGAGCCATCAATGAATCAATTATCTTAGACATGAGCAAACATTTCAATAAAATTGTTGAGATCAGCCCAGATTTTGGTATTGTCCAACCTGGAGTTTATTATCGAGATTTTGAAGCAGAAACTCTGAAGAAAAACTTACTACTACCCTGTTATCCAGCCTCCCGGGAACTTTGCACTGTGGGCGGTATGGTAGCCAATAATTCGGCCGGAGAAAAAACTTTAGCCTTTGGCCAAACTCATGAGTTTGTAGAGAAACTTAATGTTGTCTTGGCAGATGGAAATGAGTATATTTTCGAACCTCTCTCCTTAGGGCAATTGAATAAAAAAATTGCTCAAAAGAATTTTGAGGGTGAAGTCTATAAAAGAGTTTACCAGCTTATTGAGGACAATTATGAAACAATCCAAAAAGCCA
>CAZGFG010000002.1:0-15984 GCA_964524895.1 uncultured Gammaproteobacteria bacterium | reverse complement strand
GGTTTCCCCAGGCTTATATTAATGGCTGAATTTACTGCAGACACTCAAGAAGAAGTTAATAGTAAATCTACTGCAGCTCAAAAATCTATTCAACAGTTTCATATACAATCCCGAATTACCCAAAATGAAGATGATGCCAAAAAATATTGGGTCATCAGAAGGGAAAGTTTTAATTTATTTAGACATCATGCTACTAAAAATAGACGTACGGTTCCCTTTATTGATGATATTGTAGTAAAACCACAAGTATTACCGCAGTTTCTGCCAAAACTGGATAAGCTGATTGAACCTTATAAAAAACGGATGATTTATACGGTAGCCGGACATGTCGGTAACGGCAACTTACATATCATCCCTCTTATGGATTTATCAAAAGAAGAAGACCGTGCTATTATCCCGGAGTTATCCAAAAAGGTTTATGATTTGGTGTTTGAATATAGGGGTTCTATGTCCGCAGAACATAACGACGGCTTAATCAGAGGGCCGTATTTGGAGCAAATGTACGGAAGCGAAGTTTATCAGCTGTTTAAGGAGATAAAAAACATTTTTGACCCCAAGGGCATTTTCAACCCCCACAAAAAAGTAGATGCAACTTTTGAATACTCACTACAACATTTAAGTAAAGGGTCGTAAAATTAGGCAGAGGTAGCAATCTTGCAGATCGTTTCAAATCTTTGAGGTAAAGTCTTCGAAAAAAATTCCTCTAGCTCCAAACCTTTTAAAGTCGCTGCTTCTTTCCAGATAGCTCTTCCTGCCAGAAAACCTTTCCCGCCTGCTTGTATCGCATCTGTAAGATGGTCGATAAAAACCTCATAAGTATCGGGGTTGGTCAAAAGTATCCAGGGAGTTTCCCCCACCCCTTCAGTAACCTTATTGCACCCGTCTAAACTGCCAGGATATTCTAATTTCCATACATCCGGAATTACACCACTCTTTATAAACAACTTAAGTGAGTCCAAAATGATTTGAGAATCTTGAGTATAAGAATGACCATCCGGTTTATAAGTTACTATTTCCAAAAATAGCGGAAGATTGCCTCTTTTGCTTTCTTCAACCACCTGTTTGGCAGTCTCAATCTGTTTTTTTGCACTTTGGACATAGGGGTTAAAATAGAATAAAACCTTGGCCCCACTAGCACCTAAAGCAATCAGCTGATTTGCACTGTATTCAATTTCTGTAATTCTTTCCCCGGCCTGATTAATATACCCTGATTTTTCTAAAGGAAGCAGGAACGGTTGACTGTGTTTAGAATATGCTTTCAAGCCACAGACAACATCAATAAGAACTCCACTAAATTGATCCTTTAAAGAATCAATAATCTTGGCTTTAAGATCTATGATTTCATTATCGCCTACTAAACTGGGATTTTCCGGATTAATTAACTCTTTAATACTACCACGATGATCTAAAGCCAACATTAGAAATTTCCCGTCCGATTTAAATTTGTCCAGATTCATAAGTTATTCTATATCTCCTTAGCCACTATTTTAGAATTTTCTTTAAGTTTTTCTTGCATCTGATTATAAGTCAAAAGCCCTTCCTGTGGACCAATTTTTTCTGTTACTGCTGCACCATTTGCAGCCCCCCACCTCATTGACTGCGCCAAATCATTACCATGAAAAAGAGCAGCCAGACACCCGGTAGCATAAGCATCTCCTGCTCCAGTCATCTCCAGCAACTTGGCTGAAAATATACCTAATTTATAGTATTTTTCGCCATCATACCCATAAGATCCTTCTCCTCCGTCAGTGATAATTACCAGCCTAGGGCCTAAATCTGTTAAACCCTTTAGTAATTTTTTAATATTCATTTCATCAGACTGCTTGTATCCTAAAATAATTTTCGATTCTTCTTTATTAACAATAAAAAGCTCTGTTAAGGAAAGCAGTCTGGAATTTTTCTTAACACCCAATTTAATTTGAAAAGTACCGGGATTATAGAGTAACCTGGTATGGGTTCTCTCGAGATAACTAATCACTTGTGAAACTATATCACTATCTACAAATGATGGGCCAAGGGAAGTAAAGTAAACCCATTTGGCAGTATCTAAATCAGGTAAATTATATTTCCATGGTTGGTGGTAAATCAAAATTGTTCTTTCTCCTTTAAAATTTAATACTATGTGATGGTTGGAAGGAAGATGGTTAGTCTCCGCTACATACCTTATATCAACCCCTTCGTTTTTAAATTTATTCTTTATTCTATCATCCGATTCATCCTCTCCCGCATTACCTACATGAGTGTATATGGCCGTTTTTAACTTTAACCTGGAGGCCCCTACGGCATTATTGGCAGCATTACCTGCCACCAAAGAAACAGAAGGCCCCACCGGAATTTTATCTCCATATCTAAGGATTAACTGCCTACCACTTGCATCTTCGGAAATTTCCGCATCTGTTAGAGGAATGAAGGTATCAATCACACAATCGCCGATAGAGATTAAATCAAACATACATCTAGTGTAGACTAAATTTTATCTTTGTGGAATAGCCGTATAGCCAATTTTTTTAATAGCATCTATTATCTCCTTATCGCTAAGTTTATCCTCATCTATCTCTACCTCTGTTTCCCCTTTGGCATAGTTAGTATTGGCAGATTTAACCCCTTCTAAGTCTTCCAGATCTCCGTCGATTAGCATAGCACATGAACTGCAATGCATCCCTTCAATTTTTAATTTCTTTTTAGTCATATTTTTATTTTAACTTAAAGCTTTCTTGAGCTTAGATCACCTCCATTACCCCAGAATACATTCCCATAGAACAAGTGTAAATTACTTTACCTTTCTTAGTGGGAGTAAATTCAATGGTTTCCGTGCCTGTTGGTTCCAAGTTTCTGGCAATTCTTAAGGCCGGCATTCTAAAAGCTATGGCACAGGAATAAACATTATTGGTGGTCAAATTCATCCTCACCGGAACTCCACTTCTAACCTGAAAATAATTGGGGCTGTATCCACTTGATCGGACATATATATTAACATTCTGGATCCCATTAACCTGATCCACTAAGTAATTATTTTGATTTCCAGAAAAGTCAATTCTAATTGGGATATTCCCAGCTACTGTTTGTAAATTCCAGGGAGAGTTTGACATGATTAAACCGGCATTAATTGAGGTAATACCGATATAAAAAACCATAATTCCGGCCAGCTTCAGGAATCTGGTCCTAAAAGTATCCCCCAGTTTATTTGTCAAAAATCCTAACCCTAAAAACATCGGAGCTGTCCCCAGTACAAATGTTCCTAAAATAGCTGCTCCCCAGAAAGGACTACCGCTTGAGATAGCCAAGGCTTCTATTGCTAAGGTTGTTCCACAAGGAATAAAAATAGTAAAGGCACCAAGCAAAGCCGGAGCAAAAATATCATTACTCTTGGAAGTATTCTTCACCAAACGAGTTAAAAATTTAGGCGGTTGAATAACCGCATATCTAAAAATGGGGTGAACATTTAATAAATTAAGGGCAATCAGTATCATATAAATTCCGGCCAGAAGCTGCATAACTGCTCGCGAGGAATCAGAAAAGTTTAAAGCGCTTCCAAATAATCCTAGCAAAAACCCTAAAGTAATGTAGGCAAGAAATTTAGTTACTAAAAAAGCCAAAACCGGCCAAAGTGTATGCTTACGGTGGCTTCCTTCTCGGAAATCCTCGGCTTCTCTGGCCGCAATTGTTGATGCCAGTAGTCCGCCCTGAACTGCTAGACAGGTTAGTCCACCAACTGTAAGTCCTGTAAAAAATATTACCCAAAGATCCATTAAACCATCCTCGCCTTCTTTAAAAGTAATGAATTACTCACAACAGATATCGAACTTAATGCCATTGCCGCTGATGCAAATATCGGATTTAATAGAATCCCTGAAAACGGATACAAGATACCCATCGCCACTGGGATCAAAAGTACATTATACCCAAAAGCCCATACTAAATTCATCTTGATAGTCCTCATAGTTTTTTTAGATAACTTAATGGCAGAAGCAATAGAGGTTAAATCTTTATTTACTAAGGTAATGTCTCCTGCTTCAATTGCTACATCTGTCCCCGAACCCATGGCAATCCCCACATCAGCTGCAGCCAAAGCCGGAGCATCATTTATTCCATCACCTACCATAGCCACAACTTTACCTTCCTGTTGGATTTTTCTTACTTCAGCTTCTTTTTGATCTGGTAAGACTTCGGCCAAAACCCTTTTAATCCCCACCTGACCGGCGATGGCCTGGGCAGTTCTTTCATTATCACCAGTAATCATGATTGGTTCTATCCCCATTTTGACAAGCTCTGCCACACCACTCTTGGCAGTTTCTTTAATAGTGTCTGCAACTGCAATAAGACCAATCAAATCTTTATTTATTCCAAGTATCATGACGGTTTTTCCCTGTCTCTCTAATTTCTCAATCTCCTTTTCATGCGCTTCAAATTCTATCTTTTCCCTGGACATTAATTTCCGATTTCCAAAGACCACTTGTTTTTCTCCAATCTTTCCTTCTACCCCAAATCCTGGTACTGCCTTAAATCCGGTTACTTTTTCTAGGTTAAGCTTTCCTTCTTCGGCTTTTTTGACAATCGGTTCTGCCAGTGAATGCTCCGATCCCTTCTCCAGTGAGGCCGCTAACCTAAGTATTTCTGCATCTTTTACTTTTAGCTTTGAATTTGAAACTATATCTGTTACTTCAGGTCTACCTTTAGTTAAAGTTCCGGTCTTATCAAAAATAATAGTTTTGACCTTATGGGCAATTTCTAAGCTCTCGGCATCTTTGATCAATATCCCATGCTCGGCTCCGATACCTGTTCCCACCATGATGGCAGTTGGGGTAGCAAGACCCATAGCACAAGGACAAGCAATTATCAAAACCGCAATAGAGTTAAGCATGGCAAAGAGAAAAGCCGGAGCAGGTCCAAATACATACCAGACAACAAAGGTGAAGATCGCCAGCATGATCACAATCGGGACAAAGTAGGAAGAGATTAAATCGGCAATTCTCTGAATTGGAGCCTTACTCCCTTGTGCTTCCTCAACCAGTTTAATAATTTGAGAAAGCATAGTGTCTTTGCCGATTTTGGTGGCCTTATAAGTAAAGCTGCCTGTTTTATTTATAGTTGCTCCCACCACTAGATCTCCTTTTTTCTTATCGACTGGTACACTTTCTCCGGTAATCATAGACTCATCAATTGCCGATTCCCCCTCTAAGATTACTCCGTCAACCGGCAGCTTTTCTCCTGGTCTTACTCTTATAATATCTCCGACTATCACCTGTTCGATAGGAATATCTATCTCTTTTCCGCCTCTTATCACCCTGGCAGTCTTGGCCTGTAAGCCAATTAACTTTTTAATTGCTTCCGACGTCCCGGCTTTAGCACGAGCTTCAAAGAACCTGCCCAAAAGTATTAATCCGATAATAATTGCTGCTACATCAAAGTATGGTTCAGGTTCGATACCGATCTGCTTAATCATTTCAGGGAAAAAGGTGACAAAGGCGGAATATGCATAAGCTACCGTTGTACCCAAAGCAACCAGGGTATCCATATTGGCCGTTCTATTTTTTAAGGCAGGAATTGTTGCTTTGTAAAAGGATAGCCCTGCCCAAAATTGAACAGGAGTTGCCAAGATAAGCTGGACAAAAAAGTTTTGTAAAATCTGTGGGGCAGTTTCCATAATCATCGGAAAACTTCCCCAGACAAGCAGTCCACCCAAAAATAAACTAAAGAAGACCTTTTGTCTTAGATCGTTTAATTCTTTTTGCTTTTCTTTTTTTTCTGCCTCCTCATCTTGTCCATTTTTTCCGTTATCTACCACCTGATAACCAACACTGGAAACAGCCGAGGTGATCTGTTCATCTGAAACCTGATCCTTCTTAAAGCTAACTGTGGCTTTTTCGGAAGCAAGGTTTACATTGCAGCTTTCTACCCCCTTAACCTTTCCCACCGCCTTTTCTATTAGCCTCACACAAGAGGCACAGTGCATACCTTTAATTTGATAAGTTTTTTTCATCATTTGACTATCACCTTGCCATGAAACATATTCATTCCACATTCAAACTTGTATTCCCCTTTTTTTTGAGGAGTAATCTGAATGGTTGTTTTTTTATTAAGTGGCAGTTTCCTGCGGATTTTAAAATCACTTAAAACTACCTCTTCCAGGCAACTGGAAGGGTCTTTCCTAAAAAAATTGATGGTTGTAGTCTTTCCTACCGGGATTGAAATCACATCCGGGGAATAACCTCCACTGACGATAATATCTACTGAATTTGTCACCTCCACTACCTCTTCTTTCTTCATTAAGAAGAACCAGTAGGTAAAGCCTACCCCTAAAACTCCTAAAATTATGGCAACTATTTCATCTATACTCATATAACTAAATTTTAACTCCTTTAATCGGGTTAAAAACTGGACACCAAATCCTAACCAAGGCCAGAAACTATACCCAAAGCAGCTGATCTTATAATCACCTTCATCTATTATTTTTGTAGTCTGTTATATAGAGCGATAGTAGCGTAAGTAGTCACCCAGGTAACTACAGTGATGGTTATTAGCCCCCAGACAGCTCTACCCAAAGATACCGGGGTAGTAGCTCTAACTGCTTCAAGGTCAATCCCATGTACCCAAGATTCAGCTATCCCAAAAACAAATCCTGGCGCTGTATAAACAAGCAGCAGACAAACTACATAAAACCCCGCAGTCACTATGGTGACCGCATGAGCAAAGGCTATAGGTTTTAGCAAATTCCTCACCTCCTCTATCTTTAGCTTACACCTTTTTGAAAACCTGATAAATGAACCAAATTACCAATACCAGAAACAAGATATTTACCAAAATATTCCCTCCTACTAATGTAGTCACTGTATCTGCGGTTCCCTTAATCAGTCTGGAGAATTGATCCATATTGCTTGCAGCCAATTGACCGGTAAATGTAAGGTAGAGGGCTAAAACTCCGGTGATTAAAAAAACAGTTGCAGCTATGATATTGCTTAAGATCAAAGGATAAGTTCTACCAAACAAGTTAATTTTAGTCATTGGTTTTCTTAAAATCTCTACCTTAGGCATTTTACCCTGCAAAAAGATTGACATCAAAAGCAGTGGGGTTACCATCCCTAAAACATAAACTGCTCCTACCAATATTCCCCCAAAAAAACTTGGCGAGAGAAAAGTTAAAGCTAGGATGCCTATCAGTACCGGAGCACAACAAGCACTGGTAATACCGGAAACTACCCCTAAAGTAAAAATAGACAATACATCACTTCTACCACCTACCTGCCCTCCGGGGATATTAGGCATAGGCATCTTTACTCCTAAGAATGTGGTTATTGCTACCGCCAACATTACAAAACCCCCTACGATATAAATTAAGTCATGATAGTGAAAGAGAAATCGGGAGATAAAAGCAACACCCAGAACTGCCGGCAAAAGGACTATAAAAATCCCCAGTCCAAATACCAAGGTCATTAGGAGAATTTTTTCTTTTTCTTTAAAAACACTGCCTAGATATGCCGGTAGTAGGAAAGTGATACAACATGGGGCAAACAACGCCACCATCCCGGCCACAAACGCCGCTATCAATGATGTTTGGAAAAGTATCCCTTCCATTTAGGTAGAACAACTTCCCCCCTGGCTTTGGATTCCCGGCACATTTTGTACTGCCTGCTGGATTCTTTGAGCCCCCTGCGCAGAAGAGTAGTCGGCAGAAAGAGCTAGCTTGGGATTAACCGTAGCCCATTTAGTACCCTGCTTGTCAAAATACACTGCCATTTCTACATAAGTTTGTGGGAACCAATAGGAATTGAAGGCTAACAAGTCTTTGTAGATTTGATCCTCGCCTAATCCGTTATAAACTGCCCATTCTATATAACCCAAAGCTGCCATACCGTGGTTACAATCGGGAAAATAAGTAGAGTTACCACAGCAAGGACGGTATACATTTTGGGCAATCTTTGTAACCAGTTCCTGTTGTTCGTCTGTCAGAGGAATAATAGGTTCCGACGAATAAAGCTTCATCGCATCCATCTTACCCAAAGTCCATCCGCCTGTTGAAGCAAAGTTGGCCGTATCGTTTCCACTGGTTCGCATCGGACCCTCCTCCAAGACCCGGCTTTTATTGGCAAGTCCCAATGCCCAGAAGGTATTGACCAAAAACCGGGAGTTGTTCTCGTCAATCTTAATATTATCTTCCGAACTTCCCTCCAAATACTTCATCTCCTCACTACCGGCAAAAATCTCCTCATATTTTTGTTTATCTATTGCCCCTGCATCTACCAATTGCTTACCTAAATTTTTCCATTTTAAGGAAGTAGTATAGCCCTGTTGGGGTAAAACCTCCTGTTTTATAACCTGTACCAACTCCTCCGGGCTTTTAGTAGTTTGCGAAAGTTCTAAAACTGCTTTATTAAATTCCCTTTTAAGAAAAAAGTATTGGGCAAAACCCATGAGCAGGGTCGAATCAACGGCAATCAATATTGCCATCCATAAGGGGATCGCTTTGGTAAGGATTTTCTTTACCTTTTCCATATTATTTAACAACTACTCCATTCAGACTAAATTCCAACTTAGGATGTGCCGGATCATTAGTATCCATGTCTATTAACCTATTAATAGCTCCTACCCCAGAAGGGCCGTGAAAATCCGGGTCGAATGTAACAGTTAGGGCTGCTTCTTTGCCGGGAGGCACCTCTCCTACCCATGAAGAACTGGAATGCATTCTGAAAGAGGGGCTGTTTTTACCCTCAATAGTAAGTTGGGCTGTGGTACACATACAGGAAGTTTGCACATTGCGCAAAGTGAGAGTACCTCTACCGGTATTTTTAATTACAAAAGTTTTTTTGACATCCCCACCTGAATAAGGAATCTGACCCCAATCATGGGTCAATTGGTCTATGGAAGCACTCCCCTCCTGACTGGTAACCGTCGTCGGGGTAGGGGTAGAAGTTGCACTAATAATAAATACTCCCCCAGCTAGAATGGCAGATGTGATAACCAAAGATATAATCAAAAATTGCTTATTCATGATCCGTTTTTCCTCATTACTTTCATAATTTCTTCAATCGAAGCCTTAGTTTTACCTTGTCTAATTTGGTCCACCACACAAGTTTTTAGGTGATTTTCTAAAATCAACAGATCTGCTTCGCTTAAAGCATTTTGCACTGCTTGGGATTGATGGATAATGTCAATACAATATTCATCTTCTTCTAACATCTTGAGTACTTTATTAAGATGGCCTTGTGCAATCTTGAAACGATGGAGAATTCTTTCTTGAGTGTCTTTGGGTCTGTAAGCCATATTTGTCCTAAATCCTAAGGAAAGATGTCCCCCCTATGGGGATATATTAAATAAAATAAGTTTTCTTGTCAAGAGGGCTTTTATACAAAATTTTATACGGATTATTTCTTGCTTAAGTAGTCTAATAACCAACGAAGCAATGTGAAAAATATAGCGGTAGCGGCTACTATTAAATAAGTAGCCAGAGAAAAAAGCATTTCAAAAAAGGCTGCTCCTACAGAGCAAAAGCTGCAACTCACCTCAACTACCCTTAAACTTAATCAAATAGCCCAGACCAAAGATCTGAACAAAAAACATCAGTAAATTTAAGCTGTCTGTTGCAGAAGAAGTCCATCCGGCAGAAAACCAAAATATTAAGTTTAAGAATATTCCACCTAAAAGTCCTCCGATTAATGCCCAAACCACCCACTTATTATATTTTTTAGTAAACAGTATATAGGTCAGGCTTAAAATAGATACTACAGCCACCGCCACTTCTCCCCATAAAGTCAGCTGTCCAAAAGTAGTAGAGTTTGGAATTGCTATATTTTGTAGGAAATCTTTTACAATCGGATACGGGTTTTTGCTGGCAAACTTATCCAAAGTTCCGCCCAAACCACTCACAAAATTGCCCCCAGCTAATTTACCATAGGCACTACGGGCCCAAATCAGGCTATTTATTAGAAGGATTAGAACCAACGCCTTTTCAGCTTTTATCATTTTTGAAAGAAATTTTCACTCCCTTCCACCATATTAACACGGCAGAGGAAAAGGGCAATATGGATAAAAAGTAGTTTAGTGCTATTAGTCTTTTAATAAACCAAGCCAAAATACCACTAACCTCCAGCCCAAATAAATTTGTAATTGCATACATACCGCCAATTGGTACCACAAATCCGGGACTTGAAGGGGTATATCTGAAAGTTTTCTCCTCCATTAATCTTGCCAAAATATTTCGGGCAACTATCGAAGCCTCTCCTATTGCCGCCCAGGCAGTTGCCGGAACCGGATTTCCGCTATCATCTATAACTTCTGCCAAATCTCCTATCACAAAAACTTCCGGAAATCCGCCTAAGCTAAGATCTTGCTCCGTTTGTACCCTCCCGTGCTTGTTGAGCTCAACATCTGAAATTTTTCCTCCTAAATTATTGCCTACTACTCCGGCTGTCCATATCAAATAGTCAAAACCTATTTCGTTCTCACCCGCAATTAGTTTACCTTCTTCTACTTTTTTGATCGGGCAATTGATCAAAACTTCCACCCCGGATTTTTCCAATCGCTGATGCGCCTTTTCCCTTGCCCATTCCGACATCCCGGATAAAATCTCTTTTCCTGCTTCAATCACTATTACCCTGAAATTTTTAGGCAAAAAGTGGACCAGTTCTCCGGAGAGCTCAACCCCGGTAAATCCACCCCCAGCAATAATTACCGTATGCAACTTATCTTTATTACTCCGGCCGATCTCTTCCAAATCGTTTCTAATATTTAGGGCATCTTCGGCATTTTTTAACTTATGAGAATAGTCCTTGGCGCCTTCAATACCAAAGTAATTTGTAGTACTCCCCAAGGCCAGTATCAAGAAATCATAATTAATTACCACCCCGGATTGGACCTTTACCGACTTTTCACCCAAATCAACAGCTTCAACTAAACCTATTACAATTTCAACTTGACCTTTGCTAAAAATCTCTCTAAGAGGAATACTGACCGTCCCTCTGACCCCATCAAAATCCAACCTTCTCTCTTGCGATAAATGAGCTGATGCTAACTCGTATAGATCCGGATGGTAACAGTGGGAAGAAGAATCGTTTATTAGAACTACCTGTAAATCTTTATGCTTATTTAAATCCAAAGCCGCTCTTATCCCGCCAAATCCGGCTCCTAAAACCACAACTTTCTTTGCCATATTTTTAGTCTAACATCTAAGAAAAACCGAAGAAAGCTACTGATTTTTTTGAAGTTCTGATTCTACAGCTACTCTAATATCATTGAAAGTCCTAAGATCTAATTTACGCCCGTTTAAAAAAAAGGTGGGGGTAGAGTTTACTCCCAGACTTATACCTTCTGCAACATCTTCATCCACCTTCTGTTTGTAAGGATCTTTGCTTAAAGCTTCTTGAATTTCTTTCTCATCCACTCCTAACTGCTTAGCCAAATCTATAAAAAAAGTGTCGGGGTTAGGTAAATTTTCCCACTGCGATTGGGTTTCAAACAATTTATCATCCATTTGCCAAAATTTCCCCTGTTCCCCTGCAGCTTCGGCAACTGTTGCCGCTTTTCTGGCATTTTGGTGCTGGGAAAGCGGAAAGTGGCGATACACAAAAAGTACCTCATCCGGATAGGTATCTCTAATTTGTCGGACAAACGGTTCAGCAGCGGCACAAGCAGGGCACTGGAAATCGGAAAACTCTACCAATTTCACTTTGGCACTATCACTGCCAATTTTTTGACCTTTAGAGTAATCAATACTATAAACTTTACTCCCGACAGTTTTAGAATCTGAACTTTGTCCCTTTGTAGCCAAAATCAGCCCTCCCCCCAAAATAATCAGTGTTATAAAAAGTCCAATTCCTAAAATCTTTGTTTCTGTTCTCATTAACTTTTTTTAAATAATATGGAGGCCAACACCAATATTGCAACCGATATCATAAATGAAACCACACACCAAAAGCAAAAAGCCTTTATAACAAAGGCTTCTAAAAAGGTCAAGTAAACTCCAAAAATGACTCCTGCTAAGGCAAACCAAAACTGAGCCTTAAAAATCAGTTTTCTCTCTTGATAGTGCGACTTAAAGACTGAAAGTATGGCCATAGTTAAATAGAACGCCATCCCCAAATATGGAATGGGGATACCCAAAAAGTTGGCATAAATACTGGAACGAACTATGTCGCAACCGCTTCCGGTAATGGGACAAGTCATAGGTCCATTCAGACTATATTCGTAGGCTAAAAAAGTGGAAACAAAAAGCCCCAAAAGGCTTAAGATAAAAATTGCCATGTTTACCGCGGCGGTTTTTTGCATTATTGCTTCATTCTAATTACCGAAGTTACCGCTCTTATTATTGCTTCCTTGGTCAACCCAAATTTTTCCAAAAGTTGATTAGGTTCCCCTGACTCTCCAAAACAATCTTTTATTCCTATGATTTTAATAGGGACCGGATAATTTTGGCAGATAACTTCTGCTACAGCACCCCCCAACCCTCCATGAATCTGGTGCTCCTCGACTGTCACGATTGCTCCTGTTTCTTCTGCTGCTTTTATAATGGTTTTTTTATCCAAAGGCTTAATAGTGTGGCAATTTATTACTCGAACAGAAATTTTGTGTGATTTTAGCTCATTGGCCGATAGCAGCGCCCTATAAACCATTTGGCCGGTAGCAATAATTGTCACATCTGCGAAGTGTCCCGAATCCAACGAAGGATTCCCTTCGTAAAACACTTCCGCTTTGCCTATTTCAAAAGGGGTCCCTTCACCGGTTACGACCGGTACTTTTTCGCGGGAAAGCCTTAAATAGCAGGGTTTATTCAGCTTGGCGATAGCTAAAGTAGCCTTTCTGGCCTCTATCGAATCGGCCGGAGAAATAACTACCATATTAGGCAAAGCCCTCATTAAAGCAATATCCTCCAAAGCCTGGTGAGTTGCACCATCCGGGCCCACCGAAATCCCGGCATGGGAGCCGATAATTTTGACCGGCTGGTCGTTATAACAGATGGTGGTACGGATTTGCTCCCAATTCCTACCGGGTGAAAAGGTAGCATAAGAGGTAGTAAAAGCAACTTTCCCTTCTGCTGCCAAACCGGAAGCAACAGTTACTAAATTCTGTTCGGCCACACCTACTTCAAAGAACCGGTCAGGAAATTTGTCCTTAAATCCTTGAGTTCTGGTAGATTCTGTCAAATCGGCGCAAAGTGCCACTACATTTTCATCCGCTTCCGCCGCCAAAACTAGCCCTTCACCATATCCATTGCGGATAGGCACTTGTTCAATATCTTCATCAAACAATTTTGGATTTAAATGGGCATTAGAGTTTAGCATTTTAATATTTCTACAATTACTGGTGTTCAGATTTTATCTTTCCCTGTAAAGTCCTAAGCTCCTCCAAGGCTTTTTTGCCTTCTTCGCCGTTTGGCGGTTTACCATGCCACTGGAATTTATTTTCCATAAAATCCACCCCTTTACCAGGTATAGTGTGTGCAATTATCAGCGTAGGTTTTTCAAAAATCGCTTTGGCTTTATCAAAAGCTGCTATGATCTCTTCAATATTATGCCCGTCAATTTCCAAAACATGCCAGCCAAATGCTTCATATTTGGCCCGCACGGATTCAAGAGGCATAATGTCTTCCGTAAAACCATCTATCTGGATATTATTTCTATCCATCAAAGCAGTCAGGTTGTGAAGTTTGTATTTGGCAGCAAACATAACCGCTTCCCAAGTATTCCCTTCATCCTGCTCCCCGTCTGACATCAGACAGATTACCCTCCAGTTTGCTTTATTCAGTCTGCCCGCCAAAGCCATACCGCAGGCTTGGGATAACCCGGAACCAAGAGGTCCCGAAGTCGTTTCCAAACCGGGCAGGGAAGTCCTGTGAGGATGACCCTGTAACCTGGAGCCAAGTTTCCTTAAGGTTCTAAGTTCCGATACCGGGAAATACCCGGCATGGGCCAAAGTAGCATATAGCACTGGGCAAATATGCCCATTTGATAAAACTAACCTATCTCTCTCTTTCCATTTTGGCTCTTTTGGGTTTTGACTAAGAATATGAAAATACAAAGCAGTAAAGATATCCGCCATCCCCAAAGGGCCGGCTGAATGGCCGGAACCCGCTTCCAAAAGCATTTTAATAATATCCTGGCGAATCGTGTTCGCCTTCTCTTCCAATTTTTGAATTCCTACAGCAGAATTGGACATATATCTAGTATAAACCTATTAAATTAAACACTGTAGCCATTTTTAGTCGCAGCCAAATGACCATCGTGTACTCCGGCTTGGATTTCTTTCTCAAACAGTTCTATTGCCTCCAAAACCTCCTGGGGTGAATCGACTATTTTAAACACTTTTAAATCATCCGGCCTAAGTTGCATATTATCCTTAATGGCATTTATTATCTTATTCCAAAATTTTCCATATAAGATTAGCGGCTTATGGTGACCAAAATAAAGTCTTGCCAAACCCCAAGCCATAGCAAATTCAGATAAAGTCCCTGTCCCTCCGTTAAACACTACATACACTTGACCCTCTTTCATTAGCGTCAAAGTCCTTTCAACGTAACTGGAGGTTTTTATCTCCTCGTCTATTGGGTTTCTGGGGTCCCTACCCTCAAAGTTAGTCATATCCTCGGGGTAAAAAGTAACCCCGATCACCTTTCCACCGCCTTGTTTTGCCCCTATTGTGGCAGCCCGCATTATGCCCGGTCCTCCTCCGTCAACCACCAGGTAACCTGCTTGGGCTAACCTTTTTGCTACCTCTACAGCGCTTTTAAAAGTTGCTTCTTCTTCCTTACTATCGGCAAACCCGAAGATAGCTACCTGTTGAATAGATTGGGCCTTTTGAACCCCGGTATTATGAAATAGCTTCCCAAATCTTTTCCAGATTTTCATCTATACTCCCTTCTATAAGATGCGACCCTATTACCAGGTAATCTGCCCCTGCATCTACCAAATCCTTCACTACTAAATCGTTTATCCCCCCATCCACCCCGATTTTGACCGGCCATCTTTTATCCTTAATCTCTCTCACCTTATCTACTGTCTGCGCAATGAATTTCTGACCACCAAATCCGGGTTCTACCGACATTACTAAAACCGTATCTATTTTATTGACATATGGTTCCAATTTTTCAATAGGTGTTGCAGGATTAATAGAAAGTCCGACTTCAGCCCCTGTTTTTATAATTTGTTCTATGGATTCGGATACCTGATCAATCTCTAGTGGAATTATAATTCTGTTCACTTTGCCAACCTTCTCTATCCAGCCTTTGGGTTGTGCTACCATTAATTGAACCTCTATCTTAAACTTGGGGGGATGTTCTGCCACCACCCAAGCCTCAATACTTTTATTTTGAACAAATTTATTGTCCATGAGGTCTATTTGTACCCAACCTCCCTCAAACATTCCACTTGTTTCTATCTTGGAAAGCTTTTGTTTATACTCTTCCTGCGTGGTTGCCAAAATAGCCGGAACAATCTGCACCATCTAACTACCTTCTTCAATCTTTTTAATCTTGTCTATCCTTCTGACATGTCGGCCTTCTTGGGAAAATGGAGCCTTTAGCCATAATTGAACTGCCTGTGTTGCCTCTTCTTCTTTTAAGAACCTTGCTCCCAAGGATAAAACATTGGCATTGTTGTGCTCACGGGTCAGACGGATCATCTCAAAAGGATCTTCACTAACTCTCCCTGTTACATCTGCAGCTTCGGCTGGGATAGCCGGTGCATAAAATACTGCAGCACGTACCTGTTTATACTTATTGGCAACTATTGCTTCAGCTTGTCCGGACCCCCCAAAGATAATAGCTTTGTCCTCCGGACTACGGGATATTGCCTCCCCTGCTTTAGAGATAAAATCCGGGTAATCATCGTCTTTATTATATTCAGAAGCACCCAGATCCTGCACCTCATAACCTTCCCTAATCAAAAACCCTTTTACCCTCTCTTTCAATTTAAATCCCGCATGATCAGAAGCTAGATAAACTATCATATTCCCATTATACATGAAACATAGAAATCTTTGTTTACTACCCAGTTTGAT
>CAZGFG010000001.1:0-150770 GCA_964524895.1 uncultured Gammaproteobacteria bacterium | reverse complement strand
GTTATGGTTGAGTGCAGAGACTATCTTGTTTTTGAGAGGATACTGGGTTGCATGAGAAATAAAATACTCGATTTATTTAAATATCCACTTTTTTCTGGGAGTTTCATCATGATTGTAGGGAGCAATCTAATCAGTGGACTCAATTATATTTACCACTTTGTGATGGGTAGATTGCTGGGCCCTTCCGACTATGGCGACTTAGCAGCACTCTTTTCTTTGATCGGAATTTTGGGGATATTAACCACATCATTAAATTTAGTAATAGTTAAATTCGTTTCTTCGGCGAAAAATGAGGGAGAAATAGCAGGCTTAATTAAATGGCTCAATAAAAATGCGTTTTTATATACCTTAATATTCGCTGGTTTTATTTTCTTATTAAGTCCTTCCATATCAATTTTTCTTAAAATAAAAGATCAGTATTTGATTATTCTTGTAACGTTTATAATATTTTTAGGGTACCCATCTTCTTTTAACAGATCTATACTCCAGGGGTTATTGAAGTTTAAAGAAATGATGGTTAGCAACCTGAGTGATAATATTTTAAAGCTCGTCTTAGGAGTATTTTTAGTCTATCAAGGTTTTGCAGTCAGGGGTGTATTATATGGGTTTGTTGTTGCAAGTGGTTTTGGATTGTTGCTATCGCTTTATTTCATTAGAGACTATGTGAAGAAAACTTCAAAGGTAGAACCGAATCTTAAGCCCATGGTAAAATATTTTCTTCCTGTTTTTCTACAGTCTGCCGCTGTAATATCCATATATTCTACCGATCTTGTTTTGGTAAAACATTTCTTCTCGTCATACGAAGCAGGTATTTACGCAGCGCTTTCCAACTTGGGGAAGATAATCTTTTTTGCTGCGGGGCCAATATCTGCGGTAATGTTTCCATTAGTCTCTTCAAGGCAAGCTAATGGTCATGGTTATAAAAAGATTTTTATCTATAGTTTTATTTTTACCGCTATTTTATCTTTGACAATTTTAACTATTTACCTATTATTTCCGGGATTAGCTATATTTTTACTTTACGGATCTTTATATCTTGAAGCGTCGACATTCTTATTTAAATTTGGTATTTTTATGACGCTTTTTACTTTATCGTGCTTGGTGATTAATTTTTATTTATCTTTAGGCTCAACTAAAGTAGTGATTTTTCCTTTAATAGCAGCGTTAATGCAGGCAGTAGGTATTTGGTTTTTCCATTCAAGTATTGAAATAGTTATCCAAATTTCTATAATAATTACAGCGATATTATTATTATCCTTACTTTTCTATGCCAAATACGAAGAAAAATTTAGTTTCAGTAATAGTCCCCACTTATAAACAAGAAAAAACTATTATTGAGAACTTAAAATACATCAAGAATGCACTAGACCAGCTTAGATATCCAACAGAGCTGATATGCGTAGTTGACGGTAAGATAGATCGGACTTACAACAATGCAAAAAAATTTTCCGAAAAGCATACTAATGTTAAAGTTATCGGATATGAGACCAATAAGGGAAAAGGATATGCTGTAAGATATGGCATGGCAGCAAGTAGAGGTAACATTGTAGGATTTATTGATGCAGGCATGGATATTAATCCTAACGGTTTATCTATGTTACTTGAGCATTTTGAGTGGTACAAAGCTGATATTATAGTTGGTTCCAAAAGACATCCTGTTTCTAAAGTTGCTTACCCTTGGCAGAGAAAGATCTTGTCTTTTGGGTATCAAATGCTTGTTTTTTTCTTCTTTGGACTGAAAATTAGAGATACTCAAGTAGGATTAAAGTTTTTTAGGCGGGAAGTTTTAGAAAAAGTACTCCCAAGGCTCTTAGTTAAAGCTTATGCTTTTGATGTAGAAATACTAAGCGTTGCCTATAATTTAGGGTACAAAAGAATTTTTGAGGCACCGATAGAAATAACACTAAATTTTGGAGACACCTCAACTTTGACAAGTCAAAAGTTTTTAAGGACGGTGGCAGCGATGTTACTAGATACCTTGTCGGTATTTTATAGATTAAAGATCCTGCATTATTATTCAGATAAAAATTATCGTAAATGGAAATTTGATCCGGAGCTCAACTTTAGGATAAATATAGTTTAACTTTATTTTTGAAAAACAATCATTTTAAGCATACCAAGATGAAAAGTTTTGACTTTGGTTATTTTAAGTCGTAAAGAATAAACAATGTTTTCTAAGCTATTTTTCTTAAAGTTATTCACATGGGCATGCCTCCAAACAGGGTAATATAAGGTCCACAAAAACCATACTATTTGAAATAATCTATTTTCCGAAGGTACAAGCAATGTACAATACCCCTCCTTTTTTAAAACCCTTTTGATTTCTTTAAGAACCTGCAATGGGTTATCGGTATGCTCAAGCATCTCTAAACAAAAAACTGCGTCAAAGAAATTATTTTTAAATGGGAGTGTTACAGCATCTGCTTTTTTGAAGTGACCATAAGGGATTCTTTTGGTAATAAGATTGATTGCGTTGTCAGAAATATCTACACCGTAAATTTTTTTGCTCCTTATTCTAGTTAAAATTTTTTGGGTGAATGTTCCACCGTGACAACCCACGTCTAGTACAGCCCCACTTACCGGTTCAATGGAATTTACAACTTCATTAAACCGCCGATAATGCCAAAATTTCTGGAATAAATTATTTTTGATGCCCTGGTCATAGTGGTCGGCCGGTACGTCTTCGTGAATTTTTTCTAGATCACTTTTCATTTTAAAAGATGCTTTATATCGAGTATAACATAGTGTAAAATCAGTGATATGAAGATGAAACCGGCTGCGTTTATGCCAATATTTTTAATTCTCAGTGTTGCTATTTTTTTCAGGTTTTGGCTACTTGACTTGTTCCCTATCTCTATTATCCACGATGAGTTAAACTATGTGATGAATGCTAAATCTCTTTACTATACAAATCAGAATATTCCCCTCACCGCATCGGCGTTATTCTCTTGGGGAGAGACTAACTTTGATGTAGTTATATCTGAAATCCCGCCCTATCTTATCTTGCCTTGGATTGGGCCTAACCCCCTCTCTCATTTTAATGCCAGGTTGCCTTATGCCGTGATTGGGGTTTTATCAGTGCTGCTAGTATATTTAATTGCCAAAACTTTACTAAATGAAAAAGTTGCGATATTTGCTGGATTCATGATGGCAGCAAATCCCTGGAGTATCCATATAGGGAGGACTGCATTAGAAGTCAATTTTGCATCTTTCTTTTTTCTTTTAGGCACTTATGTTTTATTGATTAAAGATTCTTGGAAAATATTGTTGGCCTTCCCTTTATTTTTAGGAGGATTTTTAAGTTATCTAGGAGCAAAACTACTCTTTTTTCCATTAATTCTAATTCTTCTGACTTACAAATTCATAACTTCACACAATAAGGTTATTAAATTGCCTTATATAATCTTTGGTATATTGGCTTTTTTAACGCTATTTGTTTATACCATGACGATCAACTATCAACCCGCCGGTACCAGGACAAATGAACTGCTAATTTTTGAACAAAATTGGGCTTCGGATATAGTAAATCAAGAAAGGAGACAAGCTATCCCTAATCCTGCTTCACACATTTTTATTAATAAATTGACCGTAGTTCTAAAAAGAATAGCAGAGGTTTACCTGGGGGCCTTTTCTACTACGAATCTGTTTGCTAGAGGGGAAACAGTGGCTGTTTATTCTATATGGGAATATGGCCAATTCCATTACTTGGATTTTCCATTGATAGTTCTTGGTTTAGTGGTTTTATTTACGACGAAAAGAAGAGTGTTTTGGTTGATGCTTTCAATTATCGTTTTGGCCCCCATAGTTTCTGCTGTAGACATAGTGGAAAAAACCTATTCAATACGCGCTTTTCCTATGATACCGTACTTAGTTATACTTGCTGCGGTTGGTTTTTGGTATGTGATTCAAAGGCTTAAGCATTTGAAGCTTTTAGTGGGAGTAATGGTAGGCCTATATCTCATAGGAGTTTTTTATTTTGCGCACCTCTATTTTTTTAGGTATCCAGTTTATGCTGCAGAACGATGGTTTTTCAGTGAAAGGATTATTGCCAACTACTTGAAACTTAGTAAACAAGACCCTAGCATTAGTAAAATTTATGTAGTTACTCAAGAATCTCCTAAAAATGTTCTTGAGCGGTATCTTTTCTATTCCGGAGCTTATGAAAGTAAAGAAAGCATTTCCAAGGTCAATCAAAATTTGGAATCAAAAAACTTCTCTTATGATAAAGCAGAGTTCTCGCACGATTGTCCCCAAGAGGTGGATTTTACCAAGGGAGAAATATTAATAGCCAATGCTGGAAGAAAATGTACCTCGGAAGAAGGTAACCATGGGATCGTTTCCCTGGCTGATGCAGGAACGGTTTTTATAATAAAGGGTGATTTATTATGTAAAAATATCCAATTATCAAGATACTATAGACCTATGGGTCTTTCTGATTTCCATTTGGAAGAGATGGATAAGGATAAATTCTGTAAGAGCTGGATAGTTAGTTTCTAATGAAGATTCTCGTTTTTTCATGGAGAGGCCCAGGACATCCTCATGCGGGAGGTGCAGAAGAATCTACACATCAGCATGCTAAGGGATGGGTCAAGGCTGGGCATAATGTTACTCTTTTTACCTCCACCTTTAAAAATGGAAAAGAAAGGGAGATGATTGACGGAGTAGAAATTATTAGAAAGGGGGAACAAGTATTTGGGGTGCATCTAGCAGCTTGCTGGTGGTATCTTTTTTCTAAACACCAAAGGTTTGAGCTGGTTATAGATCAATTTCACGGCATACCCTTTTTTACTCCCTTATATATCCGGGCGAAGAAGGTTGCTTTTATTCATGAGGTTACTAAAGAAGTTTGGAAATTAAACCCTTGGCTTTGGCCACTTAACTTACTTCCAGCTTTCCTCGGGACATTTTTTGAACCATTGATATTTAAGCTTTTCTATAAACGGATACCATTTATGACTGTTTCCGAATCAACAAGAGATGATCTGGTAAGTTGGGATATTCCCAAAGATAATATTAAGGTTGTTTATAATGGTGTTAAAGTAATAAACTTTGAAAAAGTCATACACAAAAATTCTAAAAGAACTCTAATATTTTTAGGTGCCTTAAGTAAAGATAAGGGGGTAGAAGATTCAATTGAGATTTTTTTTGACATTTGCAAGACAGATACAAATGACTGGCAAATGTGGATTGTGGGGAAGGGAAACTCTGATTATGTTCAAAAGTTAATGCATAAAGCTATGGACTTGGGTATTACAAAGAAAATCAAATTCTGGGGATTTGTAAGCGAAAATAAAAAATTTGAACTTCTAGCAAAATCTCATATCCTTATTAATACCTCGACAAGAGAAGGATGGGGGTTAGTAGTGATTGAAGCGGGTGTTATGGGAACTCCAACTGTTGGATATAAAGTGGCTGGCTTAAAGGATTCAATAGTTAATGGGAAAACTGGTTTACTTTTTGATAAAAAGGATAGGGATAAAATGGCAGAAGCTATTGTAGACTTAGTTTCAAATCAGAAAGAGTATCTGCAGTTCAGTAAGAACGCACAATTTAGAAGCAGATCCTTCGATTGGAATAAGTCAACAAAAGAAAGTTTAGCACTAATCGAAAGACTAGCCGTTGAAATTTCATAATTAATTCTCTAAACTTGTCATATTTATGCAAAAGAAAGAGAAAGTGTTAGTTACAGGCGCGGGTGGATTTATAGGTTATCATTTTGTAAGAAATCTTAAGAAAAGAGGTTATTGGGTTAGAGGAGTAGATATTAAATATCCAGAATATGAAAAATCGCAAGCAGACGAATTCCTTATCTTAGATCTAAGAGAGAAAGATAATGCACTGAAGGCTACTAAAGGTATGGATCATGTATACGCACTGGCTGCTGACATGGGAGGAATGGGGTTTATCTCATCAAATCATGCAACTATTTTTTATAACAATTCGACAATTAGCCTAAACACTATTGAAGCTGCAAGAGTAAATGGTGCTAAAAGATATTTTTACTCCTCTTCCGCCTGTATATATCCTGAATATAAGCAGATGACAGCAAGGCTCAAGCCTCTGACAGAGGAGGATGCTTTTCCGGCTCGGCCACAAGATGCCTACGGGTGGGAGAAGCTAGCAAGTGAAATTTTGGCAAAGTATTATTATGAACAGTATGGTATGGAAACAAGGATAGCAAGATTCCATAATATCTTCGGTCCACTAGGAACTTGGGATGGAGGGAGAGAAAAAGCTCCTGCAGCAATTTGTAGAAAAATTGCTACAGCTAAACTAACTGGAAACTATGAAATAGAAATTTGGGGAGATGGCGAACAAACAAGATCTTTTTGCTATATAGATGATTGCCTACAAGGTATTTATAGGCTTATGATGTCTGATTATCCTGAACCTCTCAATATTGGTCAGGATAGAATGTTGAGTATTAACCAGCTGGTGAATATGGTGGCTAAAATCGCTGGGATTAAAGTAATAAAAAAGTATGTGCCCGGTCCTCAAGGTGTCAGAGGAAGAAATTCTGATAACACGAGATTAAAAAAAGTATTGAAATGGGAGCCTGAAATTTCTTTAGAAGAGGGATTATCTAGAACTTATAAGTGGATAGAAGAGCAAGTGAAAGAGAAGTTATTCTCTGGTGCGAGGCAAACTACCAAGGATGTGATTATCTAAGATTTGGAGATGTTTTTGTGAGAAGTGAGTATTGAGGTAGGTTTGTAAGGTATACTTTAGCAATCGCTTTAAGAACATTCAAACCGTCTCGCAGTGCTCTAATACCGGAAGCTCCGCCAATCCTTTTTGTGTAGGTTATAGGGATTTGAACTAGATTCATTCCCATCTTAACGGATTTAACTACCGTTTCTGCTTCATACTCAAAATGTCTTTCTTTTAAATCAAGAGCAAGAAAAGCTTCCCTTTTAAATCCCTTAAATCCTGCCATTACATCAGTGATTTTCCTACCGCATGCTAATGATGTGGCAAAGGACATTACCCAATTACCAAATAAGTTACGGGTACTAACTGAGCCTTTCTCGATATTCCCACCCCCAAATCTGGTCCCAATTACTACATCAGCACCTTTGTCCAGGGCGCCCACAAATAAGGGAATTTCATTTGGTTGAAATTGGTGATCAGCATCGATTTGAATAATATAATCACCTCTAGCCACCACCCCTGCCACCCAAAAATCTGCCCCTTTCCCCCTTTTAAATGGAAAACGGATTATACGATCAACCCTTAGTCTTTTGGCAATTTCTACTGTTTTATCTTTTGAGGCAGCATCAACTACTACAATTTCTATTGGAAATAGTTTCTTTAGTTTTTGGCAATCTTTAATAATACTGCCGATATTTTTCTCCTCATTATATGTAGTAATAATAATGCTAACCAGTTTTTTGTTTTTCATTGAAATCTTTGTGGAAGTTAGCTTATCCCATATAAAAATAATTGTCAATCTTTCGAGCTCTACTGCACAGAGCTGTGAACAAACTTTGATTGATAAAACACTGCGTTTTCGCTAGATTAGGACTTTAGGATCTTGTTTTTACTGAGAAGTTATAGTAGGATCTGATTGCTTTAATGCTATGGATAACAAGAAAATTGCCATTTTTGGGGTTGGAAGAGTAGGTTTACCCCTCGCTTTGATTTTAGCTGAGAAAGGCTTTCAAGTTACCGGAATAGATGTTGACCCTTACAGACTTTCCCTTCTAAAACACAAAATCATGCCTTTTTTAGAAGAAGGTGCCCAACCTCTTTTAGAAAAACACAGTGGCAAAAATTTTCAAGTTTTTTCTCAAGAACATATAGACAGAATAATTTCTGAGAATTCTTTTATAATTTTTACTCTGGGTACCCCTATCGATGATACTTATAGCCCGAACTTTACAGATATTGAACAGTTGATAAGAAGGATCTCTCCCTTAATTAAACCGGGGCATACTATTATTTTAAGAAGTACAGTTTCTCCAGGTGCAACTGAACAGTTAGTCAGGCAAATAGAGGAACAAACAAAGTTAACTTTGGGTAAAGATGTATTTCTAGCTTACTGTCCTGAGCGTATTGCTGAAGGAAAATCGGTAGAAGAACTTGAACAGATACCTCAAATAGTAGGTACTTTGGATGAGGGAAGCGCTCGAAAAGCGGCAGAAATATTTGTGAAGATAGCCCCATCACTTCTATTTACCAAACCGCGAGCAGCAGAATTGGCGAAACTATTTTGCAATATGTATCGGTATATAGATTTTGCTATAGGAAATGAATTCATGATGATTGCTGAGAGCTATGGCTGCGATATCTATGAAGTTCTAAATTTAGTAAATAAGGATTATAAGAGAGGTAATTTAAAATCTCCTGGCTTTACTGCTGGTCCTTGTTTGGTAAAGGACGGTTTTTTCTTAATAGATAAAAGTCCCTATATGGAGTTGGTAACAGCAGCATGGAGGTTAAACGAAAATATTCCTGGATACTTGCTTTCCCGAATTAAATTGGAGGTTAAGGATTTTCATAAGAAAAAAGTCTCAATACTTGGCCTTGCATTTAAGAAAAATATTGATGATATAAGATATTCACTTTCTCCGAAATTAAAAAGATACTTTTTAGCAGAGGGAGCCACAGTGTCAGTGCATGATCCCTATATTGACTCTCAACCCTTAAAAGATGTTCTTAAAGCTGCTCAAGTATTAGTAATAGGAATAAATCATGATGTTTTTAAACAAATCTCTTTTGAGGATCTGCAACATCTTGTGGATGAGGATTGCTTAATCGTAGATATATGGAATCTTTTCGATACAGGTAAAATTGTGTTTTATCTTAAAGATGTTATACAAAAAAAAGAATCAAAACCTGTAACAAATGGAAAAGGACAAAAACATGAAAAGAAGTCAGTCTTGGTTGAGCGAAAAAGAATATCGGTTAGTAACTAGCAAAACACCAATTTCCACAGTTGATTCTGTAGACGGTTTGTCTAAAATGACTTATAATTATAAGTTCGAAATACGAAAAAACGTCTGATTTATTTAAATGAAAAAGTCTAAAATATTAGTTACCGGTGGTGCTGGATTTATAGGGAGTGAAGTAGTGAAGCAACTTCTTAAAAAGAATTACATTGTCAGGGTAGCAGATGACTTAAGTAAAAAAGAAGCAAAGATTCCCCCTGGATGCGAATTCTTCAGAGTTGATCTAACAGATAAAAAAAGCACCGAAAAGGTGATGAAGGGGATGGATTATTGTATACACTTGGCTGCTAAAATTGGTGGAATAGGATACTTCCATAAATATCCTGCCACAATTTTGTCTGAAAATAATAAGATGTACTCTGCCGTTTTTGAGGAAGCGGTAAAAAATAAAATTAAAAGAATAATTTATCTATCTTCCTCAATGGTATTTGAGTCAACTAATATTTATCCTAGCAAAGAAGATCATATTTCTAAGATTCCTCCTCCGGTAAGCGCTTACGGATTCTCAAAATTAGTAGGGGAGTGGTATTGTTCTTCTTTTCATGACGAGTATGGGCTTAAATATACAATTATAAGACCATTTAATGCTTATGGAATTAATGAAAAACCGGAAAGAGAAGTAGGATATGCACATGTTATTCCAGATTTGATCAAAAAAATTCTTGATGGGCAATATCCATTAGAGCTTTTAGGTAATGGTAAACAAATTCGCTGTTTTACTCATGTCTCTGATATAGCAAAGGGAATTATTTTGGCACTTGAATCCAAGAGTGGGGAAAATGAAGACTTTAATATCGGTTCAGAGAAAGAAGTGAGGATGATAGATCTAGCCAAATTACTTTGGGAAAAATGCAATATGAGTAAGCCTTTTAAGGTAAAGTGTGTACCAGGTTTTAAATATGACATAAAACGTCGAGTGCCCTCTTCAGCTAAGGCAAGAAAAATTTTAAGGTGGAAAGAAGATAAAATTTTGGAGAACGAATTACCCGAGATCATTAACTGGATTAAAACTCAAATTTAATTTCCCGCTCTAGGCTTACAATGACTAAGGTCATCTAATCATCTTTTATGATATCATTCATAAATGATGAGAAACGGACCTTTGGTGTCAGTGGTCATAACCACCAGAAACGAAGAGAAAGTTATAAAAAGACTCTTAAAAAGTGTCTTAAAACAAAGTTATAAAAATTTGGAGATTATATTAGTGGATAATTTTTCGACCGATAATACCGTAAAAGTTGCTGAAGAATTCAACATAAAATGTTTTAAAGCCGGTTCTGAAAGAAGTGCTCAGAGAAATTTTGGAGCAAAAAAATCTTCCGGAAATTTTTTATTTTTTCTAGATGCAGATATGGAACTTAGCGATAGAGTAATTGAGGGTTGTATAAAATTGATCAATCAAGAGAAAGTAGAAGGTATAGTTATCCCGGAACAGTCAAAAGCAACTAGCTTTTGGGGTAAGGTTAAGGCGTTTGAACGATCATTCTACAATGAAAGAGGTGACCCTATAACAGATGCGGCACGGTTCTTTTCTAAAAAAGTATTTAAGAAAGTGGGGGGGTATGATGAGGAGATAACTGGCCCGGAAGATTGGGATTTGCCAGATAGGATTAGAGAAGCCGGTTTCAAAATAGGTAGAAGTCAGGAAAAAATTTATCATCACGAACATGAAATTTCGCCAGCCCTACTTTTAAAGAAGAAATTTTATTATGGTAAAAATGCTCACAGATACTTAAGAAAGCATAATATAGGTGTCATTAGCCCTAAAACTATTTATTTTTTAAGACCTCTTTTTTATAAAAACTGGATGAGATTAGTGAAGCACCCAATATTATCTTTAGCTATGGTATATATGCTTTCCATTGAGTTATTGGGCGGAGGAATAGGATATTTAGTGGGGAGGTTAAAAAAATGAGAATTCTCCAATTAACGGTACATTTTTATCCTAATATCGGTGGAGTTGAAACACATTTGTGGGATCTAGTAACACTGTTACCCCAAAAAGGATGGAAGGTATTCGTTTTATGCTATAGACCCTTATCAGTGAAAACTAGCTGGAAAGTTTATGAAAGATTTGAGAAGTTAGAAATATTAAGGATTCCTTGGATACAGGGGTTTTTTTATAAACTTATCCCCAACCCAAAGCTAGAATTTTTATATTTAATACCGGGGCTTTTCATCCTTACCCCGCTTATATTACTAACCTTTAAACCAAGAATTATTCATGCACATGGTTTGGTTGCAGGGTTTGCAGCAGTTTTCTGGGGAAAAATATTTAAAAAAAAAGTAATAATATCTACGCACAGCTCTTACTCTTTTCCCAATAGGGGTTTATATCGCAGTTTTGCCCAGTTCATATTTACAAGTGCAGATAAGATCCTTTGTTTATCAAAAAAATCATCTGAAGAAATAAAAGAATTAGGTGTAACAAAAGAGAAAATAGGAACTTTTACTTACTGGATAGATTTAAATAAATTTACCGAAAGGGTTTTCCGGAAGGAATCAAAGAGAAGAAAAATATTTACAGTATTGTTTGTAGGCAGGTTAATTCCTGAAAAGGGAATAGAAGTATTACTTGATTCTGTAAAAACGTGGAATAAAAACGTAGGTTTAGAGTTTGTTGGAACTGGACCTATGCAGGACAAAATAATAAAGGCAGCCTATAGAGATTCTAGAATCCATTTTTGGGGAAAAATTAGTCAAGAGGGCTTACCGGAAATCTATAGCAATGCAGATGTCTTAATTGTTCCTTCTGTATCAGAAGAAGGTTTCGGGAGAGTTATTATGGAATCTCTATCTTGCGGTACACCCGTGATTGCAGCCAATAGGGGGGCGATCCCGGAAGCTATGGATAAGAGTGTAGGTGATCTGATTGAAATAAATTCTAAGAATATTAAATGTAGTATTGAAGATTTATTTAAACGTCCTGCGAAACTAGAATTACTTTCTAGAAATGCCAGAAAATTCGCGGAAAGGAGATATTCGGATAAAAATGCAGCAAAAATTATCAAGGCCTATACGGGATAAACTTGAAAAATTACTGGAAAATGTTGGAGATATGTCTTTGAAAAGAAGGGCTAAAAGAATTATTGAGGCAGTAGAGCCCAGTGATGGCGATAAGATTTTAGATCTTGGGTGTGGTACTGGGTATTATCTGTTTCTGCTTTCCAACCTACCAGTAAAGTTGAATTTAACTGGAGTTGACAATGATGACAAAGCTCTCCGGGAAGCTAAAAGTTTCTTAAGTAGAAAAATAAGATTTATTTTGAGCGATTCTCATAGGCTTCCCTTTAGGGATAGCACATTCGATAAAGTTGTCGCTTCAGAAGTGCTTGAACATTTGGAGGATGATCAAAAAGCCCTCAAGGAAATTTTCAGAATATTGAAACATCAGGGTATATTGGTTATATCAACTCCCTCCATCTGTTATCCTTTTCTTTGGGATCCTATAAACTGGATTCTGCAACATTTTTTTGGGATGCATATTGAAAAAGGATTTTTCTCAGGGATATGGAACCAGCATATTAGATTATATGAGCTGGGAGATTTAGAAAGAAAATTTAAAGAAGCAGGCTTTAAGGTAGAAACGGGGAAAGAGTTAACTTATTGGTGTCTGCCCTTCAACCATTACATAGTAAATTTGGTCGCAAGGCTTTTATACGATATAAAAATATCTTCACATATTGCGGACAGTTTATCGAAATTTAAAGGTAGTAAAAAGCCTTTCATTTTTAACTTGTGCTTTAGATTAGTTAATTTGCTAGATGTATTGAATGAATCGTTCCCACAGAAACATGGAGTTAATGTTTTTATAAAAGGGATTAAGAGCTAGTATTACAAATAGAGACCTCTGTAGGAATTTATCCTTATTTTGATCAACTCTTTGAATGAATTTACTAAATCTTTTGGGAATTTGACTTTTGTTGCAGGATCATTTTTCCAGTTTACAGGAATCTCCAAAATAGAATGTTGCTTACTTTTACCTATAAACAATATTTCGGAATCAAACCCCCATCCGTTAATGATTTGTCTTGAGAATATCTCTTCTGCTGCTTCTTGAGAAAAGCATTTAAATCCGCATGTAAAATCAGTAATACTCATCTGTAAAACTTTCTGTGATAGGAGAGTAAATACTTTTCCCAGATATTCTCTTATAAATGGTTGTCTAACCATTACTTTTGAAGATTTCATTTTTCTGGAGCCTATGATTACTCCATATTTTTTTAAATGGGGTAGAAATTTACTGAATTCACTAATAGGAGTAGATAAATCAATATCTAAAAAAAGTCGATACCTGCCCTTGGCATTCAGCATGCCTACTTTTATGGCATACCCTTTTCCTTTATTGGGTGAGTAAGACAACAGTCTAATATGCAGTTTCTTTTTTAAATCTTTGAGAATTTTCTCCGTTTTATCGGTACTACCGTCATTGACTGTAACTATTTCCCAGCTCATTTTTTGTCGTCTTAAATAAGATGTAATTTCCTTTAGGTTTTCTAAACGTTTTTCCTCATTAAAGATAGGTATAATTATCGAGAGATAAGGCCGTCTAGATTTTTTCATATGGTTCCTTTTTTGCGATCGCTATTATAGAGGTTCCAAAGGGAATATTTATATACGATATCAACAATCTTTCAATAAGACACACAAAGCTTAATAATGAATTTATTAATGGATTCGATAATCTAAAATCAGAAGGATAATAATCTCTGTAGATTATGCTTTTTATCCAACGTATCACCAGAGCTGGTAGGTACAAAAACGAATAGGTGTAAGAAATCTGGCCCACTATAAAACCATTTTTTCTCAAGACTTTTTTCAAAGTAAGTTTTGTATAACGTCTCTTATGAAACAACACATCATCCCATCTACTCCAAAGTTTTGGAAAGGCAGGTACGGTAATTATAACCATACCTTCTGGACGCAGGACTCTATATACTTCAGTTAGAGCTTTTGTATCATCTACATGTTCCAGTACATCCAATGCTGTTACATAATCAAAATAGTGTTTGGGGAAGGGTATTTTTGTAATATTACCTAAAAGAACATTGTTGAGCCCCCTCTTTTTACAGAAATTAATCGCTTCTTGTGATATATCTATCCCCCATGTTGTTCCAAGCCTTGAAAAGGTTTCTAGGTTTTTTCCGGTACCGCATCCTACGTCAAGAATTCTCTGCTCTTTATTAAAGTTTCTTTTCAAAACAGAACTAATTAGTTCTGTTTTAGCCCTATGCCACCAGTGTATCCCCTCTAATGTATAAAGGTCCTGATAAAGATAACTTTGCATTATATATTTCCAGCGTATTGATAAAGAGTCTAACATTCATATATAATTTCCTCAAGATGGGATTTTACATAAAAAGGCTGTCTATCTTTTTGGTCTTTCTTTCATTTTTATTAATCCATGCCGAAGTATTCGCTTATGCTAAGATAGACCTGCCTAATACTGTAATTAACCCCGATAAGTTTCTGATTTACTCTTTGAAAAGATCATTTGAAAAGGCTTTATTGGTCACAAAATTTAATAAGAATTCTAAAGCTGATTATTATTACGATTTAACCCAAACTAGAATGTCTGAGCTAAAATATGTTATTGAAAATAGTCTCTTAGGTGAGATCGAACGTTCTACGCAAAGAGTATCTTATCAAGTAGGCATTCTTTCTGACTTTATACAAAATGATGAAGAGTTAGAAACTAGGAAGAAGTCAACCGCAGAAGCATTAGGAAACTACAGAAGTCTATTGGTGGAATTAAGAGATAAGTATTCATATGGTTCAAGTTATTGGATGTTAATACAACATGTAATCAACTCTATTGATTTAAACCTAGAAAAGTTAAAATAGAGGATCATGTACATAAAGAGGCTAAAAGCAATAAGTTTTCCTTTATTGTTATTGACTCCCTTAATCATAGCGCTTCAATACTTCTTGCTGAAATCACACTTAAGATATGCTTTTGCAGATGTAGACTGGATGTTTCTATTAGACTTTAAGCAGCTGAGTGCAATGTATAATGACCCATTAAGTCATCTAATCAATGCTTGGAATAAAGGTGGAGCGTACACCTATCAATCTTATTACATAGGTTTGATTGAACATTTTTTAGGGTTTGATTATAGGAATTTTCAGATAGTGACCCTCGTTTTTAAAGTAATAGCTACGTTGAGTGTGTACCCGTTAATTTATCTTATAAGCAAAAGCAGGCTTGCCGCATTTTTAACAACTATACTTTATGCAATTTCTTACTCTTCTGTAGGAGTAATGTATACGGTTGTTACCAGCGGATTATTTGTAGCAATACCCGTTATGAATTTATTTTTTATATGGTATTGGCGCTTAATAATGAAGGGTACTAATAGCATTTTAGATATCCTGATAGGGGTATTCCTATTTTACACCACTCTCTTTTTGGCAACTGAAAGAATGTACCCTCTAGTTCCAGTTGTTGTTTTAATTGAGCTCTTTTGGTGGTTTAAAAACAGATACTCTAAGATTGTTCTATTCCAGGGGTTGAAAAGGATGTCAGTTTTTTTGGCACTTTTTTTAGCTATTTTTCTATATCGGCCCTCAATGTTTACACTTCTTTCAGGAAATACAATGGTTACATACGAAAAATTTATGTCTGGGAATTGGCAAATACTTTTAACACCAATCATTTCATTTGGAAGCACATTTTTACCTAGGGAATATTGGTCGACTCTGGGTATACCTAATATGAATAGTTTCTTTGCTTACTTAACTTCCTTCTTGAGCGGGTCCTTCTTTATCTTTTCCCTCCTATCTATTTTCTTATCTTTTTTCTTATCTCGAAGGCCTATTAGATTTATTTTGGAAACATTAACGCCAACCTTGATTTTAGCGATTGTGGTATATATTTTAGTGACTCATCATCTTAGTATTCCAGAATCAGTCAGGATGAGTTTTGATTTTGCTAACATTATTCCAGCTGTGGTCGGAGTTTATGTAGCTTCTTTAACACTGGCTTTATTTATGGAATGGCTAAGGGGTGATAAAAAGAATTCTCTATTAATGAGTATGGTTGGTGGTGTGGTAATCTCACTGATTTTTATAATAGCAACATGGATATTTGCAGATTGGGTATTGATATTTACAGGTGTACATCGTTACTTGACTATTCCAGCTATAGGGTCATCTCTATTGATAGGTGGTTTAATGACTACTATTTTTAAAAAACTTAGCATGAGTCAGTCTAAGCTACCTTTTGCATACATTACGCTTCTATTACTAATACCTCTTACCATTTTTAATGCAAAAGTCATTGGCGACCATATGAGATATGAGTTAGAGTTTACTGGAACGGATGCTAAAGAACATATTAGGATGAAAAATAAACTTTGGTCTTACCTAGATAATTTTAGCAAAGCAGAGCCCTCTCTTTTTTATTTTGATGAATCAGCTGATTACAACAATGGTTACTTAGATGAAACTACTGTTATGGCTGGGTTTAATTTTTGGATGAGATTTAGAGGAGGAGAGATTGTTGATTCAAAGTTAACACCAGCTTTGCTTAGGAGCAATTTAATCTGTCCGGAACCAAGAAGTATGTGCTTGAGTAAGGTTAAGGAGTTGGTAACGATCAGGGACGGGGTAAAAGGAATTTTGTATGGAGATATGTTTTATAAAAGTGAGAATTTCTATGCATTTAGGTTTGTAAACAGGGATATAGTCAATATTAAACCAGAGGTAGCAAAGGCTATTGGCTTGGAGTAAAAAAAGCCCCTTTCTACTCAGCTTTAAGTTCTCTAGCTAATTGTTGACGGATAGTATCGGTGGTAGATACTAATTGCCCATTCTTAAAGTCGAATGCAAATACTCTTGAAAGAGGGACTGGTTTAGCTTCTCGGGCGTGCACTTTCTTTAGGGGCTCACCTGTCCTTACCATTTCCAGCAGTTGAGGGTAATTGTCTGTAGGCAGAGGAGTTTTTTCCCAATTAGATATGCCATATGAAAGGCCTGCATGGGGCCAGAAACCAAATATTAAAACCATGTCCGCGGCAACACTGTTATCATAGGTAAAATAGAAGACGCTTGGAGCATCTTGATCGAGTGTAGGAACAGATTCCATTAAAGCACTCCATGTTCTATCGGCTAGAGTTAAATTTCGGTTAATCTCCAGGTTAGTAAGATAAGTTTGACCGGCCATAAAATTGATGCCTAACCAGCTTGTAAATATAAAGATGATAATAATAAGAGTAAGGCTATTTTTCTTGGTACAGCTGTTGAACATTATTGATAGAATACTGGCAAAAAGAATTGAAAAGCCTACGGCACCCATGGTCATATATCTGCCGGTAGTTTCTATAATAAGATAAGGAGTTCGTAACCAATATAGCAAGGAGAAGAAAATTATCCAAAGGAGTCCTATTACTATTGAAGAAGATAGTTGGGGGTATTCTTTTTGTGTGTAGGCAAAAATAAATAATGATAAAAAGATAGTTTGTAAGCCAACTGAGATAGAAAATACCTGAGCTAAAGGTAAAGCAGGATTCCATAAGGTTAATAATTTGCCAAATAGTGCAGAAAAAATGTTTAAAATAATTACTGCTATATACATATTTTTACCTCCTCTAGTTGTAAAGGTTATAAAGAAACCCAAAAGCGAAAAAATTAGCAGCCGCATAATCGAAGAACCAAAAAACTTTCCTAGATTAATGGAATCAGGGGTTACGATATTTCCGATGATGCCTGGAAAATAAAAGAAGATGTCATATCTTCCCTTCTGGATCATATCCTGCAAATACAGGAAGCTGCTACCCAGTTGTGGAGTAATGTCCCCATCAGACCCGTAACTACCGGCCTTTACTAGCATAATCATAACCATGACAGAAATAGTTATTCTAGCAATCAAAAATCTATCTACCTTCAATAAGCTATTCTTTTCTAAGACGGTAAATAAGAAGAACTCGATGAATACAATGAAAGGTAAGGCCCCATGCATGCGCACAGGCACGACCCCTAGAGCGAGTGCTAAGAGTAGAATATAAATCAAATAATACCAAGAAATAAAAGTTTTTAATTGGCGCATTTTAAGGTAAACGATTATCGCCAAGTTTAAAAAGAAAATCCCTGCATAGGTATTCATATTAAAGACCCAATCTGTTGTTTGGAGACCGGCTGCGGAAAAAAGAAAAATAATTGATGACAGAAAGCTGGCAAACCAATTTTTTGTGAATTCCCTAACTAAAAAAAACAGTGAGATTGTAGAGAATATTCTTAACAGAAGTGAAGCTGCAAAATAAGCTTGAGCTTCGTATCCAAAGACATATCTGATTATTCCTAAAAAAAAGTATTGAGGCATATAAGCTCCAAGATAAGATTTAATATCAAAGAAGGACAGTTGTTTGTGGATATCAAAAGAAAGCCATAAATTGTATAGTTGTAACCAATCGTCACCGTAAAGGGCCAGATTAAAAGTTTTTTTGAAGAATAGATAAGATAGTAGTGGGATGCCGATTACTAGCCATATAATAATAAATCTTGAAGACAATCTAGTTTTCATTCTTTTGTAACCAAAAATGCTATATGAGAGAAGGGATACCAAAAAGGTTTTTCAAGTTTTACAGCTTTAGACTTAAACCCTAAACTTTTAAACAGATTCTGCCAGTCCTTTACATTTCTTACAGAAAGTGGCGTTTTTAAATCACCGTAATGGAATTTATTAAGTATGATATCAGTTAATTTGCCTACAAACGTTGGTTCGAATTCGAAAACAAGTATTTTTTTTGCAATACGAGCAGTTTCTAATAACACAATTGGTTGAGTATCTTTATTAATATGATGCAAGACATCATTTAAAAGAGCTACATCGAAATAATTATTTTTAACAGGGATTTTATTGTTATTTATTTTTATAAATGGAATTTGATAGATTAGGTAATTTTTGACATCGCAGCCTGTAACTTTGATAGAGAAATTGTTTTTTAGTATCTTTGCAACAACACCCGTGCCACAACCTACGTCTAAAATATTGTCACCATATTTAATCCACTTCTTGTAAACGGTAATTATTAATTTGGTTCTGTAGCCAGATGTAAATTTAGATATATTCATTATTTACCATTTTTAAAATACCTAGCTGCAAACTGCTAGGTTACCATATTGTAGCAAGAATCCTTACTTTATGATACTGCATTAGTTGATCGGACAACCGCTTACTGGGTCGTTTGGTTTAAGTCCTCGGTTATTTTTTTACGTATGTCTTTAGTAATATCAACTAGGATTCCATTTCTAAAATCAAATGCGAATATTCTAGATAACGGTACTGGAGTAGCTTTTCTGCCATGAACTTTTTGCAAAGGAGATCCGTCTGTGACATAAGAAAGCAATTCTTTGTAATCGGTTGACGGTAGAGGTGTTAAATCCTGATTAGGGATTTGCCATGTCATTCCTGCACGCATAAAGAACCCAAATACCAAAACCCCCTGTAAAGATAAGGGGTTATCCGTAGAAAAATAAAATACACTAGGACCATCCGGATCAAGTCTTGGGACAGTTTTTACTAGGCTATGCCATGCCCTATCTGTTAATTGCCTATTTCTTGTTTGCTCAAGAATTTCCAAGTATGTTTGACTATACTGAAGATTTACAAGGAGCCAAAAGAAGAGAATTACTATTGGTACAAATAAGTAAAGACTGCTTAATAAACGGTCTTTTTCGGATTTTACCCGAAATAATAAAGTTTTAGATAAAAGCAGGCTTATAAGACTGCCAAAAAAAATCGCAAATCCCGCAGCACCCATGGTCATATACCTGCCGGTAGTTTCTATAATGTAAGAAGGTGTAAATAGCCAATATATAATGGTCAAGGTTATAATCCAAATCAGTGAAACAATTAGAGTAGAAGAAAAATTATGGTGAATTTTTCTAATTGAGATATAAACCCAAATGGCCCAAAAAATAAATTGACCCCCTATAGCAATTGACAATAACACATCATAAGGCTGATAAGGGTTTAAATTGGACATGGGGTTTGGGTTTATAGATGCAATCCAGCTCAAAACTAATGCCCAGATAATATTAAAGGTTATAATAAGAGGGTATGTGATATTCTTTTTGGTTTTAAGAATGAGAATCGAAATAACTAAACCAAAAATTATCGATGACAAGCTGGTGATGACTATGACGTTGGTGAAATTGCCGAGACTGATGTTATCCGGCAAAGCTAAATGGCCAAGTATACCCAAAAAATAAAACCAAATAGTGTAGTAACCTCTGTCTGTAAATGCTTGAATTATTTGAGAGCTTTCTAAAAATCTTCCTGTCGCAAATGATCCCTCTCCAAAACTTTTGAAGTGTAAAAGGATGGTAAATACTAAGATAATAATCATAATCCTGGCAATGATATAGCGGTCAATTTTTAGTTTATCCCTTCTTGCTATAAAAGTTAGAAATAAGTCAGTAAGGATTAAAAAGGGCACAGCTCCGTGCATTCTGGTTGGAACAATTGCTAGTGCTAAAGCAAAAAGTATAATAAAGAGGGGATAGAGGTAAGATTTAAAAGTGGTTAAGCCTCTGATTTTTAAGTAAATTACTGTTGCAAGACTTAGGAAGCCTAAGCCTGCATAGGTATTCATATTAAAGACCCAATCTGTTGTTTGGAGACCGGCTGCGGAAAAAAGAAAAATAATAGTTGTTAAAAATGCTGCCAATTTACTCTTTGTTAATTCATATGCTAAAAAATATAAAGTAATATTGGCAAAGACCCTCATTAAATATGAAGCAATAAAATAAGCGGGAGGATAAAATCCCCAAAAATGATTGATGATACCCAGATATAAATAGCTTGGCCAGTAAGGATTTAAATAAGATCTGATATCAAAAAATGATTTTGTCTTATATACATAAAAATCCCGCCATAAATTGTACAAATGTTGCCAATCATCTCCATACAGGCCAAGATTAAAAGATTTTTTTAAGACCAAAGCTACTATTATGGGGATTCCAATAAATAGCCACAAAATGGTAAGCCTATTGATACCACTGTCTTTTGTCATGGATAGAGAGATTATTACATAGATAATATTTTAATAACAAGATACCTACAAGGCCTTAAGTATTAAATAGTGAAATTGATTAATGGTTAATATTAATTTGCATAAAATAATCAATCAGACTAAAATCGGAAGAGACATGGGTATTAAAAAAAATAGTTGGCCGGCCATCTCTGTTACGATAGCGACGCGTAACTCCGAGAGAACTTTAGAGCTATGTTTATCTTCAATAAAGATGCAAGATTACCCTTCTAATGTAGAAATAGTGATTGCTGATGGCGGTTCTGTAGACAACACTTTGCAAATTGCTAAAAAATTTAAAGCGAAAATAGTTAAAGTAGCACAGAGTAAACAAAATGCAGAGTACAATAAAGGTGTAGCTGTAAACGCAGCAAAAAATGAAGTTCTTATAATGATTGACCACGATAATATTTTGCCCCATAGGCACTGGTTTAAAAACATGATTAGACCTCTTATTGATGATAAAGATATATTTGGGACTGGTGTTCTAAGATTCCATTACGATACAAAAATGAATTTATTCGATAGATATTCCTCTCTTTTAGGAGGAACAGATCCCGTACCTTTTTTCTTTAACAAAAGCGCTCATCAATCGTATATCTATAATCAATTTCATTTAAAGGCTTCCTTGGAAAGGGAGCAAAAAAAATATTATACTGTAAGGCTTAATTCAGAAGATCTACCTGCTTTAGGAGGGAATGGATCTGCCCTGCGAAGAAAACTATTGAAGCATACCAATTCATCCCCTGGGCATTTCTTTCATATTGATATACACGTTGATCTGGCTAGAAAGGGATATCTGAAATATGCTTTTGTTAAAGACTCTATAATTCATCTTACAAATAACAGTTTTATAGACTTTTTAAGGCGACGAAGATATTTTATTGAGAAATATCATTTTGAAGACTACTCTAAAAGAAGATATAGTGTATACAACCCAACCAAAGATAAGTTCGCTTTGGTATTATTTGTCTTTTATTCAATTAGCCTTTTCTGTCCACTAGTAGATTCAATTAGAGGGTATAAGAAGGTTAGAGATCTGGCGTGGTTTGTGCATCCTCTTATGTGTTTGGGAATATTATTGGTATATGGTATAACAACCATTAGAGAGGAGATGAAACATGTCTTTCTGGAAAGGAAAACCAGTATTGGTGACCGGAGCCAATGGTTTCGTCGGATCTAATTTAACAAAAAAACTTATATCCAAAGAAGCAAGAGTCTACACTTTTGGGTCAAGCAGTAGCATAGACAATCCTTTATTAGATAAAAAAACTCTAGGAAAAGTAAAGAAACATGGGACAGGACGGATAGAAGATCTCTCAACAATATATAATTTTATTAAGGATCATCATATAAAGATTATTTTTCACTTGGCAGCCCAATCCTTAGTTGAAATAGGACAGGAATCTCCAATCAAAACATTTGAGGTAAATATTCAAGGCACATGGAATATACTTGAGGCTTCAAGAATAAATAGAGTAGATAAAGTGATAATCGCTTCTACAGCACATGTATATGGAAATAACAACAAAGTTCCTTATAAAGAACACTACTTCCCTCAGCCGTCAAGGCCTTACGAAACTTCCAAAGCATGTGCTGACTTATTAGCCCAATCTTTTGCCGATAGCTATGATTTAGATGTTGAGATACCAAGATTTGTCAATATTTACGGACCAGGGGACTTTAATTTCAGCAGGCTTATCCCCAAAGTAATAAAGGCGATTCTTAAAGAAGAAGAACTTAAATTCTGGGATGAAGGAACAATAAGGGACTTTTTATTTATTCGAGATGTAATAGAAGCATATCTTTCTCTGGCGGAGAAAGATTTGCCCAGGGGAAGAAGGGTCAGGATTTTTAATTTCGGAACTGGAAAACCTATTGCAGTAAGTGAGCTAATTAAGAAGATGACTTTGTTAGAAAAAGACATCAAAGTAAACATTAAGGTTGCTCCCACCCCAGAGAATCGATCAAATGAGGTTCCTATTCAATATGTATCGATCACAAAAGCCAAAAGAGATTTAGGATGGAGACCCAAAACTTCATTAGATGATGGGTTAATCCAAACATTTAACTGGTATAAAATCAATAGAAATTTAATCTGATGGCCCTTTCCTCAAGAAAAAAGAACTTGTTGTTGATCGCAATTGGATTTCTTCCTAACATTGGTGGGTTGGAGACTCACCTAAGTGATTTAATAGATGAGTTGATAAAAAAACAATGGCAAGTTACAGTTCTTACCTATCAACCACTGCATACTCCTGTTAAAGGAATGTGGATTGAAAGAAAGAAAGGTTTAGTGATATATAGATTACCTACCTTTCGAGGATTATTCTATAGACTTCTCAATATTCCAGTTCTAGAATTTCTTTTTCTTGAGCCATTACTTTTTCTAGTAACCCCCATTTTGCTATTGAGAAACCCAGAAGTTAGAGTTGTAAACGCTCAAGGAGTAATAGCGGGATTTGCGGCAGCTTTTTGGACCAAAATCATCAAAATTAAATATATTATTTCTGTGCAGTCTGTATACAATTTTCCAAAAAAGGGCATCTTCCGAACATTTTGTAAACGGATTTTTAAATCGGCAGATAAGATCATTGCTATCTCGGATCAGGCAAAAAAAGATGTAGTATCTTTAGGGATCGATTCAGATAAAGTTATAGTGTATACAAATTGGGAAAATCCTAGAAACTATCCTTCTATAAGTAAGATAGATGCTAAAAAAAAATTAAGCTTAAATGATAAATTTATAGTATCCTTTTTTGGCCGTTTAGTTAAAGAAAAAGGAGTTGAGGTGTTACTTGAGGCGATAAAGATGTCTGATCCAAGTATAACTTTTCTGCTATACGGTGAAGGTCCATTAAAAGAAAAAATACTTCAGTCTGAAAAAAAATATAAAAATCTTGTATTTATGGGCACTTTAAAACCTCAAGAGTTAAGTCTTCATTACTCAGCTGCTGACTTAATTGTGATGCCCTCTCTGCATGAAGAAGGGTTTGGGCGGGTTGCTTCGGGTGCTTTATATTGTGAAACTCCGGTTATCGCTTCTAACAGAGGTGCCTTACCGGAGGTTATTAGCAATAGAGTTGGTAAAATAATAGAGCCCACGGCAAAGGAAATTGCTTCAGCCTTAAACTTCTATCTAAAACACAAGAAAATCTTAGCTGAACAGTCAACAAGGGCTAAGGCTTATGCTAGAAAGAGATTCAGTAAAAAAAACGCTAATGTTATTATTACTGAATTCGAGAGTGACTAATCCCAGGGCCAAAGGTTAAATTTAACCTCTATTTTAATATTACCTCTTTTTTGTATCAGCCAACCATTGACTAGTCCGTATATCTGAATATGATCAGGTATTATCTCAGACCCAATCTTTGCTTTCCAAGATCTATCGTAGGTCTCATTAAAAACTAAGATAAAGGATTTGTTGATATCTTTGAGCTCCAGCGTGTAATGAGCATTATTTATTCTTTTATACTCTAAATTTCTGAAACTATCCTCAAGAACAGAGGGATCAGGAAAAACTCTTTTTATGTAATGATTAATGTCTTCAGAATCGTTAATTTCTATTTCATAAAAACGTGGTCTAACCGATAAAGGATCTATTTCATATATCGATAATTTACCGATATCAGAGATTTTGTTTATCCCTTTCCAATTGCTTAAACTTTCGACTTCAATTAAATTCTCCTCTGCTTTATTGATATTATCGTGGTGTAAGATTATGTTTCCAGTTCCTAGAAAACCAAGAAGTTTCGGAAAATCCTCATGTTTTGCCATTTCAGAAATATTTTTATAAAAGATTTTATTCATTAGAGGAGTAAGAGTATTTGATAATGGGTCTCGATCAAAAAGGTTCTCAGCGGGGTCTTGCCCATAGTAACCCCAGTTGTATCTTTCGTTAAAGTTACTAGATAGAGGTACATGAAAGATTCTCAACTCTGACTGTTTATTTAATAGACTATTAGCCTGTATGTAATAATTTGGAACTTTTATCAACTCCTCTTTAAAAAAGACGTTACCAACCCACGTTGGCCAAACTAATATAACCATAAATAGCAAGAAAGATCCTGCCAAAAAAAGATTCTTAGTCATATTCCTTAGGCGATTGGATAAATAACGAATTCCATAACCAAAAAAGAAAGCATATGGAAGTAGAAAAACTATTCCAAATTTCTCATAAGGGTTTCTTAGAGCTTGAGAAAGAAAAAAGTGATAGAAGAGCCAATGAAAAAAAGTATAACCTAATGGAACATTAGTTCCTTTGCAGATAAATAACCCTATTCCTAGAAGCCATAATAGATGATTACGATAGGGAATGGTTCTAGATTTTATTAGTCCGATGACAACAATAACCAATACAATAAAGCTCAATAAATAAATGAAAGGATTTTTATAGAACTCGTACCAATGTTGACTTTGCCCATACCACCAGGCCTGGCGCAAAAAAAGTATTTGCGATAGGGGAAAAGATTGACTTACAGCTTGTAAAGATTGAAAGTTTAAATCATCAGTATTTGTGGTTGTAGAGATATAGTCTCCACTTCCTTTAGTGATAGGGTATATCCACCAAAAGTTTGTACTTATCCATAAGATAAGTGTTATAAAAGAAATGAATATAAGAGTAATAATTTTTTTTGGTGATTTTCTTTCCCGCCAAAACTTAACTAGAAAAACTACGACAGCACTTATGAAAAAAGGAAATAACGTAGCGGGTTGATTGAAACTAAAGGAAAAGATAACAGAGCTTAATGTAAATAAGAGGATAAATTTCAAGCTTCCTGATTCCAGAATTCTAATTAATAAATATAGAAACAACGGGTAATAAGCAAGAGCAAACATGAAGTTATAAAGTAAGCGGCGAAAAATTTGCGCTTGTGTGTAGAGGTTTAAAAGATAAAAAAAAGACCCAAAAAGAGATATTAGAAATGACCCCCTAGAGAAGTAATTAAATAAAATGTATGAGGAGAAAAGAGTTAGAAACATAGTGGTACCTATCAGAAACGCTTGATTCACATATGCCGGAACTCCCCAGTCAGCAAGTTGAGCCGGGATAAGAAAAACATAGGCTCTATTTAGTCCAAAGGGGGTAAGTCCCCCCATTCCGGTTGGATACCAAACAGTAATATTTGATTCTGCTGTTTTTAACGGGCTGTAAATTGATAAGGCCTCTTCGCTGTTCGCTATAATACCTCCTGATTTGAACCACGAAACCATTATTAGTATTACGGCAAAAAGAGATAAAAGTGTAAAGATGAGGAGATTTCGCTTATTTAGATAGTTCACGTTGTAAGATTACTTTACTTCTTTCGATTCATCGTAACTTCTTAATTTCATTCTAATGCCAACCAGTCTTAGAAAATAATACCATATAATCATTGAGGCAGATAAAATAACAAGTGGGAGGTGTAGGATATAGAGGATATTCTTTCTCGAAAATGAAAGCCAGATAGCGTCAGATAATGGGAAAATGAGACTAAAAGCATAGGGAATAAAAAAGTACTTTTTTATCCTCATTGTGCTAGAGTGAAATTGCTCCCGCCCGATAAACCCAGAAATACCAATATTTGATAAATGATAAATGTTATTTTTTATACGCCAGTTTATTTTATTAATATATCCTCTAAGGTCAGAAGTGGCATGATGGATAATGGGGTCATATTTTGTCATTCCGATCGCCTTTGATCTAGATATCAGAAGTTGAAACATGTGTGCAAATATTTCAGTAGTGGAAACTGGAAATTCCTTTTTAAAATAATTTAAATCAATCATGCTATTCATTGCTCCTAGCTCTTGAAGTAAATTCTGTCCTTTATAAGAAAAATCAAAAATAATAGAAGAGGAGTTTTCCTTAAGTATAGGAAACCGATTTTTTAACTCATCATAATACCGACTTGAGTTTTTGGACAATCTGTAAATAAAAAAAGAAAAAGGATCACCAAATTCGTTTATATAGCTAGTTAAAAAAGATGCATTGGGAGGATTTTTATAGCCACTCCCTATAACTCCTTTAACCTCTTTATTCTTTTGAAATACTGTATATTTTAAATACAAACTATCAACATTTTCTATTACCTCATCAGCATCTAAATATATTAGATAATCACCTTCTGCTTTCTTATATCCTAAAAGCTTAGCGCTGACTGGTTCTATTTTAGGATTGTAAAAGATTTTACATTTATATTCTTTTGCGATATCCAGTGTTTTATCGGTAGATCCTCCATCAACTATAAGTATCTCAACCTCTTTTTTGGGAAAGGTTTGTTTCTTAATAGACTCCAAAACAGAGGATAGATTTCTGCTAGAGTTAAAAGTGGCAATAATAATACTAATCTTAGGATGCATTACTTTTTAAAGAAGTCATATATTGACTTAATAACATATTCAACCTCTTTTTCTTTAATTCCATAATATAAAGGCAGTCTTATCATTGTTTCAGAACTTAAGCTGGTAACTGACATCTTACCCTTACTACGTCCATACTTCTTTCCTGCTGGAGAGGAATGAAGTGGTATATAGTGAAATATTGCCAGTATTCCTCTTTTCTTAAGAGAATCTATTAATTGATTTCTTATTTCTGGGTTTTTTGTTAGTATATAGTATAAATGTGCATTAAATTCACATTCCTTGGGTACTACAGGTCTTCTTATTAGACCAGCTTCTTCTAATTTAGCTAAAGATTTATGGTATCTATTCCAAATTCTAATCCTTCTCTTTGTAATTTTAGTAGCTTTTTCGAATTGAGCGAACAGAAAAGCAGCTATTATCTCACCAGGTAAAAAGGATGAACCAATATCAACCCAAGTGTATTTACCCACCTCACCTCTAAAAAATTTATTACGGTTAGTCCCCTTTTCTCGGACAATTTCAGCTCTCTCTATATAGGTTGTATCGTTAATAAGCAGAGCGCCTCCTTCACCCGAGATAATATTTTTGGTTTCATGAAAACTATAAGCACCCATAGCCCCAATTGTACCCAGATATTTACCCTTATATTTTGACAGGAAACCTTGCGCTGCGTCCTCTAATACAAGTAGTCGGTATTTTTTGGCAATAGACATTATGGTATCCATTTCACAGCTGATACCCGCATAATGGACAACAAAAATCGCTTTAGTTTTGGGAGTTATGGCCTCCTCAATTAATTTTTCGTCGATATTCAAAGTATCTGGACGTATATCCACAAAAACCGGAATACCACCTCTAAGAACTATTGAATTGGCGGTGCTAGAGAAAGTAAAAGAGGGCATAATTACTTCATCGCCTGGTTTGATGTTAGCAAGAATTCCGATCATGTCTAAAGCAGCGGTACCGGAATGAGTCAAGAGGCATTTTTGACAACCAATATTTTTTTCAATCCATTCATGATTCTTCTTGGTGTAAAAACCGTCTCCAGCCAATTGTCCTCGCGAATGAGCTTCACGAATATAGCTGGTCTCTCTACCAGTTAAATGTGGCTTATTAAATGGGATCTTATATGAGTTCTTCATTCTAATCAAAAATAAATTCTATGGTTTTTTATTTAATTGATGGTGACATTTTAACATCACAACAATATAGCAACAAGTTATTTGATATAAGAGTTAAAGGTTAAGGCATTATGTTAAAAAAATAAAATGTAGTATAGTTTACGCTTATATAATAAACGTAAATGCTTAATATTAATAAAGTAACTATTTTAGGAGCAAATGGTAATATGGGTTCTCAATGTGCAGGACTAATTGCTGCACTCGGGAATGCCAAGGTTTATATGGTTGCAAGAACCATTGACAAGGTTAATGAAGGTATAGATAGAGCTTGCGAATCAGTAAAATCTGATGCAATAAAAAGTAATCTCATCCCCGCTACATATGATAGTTTATCATCATGTATACCTTTAAGTGATTGGGTTTTAGAATCTTCATCTGAAGATATTGAAATCAAGCACACATTGAATGGTTATATTTCTTCTCTTGTAAAACCGAAGACGGTTATATCCACAACTTCGTCTGGACTTTCGATAACCGCCTTAGCTTCAGATTTCAGTCGTAATCTACAGAGCAATTATTTCGGCACTCACTTTTTTAATCCTCCTTATAAGATGCTTCTTTGCGAGGTTATCCCTAATCCAAATTCAGGTAAAAAAATCCAAGTAGACTTAGTTGAATATCTTGAAAAAGTTCTTTTAAGGCAAGTCATTACTTCAAAAGATGAACCTGCTTTTGTTGGAAATAGGATAGGTATTGAGATTATCAATGAAGCTTTAAGATATGGGAAAAAATATGGTATTGATTATATTGATTATTTATTAGGAGGAATTACCGGAAGAGTTATGCCTCCACTTCAAACGATTGATCTTATTGGAGTAGATATTTATAAGGCGGTTGCAGAAAATATGGGATTAAAAATACCCAATAGCATTAATAAGCTTATTTTAGGAGGAAGATTAGGTAATAAATCGGGAGAGGGGTTATATAAACCATTCAAAAATAAAATTTACTGTCTTAATATGAACGAGAATAAATATGAAATTTGTAGGATGTTTAATTTTGATCTTATAGAAGATGTAAAGATGAAAATTAGAGAAGGAGACTATCAAAAAGCCATCTTCTTATTACTAAGCTCTAATACTAGAGAGGCAAAAATTATTCAATACTTTTTTGCAAAATACATCCATTCCGCTTTCTCTATCATAGGTACAATTGCTAAGAATTCAGAGGATATAGATAAAGCCATGGGTTTTGGATTTAATTGGTTACCCCCTTCCTCATTAATTAATCTGTTGGGTGGAAGACATATGGCAATAGATTTACTTAATAAATTCAATTTATCTATTCCAGCTAAATTATCAAGCTCTAGCCAGGAAGCTGTGTTTTATAAACTGCAAGATAGACTAGATTACCGTTCATTTGTAAGATCGCAATGAAGAATTCAGTATACATTATTGGGGGTGTTCAGACCGATTTCCAAAGAAACTGGTCTAAAGAGGGGAAAAGTTTCCTAGCTATAATGCGTGAGACAATTCAAGATCTACTACTTGAAACGAATCTTAATTACAAGGAGTTTGAAGTGCTTAATAAAGAAAATAGGGTAGGATTCTTTGTCGGTAATTTTGATGGAGAACAGTACTTTAATCAAGGACATCTAGGAGCCTTCTTAACAGAAATTCACCCGTCATTTTATGGTGTTCCGGGCGCAAGATTCGAGACTGCCTGTGCCTCTGGCTCTACTGCAATAGATTCCGCCGCAACTAAGATTAGAGCCGCAGAGTTAGATGTATCAGTAGTCTTAGGGATAGAGATGATGAAAAGTGTTGATTCTATAGAAGGAGGAAATTTTTTAGGAACAGCAGCATATTATGAAAAAGAAGCAAAAAATATTAATTACCCTTTTCCTAAGCTTTTCGGTCAACTGGCAAGTATTTTCATCAAAAAATATAACTTAAATGAAAGTCGATATCTCGACTGTTTAGCAGAAATTTCTGCTAAAAACTATAGAAACGCCAAAAGAAATAAAAAATCTCAAACACGAAGCTGGTTTATGAATTTTGAACACTCAAGAAAGAGAGGTACTAAATATAATCCGTTGGTTGGGGATAAACTCGCTGTTAGCGATTGTTCTCAGATCACAGATGGAGCGGTAGCTGTAATTCTTGTGTCGGGTGCCTATTTAAGAAGATATAAAGCAAGATTAAGAAGAAAGAAAAGCTATTCACAAATTATAGGATGGGGTCATAGGACCGCACCTATACTATTTTCCGATAAGATTAGAGAATCGGATAAGTTATTGTATACTTTACCTTGGACAAGGCAGGCAGTATTAGACGCTTTAAGCAGAGCAAAGATGACAGAAGGTAGTATTGATTGCTACGAAACTCATGATTGTTTTACCTCGAGTGAATATGCTGCAATATCAGTTTTCGGTTTAACATCCCCTGGTGAGGAATATAAAGCTATTGAAACAGGCGAAATTAATTTTGAGGGTTCTAAACCGATTAACCCTAGTGGTGGTCTTATAGGTGCAGGTCACCCTGTGGGAGCAACTGGTGTTCGGATGATCCTGGATTTACATAAACAAGTTACCAACACAGCTGGTGAATACCAGGTAAAGAATGTTAAAAATGCTATGATGTTAAATATTGGTGGCTCCGCTACTTCAAACTATGTTTTCATTTTAAATAAAGCTGAAAATTTTTAATCCAATCGAGTTATCTAAGAAATAGTTTAGTAGGGAAGAAATTTAGCTTTGTCCGGTAGTAAAAAGTTTATAAATGCAATCTCTACAGCAGCCCTTCTTTTAGTATATCTTCTATCTTTTACTATAAAGTAGGAATATTTGTTGTCAAGAAAAATTGGTTTTTCGATTTCTATTTTGATTTGGTCTAACTTTTGATACCTAGGGTTCAATTTATAAAATTCCTCTAAATATCCATTTAATTTCTCAAATATTTTTTTATAATCTAGTTCCTTACAAAATTGCTTTCCGATTTTGTCGGTTACATCCTGAGCTGGTATACCAGCATATATATGATTCTCTTCTGTTGGCTTAGACAAAACGCTCCCGGCAAGGAGCATAGATTTATCAGCCATCGTGGCCGAAGTTATAGTAGAATTCGGAGCAATCCATACGTCTTCCCCTATTGAAATAGGAGTAAAGGAATTAATCATGCAACCGTAGAGTGTATCTCCAAACTTTGCATGAGAGTATATTTGAGTTTGACTACCAATCCCGACATTATTATCAATCGTTAATCCGCCTAATGTATCTAAAATCACTGTACTTCCGATCCAGCAATTATAACCAATACTTAATGGATGATCCCCATAGACGTAAAAGTTATTATTAATTTTTGTATAATCCTTTACAGAGAAAGATGGGACCATAATAGTTGTATTGTGTCCCATAAAAACATTATCTCCAATAATTAAATTATTAATCGGCTCAGAATTATAGTTGCAAATTTTTATTTCTTTCTCCCATTCTATGTTTTCTCCAAATAAATAATTTTTAGCAAGAATTAAAATGTTCCTGCCGGCGTCTGCTATTTCATAAAAGTCGTTCTTTTTAGTAATTTTAAAATTGTAGGAACCCATAGGCTAAAGTATATCCTATTCGAAGGTTACCAACAACAAAAATAAAAGACTTAATCATGAACATATAGTTTAATAAGGTCAGTTAATTGAGGGGTATAAAAGACTCCCTTTTTTAATTCATTTTGCTTTTTTCTAGGTAGTTTTCCCTCGCTTATTTTTCCTAGCGTAAATTTAACTAGAGTTGGTATCAAGGTTAAGATTTTAATCTTTATATCAATTAACCCATCACTTTTTGAATATTTTATTCTTCTTTGTACAGCTAAATCACCGCTATCAATACCCGAATCTAGATAAATTATAGAAACTCCGATGTTATCAAAGTCTTTATTTAGGAATGCCCAGAAATCGGAATGAACATTCCGATATTTTGGGAGAATCCCGCTATGGATATTTAGGATAGGCGCTTTAATCCTATCCAGGAACTCTTTTTTTAGAATAGAGGTACCATAAATGAAGATTATTTGTGGCTTCTGTCTCTTAATGAAATCAAAACAAACTTTGTCATTAGCATCATCAACAGTAAGTTTTATTTTATCTAGAGGATATTCATATTCTCCCAACTTTTTTCTCATCTCTAGCGTTGTTACCTTTGAATAAATATAGATGGCTAATATATCTATTAATAAAAGAGGAATACGGAAAATATTGGTCTTTTCAAAGAACCTTTTTAGCTTTTCCCCTTTTGCTTTAACCCCTTTTTCTATAACGATAGTATTAACTAAACTTGTCTTGTCTAACATATTTGAAATATACCTTGCCTCATATGAATTTCGGAAGATGCATAAAGTTCTCATATTTTATTTAAAACATCCTTAAGCATCAAAATTCTCACATTCATACTTTTTGCAAGTTTAATCATCTTATTTATTAAATCCAACTCCTTGGTCCCAGCATAAAAAGGATGATCGTAAACGACTGATAATTTTTTTCGCTGATTTATTTTTTCCTTAAGATCAGCAAGAATTTTTGAGTCATTCATATTGGAGGCCCTACAGTATTCAATATAACCTACTCCACCTGGCTCACCTGCAATGTTGGTAGGGATATCTCTGAGCCCACCCTTTTGTATGATTTTTTCTAATGCTTTATCCGTATGACTGTCTGAAACATATAAAAAACCAAGTTTTTGCAGAATACGATTTATCTTTGCCGATCCACTCCAACCCGGTGATGCAAATCCCTTTATATCAATATCATCAATTCCCTTTAAAACTTTCATCCCCCATATTAACTCTCCTCTTATCTTTTTAGAGGACCAAGTTTTTGCCTCATTAGACCAGGCCTGATGATTCCTCCCTCCGTGTAATCCTATCTCATGTCCATATCTATATATCATTCGTATCTTTTCTGGATAACTCTTACCAATGAGAGGATTTAAAAAGGATATTAACATATAATCCTTAACTCCTAATTTTTTAAGAGGGGACAGTAACTTAATGTTATCTTTTAGTGGCCGACCTTCAATCTGAAAGAAATGTAGTCTATCTACTGTCTTACCTACATTGATAAAGAAAGTGAATTTAACTTGGTGACGGTTTGATAGTTTCAATAGATTTGGTACGCCATCCCTAAGGCACTTATGAGTGTCTACATCAAATCTGAAGCATAAATATCTCACGCTATTTAATTAAGTGATCAACAATTATTTTAGAAGGTCTTGTCACAAATCTTACCGGTTTTCTATTATACTTTCTATAGTTTTCTACAAAATCCTTTAAAATATTCTCATTTCCTTTACACAACACAGCATTTTCACCTATTCCCTCTATTCTTTCAGATGTATTCCTGAGTATTAAGCATGGTTTTCCTAGATAATGGCATTCTTCTTGGTTGCTACCACCATCTGTAGCTACAAATTCTGCTTCTCTCATCAGATTTGTAAATTTAATATAAGGTAATCTTGGAACTATAATAACATTCTTATTTCTACTTACTCTATTTTTAAGATGCCCTACTTTTAGTAACTTTTCGGTTAGTTTATGAAGAACCAAAATACAAACTAAATCATCTCTAGCACACTCAAGTAGGAAATTCAGATATTTGATCGCTTCTTGTTTTTTGTACATAACATGCTCCTGTCGATGTAGTATTAGCAGGAAGTATTTTTTGTTGACATATCTTATTTTCTTTGAGTATCTCAAGCTTTCTTGTAGTGATTCTATTGAAGTATTGTTTTTAGTATCGATCTTTACACCTTTGACCTTGTTTAAATTTTTCACAGACCAGGTATTTGGGCAAAAATGAACATCTGCCAGATGAGAGATTATAAATCTATTTATTTCTTCTGGGAAAGGTTCAAAAAAATTAAAAGATCTTAATCCAGCTTCAATGTGAACAAGTTTAATCCCCTGTAATCTGGCGATAATAGCTCCAATTAAAGAAGAGACCGTATCTCCGTGAACTATTAAGTAAACATTATTTTTACTGATTTCTTTAAGTTCTTTTTTGAAATATAAAATAAAGTTTCCTAAAGTCTTAATGGCCCAGAATATAAACCTGAAATATTCGTTATTAGAAGGCAAACTGAATGGTTTGAGAACGCTCTTGTAGTAAGCTGTTTGTTTTCCCAATAAGGGTTTGAGTTCTTCAAAATACAAAACATTTTGATTAGAGGAGATTACCTTAAAATCGACCCTTCTTTCCTTAAGTTCTTTTATAACGGGAGCAACTTTTATAAGCTCGGCTGTAGTACCAATAAAGAAATATATTTTCTTTTGCATAGTTGTATTAAATTAATTTGTACATTCTATCATAGAAGGTTATTACTATATGATATAATTCCGAATTAATTATCCCATATGATCCTATCTTCCAAAAAAATAGATTTTTCGATTGTTATCCCAACCTTTAATAGAAGTAATTACCTCAAACTGTCCCTGCACTCTGCCTTAAGACAGAAAAATATTTTATTAGAGGTGATTATAAGCGATAATGGTTCAACAGATGATACGGAAGAGGTTGTTAAATGTTTCAAAGATAAGAGAATAAAATATTATAAGAATAAGCAGAATTTAGGTTATGCACTAAATCTTAAAAAATGTTTAGAGTATTCATCAGGGAAGTATATTTTTATTTTAGCTGATGACGACTTTATTTTAGGAGATCGCACACTTTTAGAAATATTAAAGGTAATGAAGGAGAAAAAAGTAGGGATTGGGAGAATCGGATCTATAGCTTATGATACCTCACCTAGATTTCCTTATCGAATAACGTCTTTAAGTAACAGACAAGTAATTTTAAAACCAGAAAAAGTAAAGGACATATTGCTTAAGATCTTTAATTTTGGATTAGGATTTCCTACAGGTCTTGTTCTTAAAAATTCCCTTATAGATACAAGTAGGATCGTGAATCACATGGGACATTCCTATATTCCCCTCGTCTTTGATGTTATCAAAAAACATGGTATAGTTTATATACCTAATCTATTTATAGTTGCACACTTGAGCCTTCGTGACATACCGACCTACTTTAGTATCAAAAACTATGGTACCTTTTTTTTGGAAGAACAAATAGACATAGTTAGAAATATCTTTACGGATCGGGAATATGATATATACAAGAAGGAGTTAGTTCGAAGGATAATAATTCTCTTACCGAATATAAAATTTTTCTCAAATAACAAAAATTATGCTGAAGTTTTAAAAAGGATGGTCAAGATAGATACCTCTCTACTTAGTAACCCATTTTTTTTGATCTTTGGTTTATCTGGATTCCTTCCTAGATTTGTAATAAAAAAGGCGAGAGATATAATTATCTCTCGCACAAGAGAGAAAACATTAATGACTGTTAAAAAATACAATTATTTCCAAGAGCTTGATAAATTAGGAGTTTAGCTAAATTCTAATATGAAGGTTTCTAATAAATATAAACAATCTGTCTGGGAGGACTATTATTCAGGAGAACGTAAAATTCATATAAGGCCAAAAGTCGGTATTTTTAGCTCTTACGATATCTTTTTATGTGACGTTTTAATACAAAAATACATACCCAGGTTTTCAAATAAAAAAGCAAGAATCTGTGAAATTGGTAGCGGTGACGGAAAACTACTTAAAAAATTTGCCAAGATGTTAGGTTGTCGACCTTACGGAGTAGAGTATTCCAAAGAGGCAGCAAAAGAAGCTTCCAAAAATGGGGTTAAAACGATAATCAAAGACGCCTTCGATAAACAGTTTCTTAAAAAATATAAAGACTGCTTTGATGTCGTATTTTCCTATGGATTTGCTGAGCATATAATTCCTCCTGAGAAGGCTGTTAAGATTCATTATGACATATTAAAACCTGGTGGTTATATGATTATTCAAATTCCGCGCTTTAGAGGGTTTAATTTATTAAAAGCAAAAATTTTAAGACCTGATCTCATACCACTTCATAATCTGGATTTGATGAATGAAGATGCTTTAGAAAAAGTATGTAATGTATCCAAAATTCAAACGCTTTTTTGTAAAAATTACGGAACGTTTAAGTTTAGATTTCCCATGGAGAAAAAAAATATAAGGTATTTTGTATTAAAGATAGTTTGTTATTTGGAGTATATAATCAATCCAACACTGAGAATTTTATTTGGGGAGAGAGGATTTGAAACATACTTTTTTAGTCCAGCTGTTATGTTTATAGGAAGAAAAAAACTTTCTAAGTTAAGAAATAAGAGGTAAGTTACTTCATTATTTCTTTAATCTCTTTTACAATATGGTCTGTTGAGAGGCCGGTTTGTGCACGCATAAACTGCTGGTTGCCAACAATTTTATTAAAGCGGTCAGGAGAGGCAAATCTCTTGAAAATTATCCCTTTGCCTTGTTCTGAGAGAACTTCAGCTATGGCAGATCCTAACCCTCCAACAATCGTGTGTTCCTCAAGAGTAAAGATTGCTTTTACTTGATTTGATATTTTCTTAATCAAGGCTATGTCTAAAGGTTTAATAGTATGCATGCTTATAAGCTTAACTGATAATTTGTCTTTTAACATATCCGCAACTTGAGCAGCTATAGGAAGCATGGTACCTGAAGTAATCAGAGCTATATTTTTTCCGTCTCTTAAAACGATTCCTTTACCGATCTCAAACTTGGGATATTTTTTATGAACTTTTGGTTCACCAGCTTTTCCTAAACGCAAATATACAGGTCCCTTCATCTTACTGGCAGCAATTGTAGCGAGCTCGGTTTCAATAGGATCACCTGGAGAAAGTATTGTAATCCCCGGTAAGGTTCTTAGGATGCCCACATCCTCCAATCCGTAGTGTGTATAGCTATTGATCCCATATGAATAACCACTTCCTACCCCTACGATTTTTACATTTAACCCTTGGAAACAAACATCATTTCTTATCTGTTCAAAATTCCTCATTGTTACAAAAGGAACGATAGAGTATATAAAGGGAGTTTTCCCTTCCATAGCCATCCCGGCGGCGATTCCAGTCATATTCTGTTCTGCAACCCCTGCGTTTAGATACTGTTTTGGAAGTTTATAAGTATAATCTTCAAAAACAGAAAAACCCAAATCTCCGGTTATCAGTATTATTTTCTGATTTTTACTGGCTATCTTATATAGAGTGTTTACGAAAGCAATTCTCATGATAGATCGTTCAGTGCTTGTTTGTACTCTTCTTCCGTTGGTGGCTTATATTGAGACGAAACCTGATCGATATGCTTTTTTATCCCGAAGTATCCTTTAATTGTATGTGCAACTAGAACAGAGGGTCTATTTGTTTTAAAGGGAATTTTTCTGAAGACCTGTTCGATCTTCTGAAGGTTGTGTCCATTGACCTCTTTTACTTCCCAACCAAATGCTTTCCATTTATCAATAAAAGGTTCTAGTGTAAGAATTTCACTAATTCTTCCAAAAGCTTGTAATTTATTGTAGTCTACGATAGCAATTAAATTATCCAATTTGTGGTGTCCAGCAAAGAGTATCGCTTCCCAAGTCGATCCTTCATCACATTCTCCGTCTGAAAGCATTGCAAATACCCGATATGGATTTTGGTCGATTTTTTTCGCATAGGCTATACCAACTGCAAGGGATAAGCCATGTCCAAGCGAACCGGCAGAGCTTTCTACTCCAGGCACTACATTTCTTGTTGAATGACCAGGCAGACCTCTGTCTAACTCACAGGTTAAAAGCTTCTTTTTATCAAAGTAACCTCTCTCAGCAAGTACTGCATATAAGGCCTTGCAATCGTGTGCTTTGCTGAATATAAATCTATCCTGCTTTGGATTTAGAGGTGCACGCGGTGTAACCCTCAGAATAGAAAAATATAAAACTGTTAAAAGATCAACGCAAGATAAGGATCCTCCAGTATGAGCACTCTGTGCATTGTATGCCATTTTTATTATATTCCGTCTTATATTTTTAGCGTGTTGTTGTAAAAGGTTTTTATTCATATAGAAAACCGTTTTCTTTAAACCAGACCAAAGATTCCTTTAAACCTTGATGTAATGAATATTTAGCTTGCCATTCAAGTATTTTTTCTGATTTTCTTGTATCGGCCCGCCAGTCTGCAGACTCTATCTGTCTGCTTTGTTTTCTCACCGTACCCCATGCTACCCTTGACTTACTTTGGGAAAATTGAAGAATGCTTTTTACAACTTCTCCTACACTATGTTGTTTTCCTGTCCCAATATTGAAAATTTCACCCGGAATAATTCTTGCATTGCATGCTGACAAGTAAGCATCAGCAACATCGTCAATATATACAAAGTCTCTAACATGAGTAGGACTAGAAACATTAATAGGATTATTTGCTAGAGCTGATAGAATCACAGTTGGAATCAAGCGAGTCTTCTGCTCATAAGGCCCATAAACAGAGAAGAGTCTAAAAGTAATAAGGGGTAAATTATTCCGTATAGCCTCCTTATGAGTATAAAGAGTAGAAGCAGTTTTCGTTATACCATAGTCGTTAATCGGAAAAGGAAGATCTGTTTCTTTCATCGATCCCTTTTTAACTCCATATTCTGAGGAGCTTCCTGTATTTATAAACAGCTTAAATTTATTTTGTTTAACAGCGCTTATGAGATTAATTGTCCCCTTTAAGTTTACATCTATAAGGTTACCCATATCTTCTTCATTGGGTAAAGATCCAGAGGCAGCAAAATGAAATATATAAATAGGCTTAATTTTTTTTACTAAAACTAGTAATTTTTTATCCAGAAGATCTGCTTCATGTACATGGATTTTTGAGGAAAGGTCGGATAATCGCCAGTTTAGTTTTTTTTCTTTTGTTAATATATGAACATTTTTCCCTTGCATTACGAGCTTTCTGACTATATATGAACCCACAAAACCTGTTGCCCCTGTTACTAAATATTTATCTTCCATTTTCCCTCTACTCATTTTTAAGATTCTTTTTAATACACCTATAAGCTTGGTTTTAGTTATTCGATTCTAGATGCAGTAGTAATAGTAGTCAAGAGCTATAAGATGTCGGCTTAAAATGGGATTTTTTGAATAGCATTGTCCATAATGTGGTTAATATCAAATTTGTGGGAAAGATCTATAGCGGCATTTTTATAATTAAGGAATCTTTTTTTAGAAGCAAGTAAAAATAATACTGCTTTATACAGAGCCTTTTCTGAATAATCAATTATAATACCAGAGTGAGTTTTTGAGATTAAATTTGAAATAGTAGTTACTTTCGTTGTAATGACTGGAACCCCGCAGCAGATATAAAGTTTTATCTTGCTTGGATCAGAATAATAACTATAACTTCCCGGTATAGGTGCATAAGGAGCAAGAGCTATGCTTTTTAAAGATATCTCATGAGTTAAATCCCTGAAACCAGGTATAAACCCTTTAAAATCAACCTGTTGACTAACTTTTAATTCTTTTATTAATGATTTTAATTTTTTTAAATCTTTTCCTAACCCGATAATAGTTAACCGAATATCTGGGATTTTTGTTATCAAGTGAGGCATAGCTTTGATAACTAGTTGTGGGCCCATTGATTCCCTGAAACCACCTGCGTATACAATATTATGAAAGTCAATCTTATTTAAAGGTTTTATATCAATATTTTTTGTCTCATATCCGATTGGAACAATTGTAAATGCAGAACTTTTAATTGTGATCGCCCCATATTTTCTGCGTTCGTTTATTTGCTCCTTAACCATTACCCAATTAATATCTGAAAGTCTACATGCCAGTTTATCTATAAAGTGATATAGCCAGTTTATAAAAGGGTTAGGAAACCTTTGAGGCATAAAATCAATTGAGTAGTAAACCAATCTTTTGACAGTACCCAATAGACGAAAAGGTAAAATTACCATAAATGACATATTTTCTAGGGCGATACAAAGGTCATACGAGAGACCTACCCTTACGAGGTAATAGTAAATTAGTAAGACGTGGTGAAGGTATTGTAGAGCAGAAAGTCCTTTCACAATGGCCACCTTTATTTGCTTTACCTGATTCCCATTTTCGTAAATAGTACAATAGGAAGTTCGATAATTAAAATCTGGAAATGGGTGGGTAATTAAAACTACTTTTCTAACCCGCTCTTTTAGGTATCGAAGGATACGTTGATCAGTATCCTCACCATCTTCCGCTCGAAATGCATAATGAGTTAACATTAATATTTTTGTTTTATCCTTATAAAGCTTCATAATTTATTTGTAAGATTATAGCGTATTAAGTTAATTAGTGCGATGCAATGTAATTATAAAGAGAAAAGCGAAATATCAGTTGATATTTATATAAGTACTGATTATCATTCAATTGAATAAAAACCAAAATCACTTAAAAATATGACGATACTATCAATTCAATTTCATAGTCATGACGCCTCAGTTGCATTAATACAAGATGGGAAAATTCTATACGCTTCATCAAACGAGCGTTTTTCTCGAAAAAAAATGGATAAAGGTTTTCCAGATAAAGCATTAGAAAATTGCCTAGAGTTTACAAAAATTTCTCCTAAAAAAATCGACAAAGTAGTGGTTATCGGAGAGAAACCATTCCCCGACTCCTTTGTTGAGATCATTAAGCTTTTTACTATGGAGTTTTTTCTTACTAAAGGGAGAAATTTATTTGTCTTAAAAAATCCTCTTTTTGTTTTAAAATCAATATTTATATCGCTTTTCTTTATTCCAGCCTACTTGTATAAGGATATTCTTCCGCTGGTAAGACTCAAGTTATTTCTTAAAGGGTTTAGAGGAGAATATGTTTTTGTTTCTCATCATAATGCACATCTTTATTCTGCATACTACACCTCTGGATGGGATAGCTGTTTAGTAGGATGTTTTGAAGGTGGAGGAAGATTAAAAGCAATGTCTCTTTATGTAGTTAGAGATAACAACTGGCAAAAAATAACTGAATGTAGCTTACCTAATTCCGCTGGGATATTTTATTCCATATCGACTTACATACTCGGGTTTAAACCCTTACGTCACGAAGGTAAAATCACGGGATTGTCTGCTTATGGTGATCCCCAAAAAGTATATAAGCTAGTTGAATCACTTCTTTGGGTCGATGGATTAGAGCTCCGGGTGGATTATGAAAAAATAATTAAAATAACATCTTATTGCTTATATTACAAAAAGAGACCTAAGGAATATGAAAAATATAAACAGGAAGATATCGCAGCTGCTTTTCAGCAAAGATTAGAAGATTGTGTTCTGAAGATAATTAAACAAGTGTTGGCAGAACACAAAATAGAGAGAATTGCCTTAGCTGGAGGGGTAATGGCCAATGTTAAATTGAACCAAAAAATCTATGAGCTACCGCAAATTAAACAAATTTTCATTCATCCAGCGATGGGGGACGATGGATTAGCAATAGGGGGTGGTTTGCATATAGGAGTTCAGAACAAAATGAAGTTTAAAAGATTAGAGAATATTTATTTTGGCCCCTCATATTCAAATAAGCAAATACTAACAACGCTTAAAAAATACGGGGTAAAGTATAAATTTTATAAGGCTATCGAAAAAGCGATTGCAAAACTACTCACAGAGGGAAAAATTGTAGCAAGGTTTAACGGAAGAATGGAGTATGGTCCTAGGGCTTTGGGAAACAGGAGCATTCTTAGTCAGGCAACTGACCCAAAAATTAATCAAACTTTAAATGCTAAATTAAAACGAACTGAATTTATGCCTTTTGCACCAGTAACTTTATATGAATTTTCTCATAGATATTTTTTAAATTTAAAAGGTGCTAAATATGCTGCCAAATTTATGACCATCACCTTCAACTGCTCTAAGGAGATGAAATTAAAATCACCTGCAGTTGTTCATGTGGATAACACAGCAAGGCCTCAATTGGTGGCAAAAGAGGATAATTCCAGCTATTATAAAATCTTAAAAGAATATTATAAAATTACTAAATTACCTACCCTTATAAACACGAGTTTTAACATTCATGAAGAGCCGATTGTGTGTACGCCCGACGACGCGTTAAGAGCTTTTTTGGTAGGAAATTTGGATTATTTAGCAATTGGTAACTACTTGATAGGTAACCCAGAAGATTCAAGTTTAGACTTAATGGTATAAACTAAATATGAAATTAGCTATAGCTCAAATTGCTACTGAACCTGGAGACATAGAGGGAAATACGAAAAAAATTATCAAATACATAAATATTGCTAAAAAGAATAAAACAACAATAGTCGTTTTCCCAGAGCTTTCCATTCCGGGTTATATGTCGCTCGATTTAATGATACATTCCAAATATATTGACGATAATTTAAAAGCCTTACGAGAGATTATCAAATTTACAAAAAACATATTTGTTATAGTTGGGTTCATTGATTGTGACAAAAATAAGATAGGGCCAGACAACACTCCAATAAGATATAACTCTGCAGCTATTATATATAATCAAAAGTTATTGGCAATTCAAGATAAGACATTATTACCAGACTATGATGTATTTTTTGAGAACAGATATTTCTCCCAGGGAAGGGGTAGAAAGGTGATCGATTTTCAAGGAATTAGATTAGGGGTGCAAATTTGTGAAGATCTTTGGGATGATAATTACCCCTTAAAAGTTTCTGAGGATTTGATTGATCGTGGAGCCAAAATATTAATTAATATATCCGGTTCACCTTTCTATGTCGACAAGATATTTGATAGAGAAAAGTTAGTAAGAAGAACTAGTTTAAATCACAAAGTTCCTTTTATCTACGCTAATACCGTTGGTGTCCAAGATGGATACGATGGGCAGTTAGTATTTGATGGTCAAAGTATGGTTTTTGATAACTTTGGAAAATTAATAGCTTTAGGTAAACAATTTGAAGAGGATTTAATTTATGTAAATTCCAATAAACTGTTTCATAAAGATAACGCAGAAATAAAATTAACATCTGATAATAAGATAGTTGGAATCTATAAGGCTTTAATTTTTTCTATAAAAAGCTATTTTGAAAAAGCAGGGTTCGTAAAAGCATTTATTGGTATCTCAGGGGGCATAGATTCAGCTGTCGTTGCAACTATCGTTGTCAAAGCGTTAGGGGTGAAAAACGTTACAGGCATATTTATGCCATCTTCTTTTTCGAGCTCAAGTAGCCTAGAAGATTCAAAAGCATTGACAAAAAATCTAGGAATTAAACTAGAAATAATTCCAATTAATGACATTTATGATACTTTCTTAAACTCTCTCAAGAAACAGTTCAGTGATCTACCATTTAACAGTACTGAAGAGAATATCCAGGCTAGAATAAGAGGAATGATACTCATGGCCCATGCAAATAAATTTAATGGTTTAGTAATAAGTACCGCCAATAAAACAGAGACTGCGTTAGGATACTCAACTCTTTATGGTGATATGTGTGGAGCAATTGCCCCTCTATCTGATATTTCTAAATTGAGAGTATACAGACTTGCAGAATTTATTAATAGTCTTGGGAAAAAAATAATTCCTGAAAATATAATTAAAAAAATTCCTAGCGCAGAGTTAAGGGATAATCAATCCGACGAGCAATCATTGGGAGCATCTTACAGTATAATATCACCTTTGGTTGATGAAATTGTGGAAGAGATGAAAACAAAAAGAGAGTTGATAAATAAATACCCTGAAGGAGTGGTTAGGCGTATCCTAGATTTGATTAATCGGAATGAATACAAAAGAAGACAAGCAGCTCCTGGTGTTAAAGTTACTAAGAAAGCATTCGGAATAGGCAGAAGAATTCCCATTGCCCATAAATTTAGCGCTTAACTAATATTGAAAATAATTTCGTACTTTTAATATAGCAAAGATATGAAGGTTTCAGTTGTCGGTTTAGGAAAACTAGGTCTCCCTCTTGCGGTAAGTATCGCTTCTAAGGGATTTGAGGTTATAGGCGTCGATATCAACAGTCGGAATGTGGAAAAGGTAAATAAAGGTGAGGTATATATTTATGAGCCTGATCTGGAGGAGTTTTTGAAAAAAAATAAAGAGAGAATATCTGCAACGACAGATGTTTATGAGGCGGTATTAAAAACAGATATTACTTTTATTGTCACTGCTACTCCGAGTCTAAAGAATGGCAATTTCTCACTGAAATATATTAAGTTAGCTTTAAAAAGAATCTGCGAAGGGTTAAAATATAAAAACGCTTACCATTTAATAGTAATAGTAAGTACTGTTTTACCAGGTTCAACAGACAAACTTAAGCAATTAATTGAGAAATTATCTAAAAAGGTATGTGGGAATGAATTTAATTGTGGGCATGAGTTTGGGTTATGCTATAATCCTGAGTTCATTGCTCTGGGAAGCGTGATTAAGGATCTTCTTAACCCTAACTTTGTTCTAATAGGAGAATCTGACGCAAGATCAGGAGATATATTAGAGGAGTTTTATAAAAAATATTTAGATAATCAAGCTCCAGTTATCAGAATGAACTTTGTTAATGCCGAACTTACTAAAATCTCATTAAATACCTTTATAACAACCAAAATTTCCTATGCCAATATGTTAGCAGAGATATGTGAGAAATTACCTGGAGGAAATGTAGATGTTGTAACATCAGCAATAGGTTTAGATTCAAGAGTAGGGGAGAGATATCTAAAGGGGGGTCCGAGTTATGGGGGTCCCTGTTTTCCCAGAGATAATAATGCCTTAACTTATATTGCTAATAAGAACAAGGTGGTTGCGAAACTAGCACTAACAACTCACAAGATAAATGTAAAACAAAACCAGAGATTAGCTCAATTTGTGTTTCAGAATATATCAAAAGGAGAGACTGTAGGTGTACTAGGTTTATCTTATAAGCCCAATACTGATGTAATAGAGGAATCGCCGGGTATAAAGGTTCTGGAAAAATTAATTAAAGAACAGATAAAAATTATAGTATATGATCCAATTTCACTAAAAAATATCAAACAAGTTTTTGGAGATAAAATTATCTATGCGAAAGACATTAATCAGTGCATCAAAAACTCCAATTTATTACTTTTTGCGATGAATTGGCCAGAATTTAAAAACGTGAAATTTTCGGAGAATGAGAAAATAACTGTTATCGATCCTTGGCGAATATTTAAAGCTGATGATTTACCTGTAAATATTAAATATCTTCCTTTGGGGATACATATAAGAGAGACAAATGGCGCTGAAAATATAAACAAAAAGGTTAATGTTAAATTAAAAAATCATAGAACTTCTAATTATATCAAGGCGTAATTCTGATAATGTTGTTTTTAATTCTTAACTTTAACTTAGTATTTTTTGCATTAATAAGTCTTCTGACGGTATTAATAGTTGGATAATCATTTTTACCATTAAATACATCTGCATCATCAATTAAAATGACATGATTTTTAATTCGGTGATTGAGAACAGCTTTAAGTTCCTCCATAACAGGTGTTTCCTTTTCCCCTCTCGCCGTAATTCCTTTAGAAAAATGGGCATCTAACCAAAAAAGAGTGCGGTTGTTAATCTTTTTTAATATCCGAGGTAGAACTTTGGTGCTATCTCCTTGAAGTACTGTGATATGGGAATATTTCTTAAACTTTTTTTTGGCTCGTTCATATAACCTCTTATCTAATTCTATAGTATAGATCTCATTACAATTTCTTTTAAGAGCATCAATCATAACTCCCAAATACGTCCCTGTCTCAATCAGTGTCTGTACCCTATACTTACATAGATACTCTCTTACTACGGAATGTTTTATAAGTTGTGGTGTTGGAGGGTTCATCTTTCTGTCTTGCCATTTCTTGACCTCTAATATCTGAAATATAGGTAGAAGTAGATCATAAATGGGAGAGCGCTTGAGTGTGTTGAATAGACTTGACATGAAGGGTATTTTAACACTTATCTTAAGAAGATAAATGTTTTTTTATACAAAACTTGATTTATTATTAACCTTCATCTAAAGTATATCTGCCTTTTTGCAAACATGATTGTCATAGGAGTAAATACTTCCCATACTGCTACAGCATGTCTTTTGAAAGATGGAAAGGTTCTTGCTTGTATTTCTGAAGAGCGCTTAACAAGGGTTAAGAACCAAGCGGGAATTCCTTATCTTGCTATAAAAGAATGCCTACGAATATCGAATTTGAAATTGGGAGATGTTGATTATTTAGTGTTAAATTATCAAGATCCCAAGATTCACACCGGATACACTACTTTTCAAGGAGAGAAGGGGAAAATTGTTAAGAATCAAGACCTTGATATAAAACAAAAAGCGATTTCTGTTTTGTGGTTTATAAAAGAACAGATCCTTACTTTATTTCCTTATTCAAAATATTTGTTAGACCAATTACTGAGTATGTTTTATAAGTTTACTGTTGATCCTATTTTGGAGAAAAATCTACAGGAAGATATAAAAAAGAATTTAGGATTTCCTAAGGAGAAAATTTTAAAGGCTGAGCATCATGATGCACACATTTATTCGGCTTTTTACGGAGCAAATATTAACAAGTCCTTACCCACTCTTATTTTTACACTAGATTCAATGGGAGATAATGTATGTGCAACAGTAAGTGTTGCAAAAAACGGAAAAATTAAAAGAATTTCCCAATCACCATCCGGTACTTCAATTGGTGATCTTTATACCCAAACAACTGCCTATTTAGGGATGAAACTAGGTGAACATGAATATAAAGTAATGGGGCTTGCACCTTATGCAAGCCCTAAGAACTATCGGTCTGTATTCAAAAAAATAAAAGATACCATCTGGATTAATGATGACCTCTCTTTTGGAACGATTATTCATTCTCATATGTTCTATCGACTTCTGCCTACAGTATACGCCTATGAAAGATTTGATAACATTGCCGGTGCCCTTCAATTTCTTACAGAAGATGTTTTATGTAGGTGGATAAAAATGGGGATTAAAAAAACGGGTATTACCAATGTCGTTTGCGCCGGTGGTGTTTTTATGAATGTGAAAGCAAATCAGAAAATTCTAGAACTTCCGGAGGTTAAGGAATTTTACGTAACTCCTTCTGCGTCTGATGAATCCAGTGCTATTGGCGCAGCTTACTGGGGATATTTGACTAAATCAAATAAAAACACAGTGGATAATATAAAAGATTTATATTTAGGCGGAGAGTTTACCAATAAAGAAATTGAAAAGGCTTTAAAAAAATCGGAATATAATTCCTATATATGTTCAAAACCAAAAGATATAGAAAAAAATATAGTCCAACTTTTGGCCGAAGGTCAGGTTGTGGCACGGTTTAATGGCCGGATGGAGTTTGGAGCAAGGGCACTAGGGAATAGATCGATACTTGCTCATCCTTCTCAACTAGAAGTTATTTCCCAGATTAATGAACAGATAAAAAGTCGCGATTTTTGGATGCCCTTCGCTCCTTCCATTTTGGAAGAAGATAAAGATAAGTATGTTGTAAACGAAAAAAAGATAGAGGCGCCATATATGATTGTTACTTTTGATGCAACAGAACTAGGAAAAGATAAATTAAAAGCTGCAACCCATCAATATGATCATACGCTTCGACCGCAAATTGTTTACCAGGATTGGAATCCTAGTTACTATAAAATTATAAAGGAGTTTAAATCTCTTACTGGGATAGGAGCTGTTCTAAATACTTCATTTAATTTACACGGTTTCCCAATTGTGTATACTCCTGATGACGCCCTCTTTGTTTTTAAAAACTCTGGGCTTAAATATCTTGCACTGGGACCTTATTTAGTTTCTAAGAAAGCTCAATTTGATATTTTTCCAAATGATAAATCCTAAACTTGTCAGTATCGAGAGTAAGCTCAATCTCATGAATATTTCTGAAGGAGTGTCAATTGTTAACACTTTTAAAACGGCGCCAATACAAAATAGATAAAAAGAAATATTTAAATAATAGGCAAACTCTCTTTTTTTGAATATCAAGAATAATACCCAAATTATAAAAATAAGCCAATAATTAATCATTTTGGTTTTTTACATAACCTCTCGTTCTTAAGTAGAGATACCCTAATAATAAAATAACTATACTATGTGTTATAAGTGATAATTTTTGACCAGTTTCAAAAAGAACCTGAGGTTTGAAGAGAATTTCGATATCGTATTCTCCTACCCTATCAATCATCCATGCATTGGCAAAATAGTTAGCAATCAGATGATTATCGACTATTTTTTTATCAGGATAAATTGCTTGCCAGTTTCCATTAAAAAGCTCAGAGAAGATTAAAATAAACGGTTTATCAGTTGAGATATGGAGAGCGTATTTAGCAGGATTAATTTTTTTGTATTGTAGTTTGATATTAGAGGTATTTTCTTTTGACAGATTCATCTCTTTGTTCAATAAGACCCTCCCTTTTGAAGGATCGACTTTAGACAGAATATTCTTATCAAATTTTGATGAGACTGCCACCACCTCTAAAACAGGATAAAAAGTAGTATCAAACCAGTTTAAGTTTTCCCAGATAGTTAACTTTCCAAAGCTTGCTACCTTCTTTACTTCTCCTTGTTCTTCTAAATATGCAAACCTTCTTTTTATTCCTTCAGGGTTTTTAAGAGCCCGTATTTGATAATTTACGTCGTCTCTCACTAAGTAATATCGGGCATTAATAATATTTGCTATTCTATAGAAACTCTCTTCTTCAAATAAAAGAGGTTGTAATTTAGGGACTAGATCATGATGCATAGGTACAGCAGTGTTAAAAAAGACTCCTGGGGTTGAGAAAAGAGTACTGGATAATTCTACTCCAGAGTAGCCCTTCTCCCAATTATATGTAACCCCTTCCTCAGTAATAGGGAAGCCAATTAAGCGAAAATTACTACCCTGATGTTGCAACCAATCACTTGCTTCTGAATAATACGGAGGGACTTTGACTTTATAACCGATAGAGTAAATGTTCGAGGGAGCCTCTGTATTGGTAAATACCAGGTTTGTAAAAAAGGGGAATCCCCAGATAAATGTTATAAAAAAAAAGAAGAATAAATACAAATACTGTCTTCTTAGGGGAAACTTTTTTTTCTGCAAATAATAAAGACTTATTGCAAATAATGATGCTTCTAACATGGATTGGAGATACCCAAATTTCTCAAAAGGATTTCGAAAGACCTGTAAAAAGGAAAGATTCTGGAATAATAAACTATAAACTTCTCCAAAAGGAGGATTACTTCCTTTTACTAGAAAAATAACCAAGAACAAGATGCTTCCTAATAAGAAAAAAGATTTTTCCTGGTAATTTTTAATAAAAGAATAAAAAATAATCCCAAAGATAAAATATTCTACAGCAACCAAAAGTGGATAATTGAAGAGTTTGACCCACTCCATAGAGGGTTGGGTAAAAAAGTAGGCATGAGACATTCTAAATATATGAGTTAAATTCCCCAACTTTTGACTTATAGCATCCAAGACCCCTAAATTACTTGCAGTGTTAAATAGTTCCTGAAAGGATTTATCAAATCCAAATGAGGATTGGAATGTTAATAGCTGGCTAATCCACCAAGAATTAGATAAAACAAAAAGAACAAATACCAAAATTACATATTTTAGATAAAAAAGCCATACCCTTGATTCCTTCTCAAGCAGAATGAAGAAAAGAGTAAAAATTCCAAAAGCAATCCAGATAAGCAAGCTAAAAGCCAGATAAGAAAAGATATAAGAATAAATTCCAATAGTAGTTATCAGCAGTAAGCCCCAAAAATAACTTTTTGCTCGTAAACCCTTGATAAATAGAAAGCATAGCAAGGGGAGTGCTCCAAAAAAGAAAATATAGTTAAGCAAGAATCTATTCCAAATATTGACCAAAGAGATCGGATTAAACCAATAAAATAATATTGCCAGAAATAAATATTTTTCAGGTAATTCAGGAAAAAATTCTTTAGTAAATAGATAAATTCCTACCCCAGCACTTACTAAAAGAAACCAAAAAACCGCTGCTTGAATCTGGTACCCAGCTATACCTGAATCCTGAATTAGGGTCAGTAATTGATATGTGGGCTTAGAGGCAGTAGTAATTAAGCTTATATTTCCCAGGCCCGGATGCGCAGTCCATGCATATGAAGTTTGATCTAAATAACGGGAAATTTTATAGAAGGGAAGAGCCCCTTCTGCGTATCCCATCAAATCACCATCCTTAAACCAGCTACAAACTAGAATTAAAGCAAGGATAGAGGTGACAAGAAGGGTTCTCATTAAGTTTAGAGTAACTTAATGGCTACCATCTGACAAGATATATTTGGGAAAATGTTTGTTATAGGATTAGCTAAAAAAGACAGAAAATATAATGGAGCTGTGTAAGGTTTTATAGTATGGTTAACGTGGGTGTGTTTTCCGTAAACGGATTTTAAACCGATCCCATTGACCTTATATCCTCTTTTTGTAAATTCTCCAGGAAACCAGGATGATAAGTGTTTCTGATACTTGTTTTCATCATAACTTTCTTGGATAGCTTTCCCCATTGGGCAGGTAAAGATCACCACCTTTTTTGCAGTCCTTTCAGCCTCTCCGATTAGCTTTAGTCCATCTTTTTTAGATAAATGCTCAATCGTTTCCAAGCATACCACTGCATCAAACCCTTTACTTTTAAACTTTAATTTTTTTTTAAAATCTCCACTTTTCACTTTAGCGTATTTTCCAGTCCTTAAGCATTCTTCAAGATATGGTGCAAATATGTCTACACCCGTCAAAAGGTACTGGTTATTTTGATTAAATCTAATACCAGTTGTGCCTGTTCCGCAGCCAAGGTCTAAGACAGTTTTAACGTTTGCTTTATTAAGGTTTCTTTGCACCACCCAATTATAGGAAAATGGTAGGAAATTCATTTAATTTTTGATTTTAAGAAAAGACAAAAAGCTTTGGAATAATATCTTTTTAAACAAAAGTTTACGAATTATTTCAAAATTGCTATTGTTAATTCCGTTTCTGGCTAAGCCCCTTTTTCTAATTATATTAGGTAGGTGATCAATGGCCCATATAATTGCAGAGAATCGAGTTATTCCTACTTGATAATTCTTTTTCAATAATATTTCCCATAATCCTGCAAAAATATAAATAATTATTGTAACAGGTAGACAGGTAATAAGATCGGTAAGGGGATAATTTTTAATCATTGTAGCTAGCCTATTTTTGTTGAAATGCCACCTAACGATTGCTCTAACCATTGGGGAGAGGTCTGTAGCAGCCCTTTTATGAAAAGCTATAGCATCAGGGGAATAAACTACCCGATACCCCCTAAGCCATGCTCTTAAGGACAGATCCATATCTTCATATCCAATACCATAGTCATCGTCAAAATATCCAACCTTGGAAATTACAGACTTTCGTAAAATTGAGCACGAGCCACTAACAGATAATATTTCCATAATTTGGTTGTAACTCTCCTTTGCATTCTGACCTGACCCTATAGTTATAGGATTCCCGAAGTAATCCATTGTTTCCCCTGCGCTATCAATTATTTTTTTATTATAATATGACACTAATTTCCCTTGAGCTAATGCAATATCAGAATTTTTTTCTAAAAAAGTAATTATTTTTTGAAAATAATCATCCTCTACGACAACATCATTGTTGAAAAAAGCTACATATTTGCCGGAGGAGTTCTTTACTCCTAAATTCAGTCCTATACTGTACATATTAATATGATTTTGAATAATCTTTAGACGGGGATTCTTACCAAATTTATTTTTTATATAATCTACGCTGTTGTCAGTTGAGGCATTATCTACTAAAATTACCTCTAAGTTTGGATAAGAGTTTTTTAGAATTGGAGGGAGAGAATCATTTAATAGATTCAACGTTACTCCGTTGTAATTCGACATTACCACTGAGACTAAAGGCCACCTCATAAAAGTTTAAAAAAGTTTAACATATATAATAGTAATATCATATATAGATGAAAATATAGTGGAGATTTTAAATATTGAAAAAAGGTTAGTTTCTGAATAAGATAGCTGTGGTTAATTAATACATAAATATGAAAAAAAGAAACATTCTAGTGACTGGGGGAGCGGGATTCATTGGAAGTCATTTAATAAATAAATTAATAAGTGAAGGTCATAATGTCTTTAATATAGACGATTTATCAGGTGGTAGTAAAAAAAATCTAAACCCTAACTCTAAATTTTATCTTTGTGATTTGAGAGATAGAAAAAAAGCAGAAGAAATAATCAAGGTTATAAAGCCGGAGATTATTTACCATTTAGCAGCAAATGCTGCTGAGAATAAGGCCCAATTCTCACCAATAGATATTTCTACTAGAACATATAATACCTTCATAAATACTCTTGTTCCTGCTTTAAATAATGGTATGAAGAGATTCGTATTTACATCTAGCATTGCTGTTTATGGATCTATTCGGGCACCTTTTAAAGAGTCAGATAGACCTGAACCAGAAGATATATATGGAGTGGGGAAACTTGCTGTAGAGCAATCGCTTAAGATATTAAGCAGTGTCCATAATTTTGAATATGTAATTACTAGACCTCATAATGTGTATGGACCTGGTCAAAATATGTCAGACCCCTATCGAAATGTAGTTACTATTTTTATGAGTGCTCTTCTTAAGGGCGAACCTTATTTTATTTATGGGGATGGGAGACAGCGAAGATGCTTTTCCTACATTAGTGATGTAGTCGATGCAATTATAAAATGTGGATTTTTAAACGCCAATGGCATGATATTTAATATCGGATCAGATAAAGATCATTCTATTAATGAACTTTCTGACATAGTACAAAATATTTCTGGTCTCAAAATAAAGCCAAAATACATTAAAAATAGACCCCAAGAGGTAAAGATTGCTATTTCAAGCCATAGTTTAGCAAAAAAATATTTAGGATATAAAGATAGAACCTCTATTAATGAGGGTTTAAAAAAAACATGGGAATATGTAAAATCACAAGGGGTACAAAATCCTATTTATACTGAAATTGAAATTGATAGCCAACTTTTACCAGAGAATTGGAGAAAAAAACTAAATTAATTTCTAAAACTATAACTTATGAATAACATACCGTCTGGGACACACCCATTTTTTTATCACCCGTTTATATCATATTTTACCCCTATTATAGCTAATAAAACAGTTTTAGATGTTGGTTGTGGTAGAGGATTAAACGGTTGTCTTCTACATGGAAGTAGAGACTTAAAGGACACTAAATTATTAGGAATAGAGATAAACGAAAAATATATAAAATCTTGTATGGAGCATAATACCTATGACCGTATTATTAAACACAGATTACCGACTATTCCCTTAAAAAATAAAAGCGTCGATCTTATTTTATGTATAGAGGTTATTGAACATCTAAACAGAAGTGATGGATTGAAGTTGTTAAAAGGGATAGATAGAGTTTGCCGCGGAAGGGCTATTATCTCCACCCCGAATATGTTTTTCAAAACCATAGAAGGTGAAGAAGAGGATGAACATAAGTCACTCTGGACTATTAAAGATTTCAGGTCACGTGGGTATAGGGTTTATGGAATCGGAGTAAAAATCCCATTGCTTTGGGGGGACCGTTTTATTAAATTAAAACAGGCGCTTTATTACCTTTTTACCCCTTTTAGTTATTTTTTCCCTGAAATAAGCGGTGGATTGATTGCTGTTAAAGATTTTAAAAATAATGACTAAAGGAAAGAATCTAATTTTCATTTTTCTAATTCTGGTGCCCTTCAGTTTATTTGCACTTTATCCAAGCTTTCAATTAGGACTTTATGGAGATGATTGGCTAGCGTTATGGAGATATTTCTATACCATTGGTCCTGTTTCCCATGGAGCTTTAAACTACTTAACGTATTTTTTAACCAGGTACGGCTCGTTTGAGTTAATAATGGGTTTGATAGCAGAGATAGTGGGTTTTAAATCTCTTTACTACTATATTACAGCTTATATTCTAAGGTTGATTGCAGCTCTATCTTTTTATCCGCTTGTTTATTATTTAACTAAGAATAAAGTTTCTGCTGTATTGGCTGTTTTATTTTTTTCTGTAACTGCCGTAGGTCTTGATGCTACTAATTGGGTTTTTAATATGCCAGTTTATATTGCCATAGCTTTATTCAATTTTTTCCTCCTTTATTTTGTGAAGGCTCATGAAAAAGACTACAACCCGCGTTTTTATGTGATTAGCCTATTGTTTTTGGTTCTGGCGATGTTTACTGCCTCAGTCAGAATGACTGGTGCAGTACCCCTTGTCCTATTAATGGAATTATTCTTTTTCTTTAGATTTTTTCAGTTAAAAAATCTAAAGTTGTTAATAATCCGGTTGAGTGGTTTTATAAGTTTATTTATTATTCTAGTCATATTTGGTCAGATAGTCTCCGAATTTGGTGGGCGTTCGGGATATTCCCTTTTTGGTCCGATAGATCAGCTAACCGGAGTATGGAAAGGGGGATTAGCTTCGTCTGGAGCCTTGCTGAATAAAGGAAGTACAGATTTTATTCTGTACCCGCTTATTATTATCGGTAATATGTTAATACCTCTTGACTATCAGATGGTTGATCAAAGAATAATGCTTTGGGTAGGGATATTCTTTATCCTTTTTGCCTTAAGGCTGATCTATAAAAATCGTAGCAACTATCTAATTTCGACTGGATTCTTTTTAGCTTTTTGCTGGTTAATATGTGCATTTATTTTCGCTTGGCTTAAAGATCCATTAACTTTACTACCCTTTTTTCATCGTTATCTAATAGTCTCAGCATCCGGACTAACCATTTTTATAGCGATTCTTATAAGTAGAATAAAAAGAAAATTTACGATATTAGGTGTTCTTTTCGTTTCGCTGTTTCTTATATTAAACATTTATTCTTCAAGAAACTACTTACAGTATCAAGTAGACAATTTGCATGGTGTTGAAATTACAGAAAAAGTTTGGGAACAACTTCCTTTAATCTCGGAAATTGGGAAGAGTGGAGAAGCGCAGGTCTTTTATTTCACAGGGGAGAATAGACAAATTCTTTATGGAGCACTGACATTCGGTTTTCCTGTACATATGGCGTTAGCTTATAATTTAGATGATTTTTCTAAGATGCCAGTTCCTCTGGATGGTTGGGAACAAGTCGTATCGGCCGTAACAGATGGCAGTTCATTGGCGCCATTTGATTTCCCTCAAGCACCAATTCCAATTGAAAATGTGTATGCCTTCAAGCTAGAAGGAAAAAATCGGCTGGTTGAAATAACAGAGATGGTACGAGAGGAGCTGGCCAAGATTAAGATAAATAGAGTTAAAAATGAATTTTACTAGTCCGGTTTTTTTGTTATACTTTTTCCCACTGGTACTTGTTCTGTATTTTTTTCTACGGGAAGATAAGAGGAATATTTTATTAATTATAGCTAGTGGTTTGTTTTATTTTTGGGGCGAGGGGTTATATGTTCTGTTAATATATCTTTGGATTATACTAAATTTTTTTACTTCTCTTGCAATTTCGATGCAGGAGAAGAAAGATTCGAAACGGGCATCTTTGATCTTAGCAATAATCTTAAATTTAGGAGTTTTAGCTTACTTTAAATATACCAATTTTATATTTGGCAATTTAAATATTGTAGGGATAGATAACAAAACTTTTAATATCTATTTACCTTTAGCAATATCTTTTTTTACTTTCCATGCAATTTCATACAATATAGACGTATTTAAAGGGGTTAATAAGCCGGAAAAAAATTTGGCAAGATTGGTCCTTTATTTTACTCTCTTTCCACATCTAATTGCTGGTCCTATTATCAGATACCACCAAGTGGCAAAAAAGCTTATAAAAAGAGCAATTGACTGGCAGATGGTCTCACAAGGATTATATAGATTTATGATCGGATTATCTAAAAAGGTAATTATTGCAAACACTCTAGCCCCGGTAGCAGATGAAGTTTTCAGTATCGGTCCTGCACATGTATCCATAGAGCAAATTTGGATTGCAGTAATTTGTTTTGCACTACAAATATATTATGACTTCTCGGGTTATACTGACATGGCAATTGGCCTAGGGATGATCTTCGGCTTTAAGTTCCCGGAAAACTTCAACTATCCATATACAGCAACAAGTATTATAGACTTTTGGAGAAGATGGCATATGACATTGTATAATTGGTTTAAAGATTATGTCTATATACCATTGGGGGGTAATAGAAAAGGCGAGATTGTAACCTTTAGAAATATTATCTTAGTATTTGCTTTAACAGGACTATGGCATGGTGCAAACTGGACCTTTATAGCTTGGGGTTTATTCCATGGAATATTTCTTGTTTTAGAAAGACTAAAAGGAGGATTTTTCATTAACTGGATGCCTAAATTAGTCAAGCATGTTTATACCCTTTTGGTGTTATTAATAAGCTGGGTATTTTTTAGAAGTGAGAGTCTAACAGAGTCAGCGGGTTTTATTAAATTGATGTTTAATAATCTTAACCAAGATTTGATTTACTATTCGACCGATTATTTTGTCAGAAATGATATAATTTTAGCTCTAATTTTAGGACTCTTCTTTGCAACTCCAATTTTCTCCATGTTTTTAACATATATCAAGAGAACAAAAATATCAGTGATACCAAGTGAAGTATTTCGCTTGTTGGCCTTTACTTTCTTATTTCTGCTTTCGCTTATCTTTATATCAGCAGAAACATATCAATCATTCATCTATTTCCGTTTCTAAAGCATGAAAAGCATTTTTAATTATTTTCTTTTGATTAGCTATTTTTTAGTTATAACAACAATTTACGTTGGTCAATTTCTAGGGGTTACTTCAGCTGACGATCTGGTAGAAAGGAGAGAAACTGCAAAATTGCCCGTGATTAATTCTAATTACCCTAAAAATCTTTCTGAGGTTAAAACCAGTCTTAACGCGCATTTGATTAATCTTTATGAGCATACAGTAATTAATGAGTTAAATGCTTATTTCTTGGATAATTTTGGATTGAGAAACATCTTTCTGAAGAAGTATCTTGTTTTAAAGCTAGATTTATTAAAGACCAACAAGGTTTTTAAAACTCATTTTAATGACCAAGGGATGATATTTGGTGCACTTGCGCCTGGACAAGATTATAAAAGGATCTATCAAAGAATTTTTTATACTCAAGATGAACTAAATAGCTTTAAAGAAATTTTTGAGAGAGAAAAAGCATCCCTTGATAGACAAAATATCCCTTATTTTCTTGTGATCGTTCCCGATAGGAGAGTGGTTTATAACCATACTCTAAAATTCGATGATCGGATTTCAATAGCAAGACACAACCAGTTTGTTAATTATATGAAGGAAAAAACATCTTTAGAGATTATTGATGTAACAGATGCCTTCCTCCAAAGCGAAAAATCATACCCCTTATTCTTTAAAACCGACTCTCATTGGACCAACTATGGTGCATTTCTGGCCTATAAAGAAATTATGACTAGATTAGCAAAGGTTAAAAAAATAAAAACATACACGGAAGAAGATTTTAATATCTCATTGGAAAAATACGAGATGTGGTTGGGAGATGGCGGGTTAAATTATCCCGAAAATCCTGGCCGGCCTGAAATCGGAGTCAAATTTAAGATAAGAGATAACTCTGTTAATAAACATCCTAAATTAGGGGCTATATTAGAATATGGAGACTCATATTTAAACATAGATAGAAGAGTGTGCGTAAAATGTCTTATTAATACATTTCCTGAAATGGCCCCTTTGGCCTATCAATTGTTTGCAGAGCCTGGATCAGATAAACTTATCGATCCAAATCCTGGATATTGGCTGCCTAAATATTATTTTGAAGATATAGTATCAATTATCAGGGAAAAAATTCCCAATAAAGTTACTCAAGACAGGATTATTAGCTATCTTATGATTCAAAGTATACATCCAGAACCTATTGGTCTGGATTATTTCTTCAGACTTAGTTTTGATAATATAATTCGTAATGACCTATCGTTTAAGTTGGATCAATCATTAGTTGAGCAATACAAGCCAGATCTTGTAATTCGGGAAGCAATTGATAATAGGGTATGGGAGTTTACTCGTGTTAAATGTAACTATGATAGAGATAGCCGTTTTAATAATATCAATAGCTGTTAGATTGTTATGACCAATATTCCCACTAAGTCATTGAAAAACTTTCTTATCAAGAATAAGAAGAACTTATTGGTTTTTTTCCTATTAACAATTATAGTAACAGGCTTACAATATGTTCTTTTAAGACCCCAACTTAACTATGGTTTTACTCCTGATGATTGGTGGCCGCTTGCTCACTTTAAACTTATGGGGCTTTTATTAGTTTGGAAGGAGCAGGGTATATATACCACCTATCAGACGCTATACATAAGTTTTTTGCATCAGTTCTTAGGTTTTAATTTTCAAATGTACCAAGTTATAAATCAGATCCTCAAGGGACTGGCTGCTTTAATGGTTTATCCTTTAGTGCTAATTGTTTTTAAAAATCGGCTGCTAGCCTTTATTACCGTTGTTTTATATGCAATGGCTTATTCTCCTGTGGGGACATTGGAGTTGGTTGTAAGGGGGAGTGATTTTATTGCTGTAATTTTTATGTGTATCTTTTTAATTACCTATTACTTGTTTCATATTGGAGTAATAAGGGGGGGAAAGTGGCTTTTTTTTCAAATGATCCTTTTGTTAATGAGTATGCTCTTCTCCCCTATTAGAATATATCCCCTCCTAGCCTTCATTTTATTTATTGAGATCTACTTAGTTATTATAAGGAGATCAAAAGAGGTGTCCTGGGAAACATCTAAAAAACTAACGATTCTTTTTTTCCCTTATCTAGTGTTGACTCTTGTCTCTCCCTCATCAGTAATTAGTTTTACCTTGAATGCTCCAGCGATCATCGATAAAATATTAAGAGGAAACTGGCAATTATTACTTTATCCTTTAGGGTCATTGGGCAGTATCTTTCTCTTAACTGACTATGGGAAATTTTTTGGCACACCTCAACTTAAAAATATTTTTGATTATATCGGTTACCTGCTTACCAATACTTTACCAATATTTGGAATAGTAACCCTTTTCTATGTTTTTATTCTATCAGTTCCTAAAAAAAGACTATATAATTTCTTTTTCGGAATTTTGTCAACGAATATATTTTTCCAATTAATAGCTTTTGTTTTAGTTAAACATCAAGAAACACTTCAATCAACTCTTCAAGTTCATTATGACTACATAGAACTTTACCCGGTTTTCATAGCAATTTATATTCTGTCGTTATCTTTCTTTATCTGGCGAGAATGGAACGATTCTGGAAAAAATAATCATTTATACCAAGCCTTATGGGTAGGATGTTTATTTTCTAGTAATTTCATATTTTTTACATGGATGTTCAAGGATTGGTCTGTCTTGTTTAAAGGAGTTCATACGTATCTAAATATCCCCTCAATTGGAAGCAGCATCTTTATAGCAGGAACTCTAGTACTGCTGTATAAAAAGATCAGTGTTTTTGGGGTTTTAGGTAAGAATATTGCTTTGTTAACCTTTCTTTTACTGATACCTATTTACAATATGGATAAGAGAATAATTCAATCTAACTGGGATATCACCAGTTATAGCATGGACGCTAAGGAGCATGAGATGATGAGAGACAGAGTGTGGAGTAAACTAGGAGGCTTTGATAACTCAACCCCCACCTTATTTTATTTTGATACAAGTGATGACTATCTCAACGGAAGGTTCTATGAAATGAGTACCCTTGGCAGATTTTCTGACTGGATGTTTTTTAAAGGTAGCTATAAGCCAGGAAGCTGTAGTCTTCCTGTTTTTATAATTAATCGTCCGGAACAGTTAAAAGAGATATTCATGACAAAAAAGGGGGAGAAAGGATTTTACCTCTATGATTATTGTTATAAGCCACATTTCTATTCTTTAAAGGATTTTTATGCTTTTAGATTAAAAAACAAAGAGCCAATAGACATTAAAGATCGAATTTTGAGAGAGCTTGAAGCAGATGAGTAATACTTATATGATAAAACCTTACAAATCTTGGTTTTTACCTTTCCTTAAAAACCAGTATTAAGAGAAATGAATAAAAAAGACTTCAGGGTTATTTGCATTCTTGCTTTTATTGCATCAATAACACAATTTCTCCTCGGATTAAAGCATTTAGAGTTTGGTTTTTTTACTGATGATTGGTTATTTCTCTCAGCATATCGAGCATATATTCAAAATCCTATTCTTGATTTTTTTTCTGCATGGAAAGAATTAGGGCCGCATTGGTTTCCTCATTCCTATTATATAGGGGTCTTATATAACTTTTTCGGCTTAAATTATTCTTTATATTCCGTAACTAATCAATTTTTAAAAATTATTGCATCTATTAGCCTATATCCCTTAGTCCTTACCATTTCCAAGAGTAGATTATTGGCATTTCTATCAACATTGTTTTTCTCTATCCACTATTCTCCCTTTGGAAGTCTAGATAACGCTTCCAGAGGAGAAGACTTTATAGCTATTGCATCAATGAATTTGTTTTTAACTACATATATATATGTAGTTAAAAAGAATATATCCAGATTAACAACCATACTTATCCTTTCGATATGGATGTTGGTAACGATTGTTATAGATCCTACCCGGCTTTTTCCGTTAATGATTATTCTTCCCTTAATTGAACTGGTTAATTTGTTTCGAAACGAATTTAAAAATCAATTTAAAATTTCGACCACCAGGTTACTAATATTGTATTCTCCTTTATTGTTGTTATTTCTTTTTTCACCTAGATCGATAATTGTGTCTTTACTATATCCAATTGCCTTACTTGATATACTGAGTAAGGGAAACTATCAACTTTTCTTATCTCCTTTTGCGTCCTTAGGAAGCACCTATATACCAAGGGAGTTCTGGATAATTTTTGGAGTACCAAATTACGAAGACTTCTACTCCTTTTTTTCTTACTTTCTCTTAGGACCACTATTTTTATATAGTTTATTCGATGGTTTTTTAGCTGCACTAATCTCCAAAAAACCATTCAAGTTTTTTATACGCTGTTTTGGACTAAATATAATTCTAGGTCTTGCTGCGTATTTATTGGCTCACAACTGGCTTTATCTAGACAAAATGACCAGAGCTCCTGTAGACCCGGGAGTTTTTATGACCCCTGCATTAATTGGACTTATGATGGTTTCTCTAAATCTAGTATTCCTTTGGGAATGGAAAGAATCTAACGTAAAGAACAATCTTTTGCCGCTAGCGTTTATCGCCATAACTTCATCGTTTATATTTATTTTTTTAACCTGGGTTTTTGCAGACTTCAACTCTATTTTTATGGGTGTGCATGCATATTTAAATATCCCCTCAATAGGAACCAGTATAGTTATCGCTATACTTTTGGTGCTTATTTTCGAAAGAATCAAATTAGACATAGATGTAAATTTAACCATCCCCCTTCTTTTAGTAGCTATTTTCATAGGATTTTATTTTAAAATCAGTTCCAGTACTATCGATGAATATTTTTCATACTGGCTGTTTCACGGATTAAGAGCTACAGATCAACAAAGAGTATGGAATCAATTCTGGAGAGAGATAAATACTTCAAGAAATTACAATAAAGAGAACCTACCACTTATCTATTTTGGGCAGGCAGAGGAGAACGAAAATGGTGCTTATTATGAGCAAGTAATTATATGGAGGTTAGCCAGTTGGTTTGACTTAAAGGAGAATATCCCCAAAGAAAAACGATTTCAGCTGTGTAATATTGAAATTTTAGGCAAAGAAGAATTAGAAAGGTTTGTTGCTATCTTAGGAGATGGAGAAACCATAGTCAGTACTAAATGTGGAGAAAATGTTTTTAAGAAAGAAAACTTTCACGCCTTTAGATTTAAGGGTCGAAACTTAGTCCCAAATACCAAAGAGATATTACAAGAACTATATTCTAATCAAGCTAACCTTTTGAATCAGTAAAAAATAGGATATACTATTACAAAACTATGCAGCTAACTAAGATATTTTCAGGACCTATTATATTTCCTGCTTTAGTTCTAATAATTATTTTTTTCCAATTTATTTTATTGAAACCAATTGTAGGTCAAGGATTAACCAATGAGGATTATGGTGGTTTTTATCAGATCAGATTTAGCAAAGACCAAATGTTCTCAGATCCCATAGGTACATGGAAAAAGGTAGGTATTCATAACGCAACACACGACTTCTATTTAGGTTTTTTAGATAGTTTGTATGGGAAAAACTATACAATGTATCTTTATACAAACATTTTCTTTAAAATAGTTGCCACTTTGCTGCTCTATCCTCTCATTCTGCTTCTAACTAAGAATAGGCTATTTTCCTTTTTGGGAACTTTTCTATATGGCCTCAGCTATCCATCTACTGGAGCGCTATACCTTTATGTAGTAGGTAATGAATATTTGGGAGTAGCATTAATGCTCCTGTTTCTAATTGTATATTACTATTGTGTAAAAAAACCAACCATCATTACCGTATCGCTTCTATCTTTAATTGTTACGTTTGGGTATTTAGCATCTCCTATTCGCATCTTTCCTATATTTATAATTATTTTATTTGTTGAGTTATTTATTCTGATCAAAGATAAGAAGTGTAATTTTATTGTTTCAGTTTTAAGATTAAGTGCGATCTTTTTGCCAATTATTACTATTACTTTGAATAGTTTAGGAAATGTTGGAGGAGATGCATATAGTCCTGCAGGCTGGCCTGATTTTATTAAAAAAATTACCAACGGAAATTGGTACTTCCTTTTAAATCCATTATGGGGACTAGGCTATACATTTTTACCGGCTGCATCTCTTAATATCCTTGTACCAATCAATATATCCAATCTGTCTGCTTATATCTCCTCTTTAATTTATAAACCATTTATTATCTTTGGGGCAGTTTCTCTTATTTTATCTTTTATTATATCTAATAAACCATTCAGATTTTTTTCTATATCAATGTTAATAAATTTAATATTTGATGTTATTATTTTTGTTTTATATACTCATCATTTTGGAATACCTGAACATCTTGTCATTGGGTATGCAGGGCCATCCTTTAATGCTGGATTATACTCTGGGATTTTAGCAGCCTTTATTATCTCTATTTCAATAAGTTGCGGAATTGAATGGTATTTAACTGGTAAGAAAAATACTCTCCTACTTTTTGCACTTCTGTCTCCCTTTTTCGCGTTACTGTTTATCCTGGGGCAGTGGTTTTTTACAAGGGATTACTATATGTATCAAGAAGGTATACACAGGTATTTTGTTATTTCAACCATAGGTTCCTATCTTTTTATAGCAAGTATATTGACTTTACTTTACCAAAGAAATAAGCGAATAAATAGACTGTTAGCATTACTTCTAATACTAGTGGTTATATTTCAGATTTTTAGTATCAGTCAAGCGGAAATCGCTCAGCTTTTTTATGGAAAAAAGAGTTCCGGTAGGGAGTTACAAATTCAAGAATCCATGAAGGCTCAAACATTAAGTTATATTTCAAAAGATAAAATGAATGGTAATTTATTGATTTATATAAAGTTTAAAACAGAAGAAGTAGAAGCTCCCAATCAGTGGGAGGATATTTTTGATTGGAGAAACTTAACATATTGGTTGCCTATAGAAATGAGTTATATAACAAACAATACTACTAATGCATGTATTGCCTTAACATGGGATTTTTTAGAACTACAAAAGATGGCTACTGTCCAGAATGGATCAAAGGAGTTTCTATATAGGAATGAGGGGAATAAAGAAATGAGGTGCATCCGTAATGGTGAAGGCTATTCTTTAGATGGAAAATTTATTAGTTTAGAGAATTTATATGCATTTGCAGTTGAAGGACCTAAAGTAATAAATATCACAGATGAAGTCAAAAAAAGATTAGTATTTAGTAACTAATCCATAGAGATAGTTTACCGCCAGCTATTATACTTGTTTAAGAAGTTATTGAAGACATCTTTAATTTTTTGTAAGTGCTTTAGAGTTAGGCCGTGATGGCAACCTATGACAAATCCTTGCTTCATGATTTCGTCCGTAACATGGTAGCCTTCTTTTGATCTCTTGTGAGGTATAGAATGAAAACCAGGGTGTTTTAGAATATTACCTGTAAAAATAGGACGAGTCTGAATATTTCTCTCCTCTAAATATTTAACCAGGTGAAATCTGGAAAAAGGAGCCTGGGTTTTAATAACCAAGGGAAAAGCTAGCCATTGAGTTTTAATGTTTGTTTCTTGCAGAGGAAGTATGAAAAAATTTTCGTAATTTTTGAAAAAATTATATAGATGTTCAAAATTGCGTGTTCTAATTTTCTTAAATATATTTAATTTATCAAGTTGGGCATTTCCAAATGCTGCCCCTATTTCCAAAGGCATAAAATTATAGCCAATTGTGTCAAATATAAATTTGGCATCATAGAGGATACCATCAAGTTTTTGGCTAAAACGCTTATTAAAATCTTCGGATTCATTCAGGCGGGACGAGCTTCTTCCCCAACCCCGAAGCACCCTTGCTTTATCATAGAAGGCAGCTCTATCTGTCATCAACATTCCTCCTCCGCCTCCTGCAGTAATAATATGTGATCCGTAAAAACTTGTTACACTAATATCAGAAAATCGACCGGTTGGTTTTCTATTTATAGTTGCTCCCAGGGTATCGCAAGAATCTTCTATAAGGAATAAATTATATTTTTTTGCAATCAGAGAAAGTTTTACTATATCAGGAACATTTCCTAAAAGAAGTGGAATCATCAAAGCCTTGGTTTCTTTAGTAATAAGGTTTTCAACTTGAGAAATATCGATTGTGTATTTTCTAAGATCAACATCGGTGAAAACAGGGACTAGTCCGTCTCTGAGAAGGGAAGCCACTGTAGTAGAGAAAGTAAGAAGAGGTGTAATTACTTCACTACCTGCTGGTAAGTTCATTAACTCGATGGCAATAGTAAGGGCAGAAGAACCGGAATTTACCATAACCCCATATTTTTTGCCGAATTTCTTTGCTACTCTTCTTTCAAATTCAGAAACCTCTTTCCCCATGATTGTTCTATGTTCACGTAAAACCCTTAAAACTCTTTTTTCCTCTACTTCATCGTGAACAGCTTGAGCGTATGTTACCCGGAGATCATCTATTTTTTTCATTCCTTAAGACCCTTTCTACTATGTATACAGGACGTGCTTTTGTTTCCTCCGTTATAACTTGTATATATTTTCCGATTATGCTTGAAGCAAGCAGTTGAATTCCACCAAAGAGGATAACTGAAAACAAAATCAACGTAGATTCCTTTATAGTTTGCCCGAATAGAAGGAATGAGGACAATAATAATGCTAACCAGATGATTGAGAGAGACACTAAAAGAAGACTAAAATAGACAATAATATCTAATGGTAAATAAGAGAAGCCAAAGAAACTTCGTTCAGCAAGATGTAAATATCTAAAAAAATTATAAGAGCTTTTTCCCTTTTGTCTTCTTCTACGTTCGTAAGTGATATAGGAAGTTTTAAATCCTACCCAAGCTCTTAAACCCCTGAAGAATCTGTATTTCTCGGGTAGTTCTTTCATTGCCTCTACTACCTTTTTGTCTAATAAACAAAAACTTCCGGCATTTACAGGGATATCGATATTAGAAATTGTCTTAAATACCTTATAGTATAGCTTTCTGGTTATTGTCATTGGAAGAATATCATCTATTTTTTCTCGAATACCAACTACCGCTTCAAAGCCTTTCTCCCACTGCTTGATGAAATCCAAGATAACGTCTGGAGGGTCCTGCAAATCTCCTTCGTACATAACAAATGCATCTCCGGAGGCAAAATCTATGGCTGCTTGTCCCGAAGATTCAGGACCGAAGTTACGTGATAAAAAAACACCGACAACTCTATGATCTTTTTCAGAGATTTTTTTAATCTGTTTTCTAGTATTATCTGTACTACCATTATCAACAAAAATAAATTCATAGGTATATCTTTGATTTTTATTGGTAACTCTCGCAAGCTCGTTATGAGCAGGAATAACATTATCCTCTTCGTTAAAACAAATAACACCGATTGATACTTTTTTTCTTTTCATGATCATTCCTAATTCGGCAGGTTTACTTACAAGTAAACCCTCCATCTATAACAATGTAGGAACCGGTAATATAAGTATTTTTATCGGAAATCAAAAATTCTACAAGATTGGCTATTTCGCTTGGATAAGCGAGTCTGCCAAGTGGAATATCTTGCTCAATAACTTTAATTTTTTCTGAAGGGTTTCTTAATACTAAATCCGTTCTGGTAAATCCAGGGCATACAGAATTTACAAGGATATTATAAGGAGCAAGCTCCAAAGCTAAAGCTTTTGTCGCACCGTTAATTCCATGTTTTGTCGAAACATATAACACTTGTTTACCTCTTGCAACTACCCCAAAAGCAGAGCTAATATTGACAATTCTTCCCCATTTATTTCGCTTCATATTATGAACAAAACCTTGGATGAGCTTTATAGGTGCAATTAAATTTACTTGGAATGTTTCGCGGATATTTTTGTCCGTTATTTCTTCTACCCATTGAGGAAAGTTTACCCCTGCATTATTTATAATAACATCTACTTTTAAATCCTTATTTTTTTCTATAAAGTTTTCTATTGAAGCATCATTACTTAAATCAAGCTCTTCCCTGGCAGGAGAGAGAAGCTTAAATCTATTTTTTAATTGGTCTGCTATAGCTTGGCCTATTCCTCGAGAAGCTCCGGTAAGGAGAACTGTTTTTTTCATAGATATTTTATATTTATTAACTCCTTATTTTCTTGGTACCAAGTGTAAAGCTTGTGAAGTGCTATGTCAAAATTAGTAAATTCAAATCTTCTCAACTCTTTTATTAGTCTTAAATTATTGCACGTATATTCATGATTTAGTCCTTTATTTCTTATAATAATTTTAGATTTCCTTTTTGCTATTTGGTTTATTTGCCTTGCAATACTTAAAATACTAATTGATTTACCACGACCCACGTTATAAGATGTGTACTTGCCTTTATGGTTAATAAAATAATCTACTATATTAATAAAATCGTCAATGTATAGATAGTCAAAATATACATTTTTATTTAGGATAATCGGAAGATTAAAAATATTTCTACAAATAGCATTAGAAATAAATCGGTATCTGTAATCCTCATATTTTCCAAAAAGACCAAAGACACGCAGGTTGGTAATATTATTTGATCGCTCAATATATTTTGAGCATATATACTTAAAAAAACCATACTCGTCCTCCGGTATCCTCTTGTCAAAATGTTTTTCTTTAACTTTTTTTAAAGAACGACTCTTATCGTATTCTGCTCCCGAACCACAATTGATCATCCTCCCAAAATGGTTGATATTTCTAAGGATATTAAAGAAAATTTTTAGATTTTGGTAAAGTGAATTTTCAAAACCTTCTTCGATTCTACTGCCTCCAGTAACTGCACAATGAATTACGACATCGAACCATTGTTTTCTAAAAAATTTATCAACTTCTTCAGAATTTAACAAATCAAGCTGTTTATGAGAAAGTGAAAAGATGGTGTATTTATTGCTTAAATTTTCGGTAAGGTTTCTGCCTATATATCCGGTGGATCCTGTTAAAAGTATCTTCATTATTCCTCCCAATCAGGAATGAGCATATTTTCCTTTTGTTCTTCATCAGAAAGAGGCGGCCACATTTCTTCTAATGGTGGGGAATATAAACTTCCGTCTGGTCTTTTTTTCGTTTGAACCCTTGGGGTTAAATGTAGGTTGCGTACAGTATTTATGTCACACAACATGGGACCTTCATAGGAAAGTACATATTTTATCTTTTCTTCCATTTCTTGATGATTGTTAATTCTAACGGTTTTAATACCATATGCTTTTCCTACTTTTAGAAAATCGGGGCAACTCACTCCGCTTGCAGCATTGGAAGCAAAGTATCTGCCTTCAAAAAGACCATCCTGGGTATTTCTAATTGACTGATAGCCGTCGTTACTATAAACAAAGATTTTAATTGGTAAATTGTGATGCTTTATTGTTTGGAGTTCTTGAATATTAAGTTGGATGCTCCCATCACCTTCAAAACAGATTATCCTTTTTTTCTTCCTCGTGGCAAAAGACGCCCCAACTGCAGCAGGTAATCCATACCCCATTTGTGCACTGCCCAGATTTAAAATAATTCGTTGCCCTTTTTTTACATAAAATGCCTGATACATGCAATTTAATGGTCCCATTCCGTCGGATACAACTATTATCTCATTTGGTCGGAGCATCTTTCCTATCGTTTCAATAAAACAATATGGATTTACATATTTTTTCTCTTGCCAAAATTTCGGAGAGATATTTGGGTATTTCTTAATAAGCTTTTTCCCGTAGCTTAACCATTCATAAATATCCGGTCTTTTAAAACCCTGCTTCAGCTGTTTTTTCATCTCTTCAATAAATGTTTTTGCATCGTAGTTTATAGGAAGATCAATACCCAAAATTGGTTTTTCTATCTCGTTTTTATCTATATCAACCATTATTTTATAAGCCTGCCTGGCAAAAGCCTTATATGTGTACCCAGTCGTAAGAAGATCAAGTCGTGCACCAATCGAGAGAAAAAGATCACTATTTTGTACAATAAAATTTGCCGCTCTTTGACCTAAGTAATGAGATCTGCCAAAAAAATAAGGATGAGAAGACGGTATAAGGTCGTAACCTACATAGCTGGTGAAGATTGGGATTTTTAAAATATCTGCCAGTTCTGATAATTCTTGTTCTGCATGAGCAAGTCTTATTCCGTTACCTACATAGAGTACCGGACGCCTTGATTGTTCTATTTTGTTGATAGCTTGAGAAACTAGCTTTCTGAGTTTCGTTTCCTCTGTTTCGAAAGGTGGAACGATTTCTGACGGCTTAAATGATCTAAGTTTCCCTACCTTAATCAAAGATCCCTGGACATCCAAGGGAATATCTAACCATACAGGGCCTGGTCTTCCCAGCTTTGCTAGATATAAAGCTTTTTCTAGGTGATATCTAATTGTTAGTGGATCCATAACAGTAACGGCGTATTTTGTTATATTTTTTACGATATCTATGATATTTATTTCCTGGACTCCCATCTGTCTGACGCCAGATTTTGCTCCAGTTTCGATGAGGTTTCGCCTGACTTGTCCTGAAATAACAAGCATAGGGATGGAGTCAAGCCAAGCTCCCAAGACTCCTGTGACGGCATTAGTTCCGCCAGGGCCAGTTGTCACGAGACAAGCACCAAAATTTCCCGTAACCCTAGAATATCCTTCAGCTGCTGTAGCACAAGCTTGTTCGTGGTGATTACAGATATAGTTTAATTTACTTCTTCCAAGGGAATCAATTAAATGAATGTTACCTCCTCCAGAGATAACAAAAAGGTCGCTTAAACCTTGATGGTATAGAAAATCCATTAAGTAATCGCCAATTTTTACCATATTCGCCATACTACCAGCATATAATAGACAAGTTTATTACGATGTCAACTAATTGTTTAGATCCCTAGGTTCTGCTAAGCAACTGTAAAATCTCTGAAACATCATTTAGGGTAAAATCTGGATTTGCGTCAACTATTTTCTCTTTATGGAAGCCATATGTTACCCCTATTGTGAGTACTCCTGCGTTTTTCCCTGCCAAAATATCACTCTCCGTATCTCCTACCATTACAGCTTTTCCCTTTTCCGCCTTGAGGATTCCTAAAGCCTTGAGAAGTGGTTCAGAATGAGGTTTATGGTACTTAACATCATCTCCGGAGATTACAACATCAAAAAAACTATGAATTCCAGTAATTTGTAATGATTTTATTGAAGTTAGGTTTGATCTTGTAGTAACAGCTCCGATTCTAATATGGTTTTTTTTGAGATTTTGCAGAGTAGATTTAGTATTCACATAAGGTGCTATTAACTGTAGATTTTCCAGTTGAAAAGTCAGGTGTGTTTTGCAAAGGATCTTTAGCGGGAAAGATGGTGCCAGGTATTTGTAGCACTCTTCAAGGGGTTTCCCCATCAGATTGGCTATTTCTCCTCTGCTTATGCGAGGCAGATTGAACTTCCTGAAGGTATTTTCATATGACTGAAAGATAAATTCAGTTGTATTTAAGAGGGTTCCATCGACATCAAAAAGTACAGTATTAATATTGTTTAGGTTTTTTCTTCGGTTCATGCAGGCTTCTTATATGTGATATTGTGATTTTTACAATGTAAAGTAGCTTCCTTGATGTTCCTAGTTTTTTTGGCGATAAAAAGAGAAATAATAAAAAGACCCGTAAGTGCTTCTTCATCATAAGGTGCCAGACGCGATCCTTTTTTGAGCTTTTCTTTTGTTATAATTCTTAACAGTGGGAACTTCCTCGCAAGACCGCCAGAAAAAATTATTCTGCCCTTAAGATTATTTTTTCGCAGTCGATCATAGGCAATTTTATAGTTTGCAGCCATACACTCAAAAGCTGATACAAACATATTTACCAGAGTCCAATTATCTTCTGTTATATTTGTAAAACTACCAGTTGTTAGTCCAGTGAAGTTATTCTTGAAAAATGCAAGATCAGCTTTTAACTGGCTATGTCTATTTTTATTTTCTAATAATTGACCTATTTTCGCCCAAAGATCTACCTGTTTTTTGGTACCAAATATTTCATGCCCAATTTCTTCTATAAATTTTACGAGTACATTAAGTGCTCTGCCGGCTGGGATGTTGGTGATTGTATAAAGGTATGTATTATCAAAATAGGATCTGATATCATAGTTTCCATTATCAAATTTTTTAGATACATATGAAACCTGAGACCCAGTTCCAATATTAATGCAAATATCTTCTTTGTTAGTAATTCCCGCAAAGCTCCCTAAAACAGCTGATTGTAAATCACCAACTGACGCATAAACTGGAATCTTTCTGTTGAGTATTTTCATGTACCCTATTATGCTACCAGTAGGGACAATGGTGGGTAAATACGAGGTATCAATACCTATTTTTTTAAGAAGACCCATATGCCATTTGCCGTTTTCAACATCGAAGATGCCAGAGCCACATGCATTAGTGGCATCAACAAAAGCTTCCCCTTTTGATAATCTCGCAGCTATATAATCGCCTAAAAACAAAGCTTTGACATTCTTGTATTTTTTTAATGCCTGGTTTTCTTTTAGCCAAAAGAGCGTACTTCCCATAAGTCCTGATTTTAATTTTATTCCAGTTGATGAAGAATCAATACCTTTGATCCGAGAATTTAATAAGTCGGCCCAGGTTTTAGACTTAATAGGAGATTTTTCCAGCAATCTTTCATCTTGCCATCCAATGAATGTAGTTATTGGGGCTAACTTTGAATCTATAAGCACCATTCCGTGCATTTGGGTTGAGAAAACAATCCCCCTAATATCATCAGCCTGTTTCAAATATCTATTAATCAGAAGCTTAACTATTTTTTCGTAAGAACTTGGGTTAGTTTCAAATCTTAAAAATGGTGGTTCTTTTGAGTAAATCTTTGGTTGAGGAGAAGAGAATTTAATAATATTGGAAATCTCTAATTTATCAATATCAAAGAGGGCGCCTTTGATAAAACTTGCCCCTAAATCTATCCCGATAAAACAACTCATTTATTTTGCTTATTTCCCTTGACTGTAGAATTCGCGGTATTCTGTTATATCTCTGACAATCTTTTTATCCAGATCTATTTTAGCAATCATGATATTTCCAAGTCCTTTACACAATATCGCATATATACTAGATCCAACTGCTTTTTTATCTTTTGATAAAAATTCAAGATACAGATTAACATCTTTAATCGGAATTTGTTTGTAAGGAATATATTTTTTTACGAATTTATGAAATCTTAAAAATTCATTTCTCGGCAAGAGACCTCTTTTGAAAGAGATAAAATTTGCCATATCCATTCCATTCAAGACAGCTACTCCGTGAGAGATTCTATTTTTCGAATATCCTTCAAGGGCATGCCCAAAGGTATGTCCGTAATTCAATAGCTTTCTAATTCCTTTTTCTTCATATTCGTCTTTTTCTATAATATCTTTTTTTATCAGTAGACTTTTGTAAATAATTTCTCGGGTGACTTGTATATCTTTACCCATTTTATCCAGCTCATCTCCTATATCAGAAAAAAATGGTTCTCCTTTGATAAAAAAATGCTTTATTATTTCCCCAATTCCATTAGCTAATTCACTTTGAGGTAAAGTTTTGAGAAAAGGTAAGCAGATGTATATATCAATGGGGTGATGAAAAGATCCAACTTGATTTTTAAGCCTCTTTACATTAATTCCTGATTTTGAACCTATACAGCTATCAGCCATTGCTAATAGAGTTGTTGGAATAAAAATCCAATCTATGCCTCTAAGTATAATGTGCGATGTAAAGGAGCCAATATCTTGGACTAATGCGCCACCTACAACAATTATCTTATGATCTTTTTGAATTTTGTTTGTAAGTAGAAAATCAATAAATTTATAAACTTCATTGAGGTTTTTTTTCTTCTCCAAGGGTTCAAAAATGTAAGTAGAATGGGCAGATGTTGTAGAATGATCCAGGATTGACCGATGTGTATTATATACGTTTTTGTCTATTAAAAAATGGGTAACATACTTTTTTGTCAGTCTATTAAGAGTACTATAGATGTCATTTTTAAATTCGACACGGTAGATTTTTCTACTGGAATTAATATTAATTTTGTTGATACTCATAAGCTGCGATAGTATATAATATTGACAGGCTAAGGAGTAGGGATTAGAATTATGTAAGATTTATTTCTAGGAGTATGAACAGAGATATTTTTGAAGAACTGGTTGTTTTAGAACTCGCAAACAATCACTGGGGGAATATAAAAAGAGGTCTTCAGATAGTCAGTGATTACGCCAAAATAGTTCGATTTAATAACGTACGAGCTGCCATAAAACTCCAATTCAGAGATGTGGATAGGTTTATACACAAAGATTTCCGACATAGAACAGATATAAGATATATAGGAAAAACACTGGCCACAAGAATGTCAGAAAATGACTTTGCGGTTCTTGTAGATGCAATCAGGAAAAGTTCATGCATTCCAATGGCTACACCATTTGACGAAGAATCGGTAAAGTTGTGCGCCCAATTAAATCTACCAATTATTAAGATTGCCAGTTCGGACGTAAACGATTGGCCTCTCATTGAAGCAATTGCAAAAGCCAGAAAACCTATCATTGCTTCAACGGGAGGATCTTCTTTAAAAGATATTGATGATTTAGTAACATTTTTTGAGCAAAGGAATATCCCTTTAGCACTTAATCATTGTGTATCTCTATATCCTTCTGAAGACCGTGAACTGGAGCTTAATCAAATAGATTTTCTTAAAAATAGATACCCAGGTCATACTATTGGTTTTTCAACCCATGAATATAATAACTGGGAGTATTCTATGTTAATTGCCTATGCAAAAGGGGCAAGAACATTTGAGAGACACATTGATATTGATAAAGACGGAGTTCCTGTATCTAAATACTGCTCGTTACCTAGCCAGATAGATACTTGGCTAAAGGCTTTTCACAAGGCAAAAGAGATGTGCGGGGGCGGTGGAGATACAAAGAGAGTAATCACAGTTAGAGAAGCTCAATATTTGGATTCTTTAGTGCGTGGGGTATATGCAAAAAGAAATCTACAAAAAGGACACCATTTGACCGTTGATGATATCTATTTAGCGATTCCTTTACAAAAAGGACATGTATCCTGCCGAGAATTTATGGAGGGGGAAATTTTAATAAAACCTTGCAAAAAAGATCAGCCAATTTTAATTGATATGATAGAAAATCCTTATGCTTACGATGAAAATTTAAAGAAGCATATCTATGAGAGAGGATTAGCTGCTACAGAAGATATTCCTTCTGTAAATTCTACGGAATCAGTGAGTGATGCATTGGTAGGGAATGAAATAAATAAAAGTATTAGTAAAAGACTAAAAAGGAAACTCCACAAGAAGGTAAAAGATAAAATGCCCGTACTCTCTATAAATTAATATTAGGTTAATCGGAAAATACCGTTTTCGTTATACCAAGCAAGTACTTTAGGGAATGTGTTTTCGATTGTATAATTTGGTTTCCAACGAATTCTTCTTATTTTTCTATCGTCTAAATGTTGATAAGGAATCTCGTTTTGAGCAGTATTTAGGATCTTATAAGGTATTTTTACTCTTAATATCTTTTCAACTAGCTTGATAAGATTAATAACTGACAAGCCGTCTTTAGAAGAAAAATTAAAAGCGTTGCCCTTTAATCTATCAATATTCTTCAGTAAGAATATATATCCGTTAACAACATCTTTAACATAAATGTAATCTCTGATATATCTCCCATTACTTCTTACCAAAAGGGGCTTATTCTTAATAATTGCTTCACAGATTCCGGGAATTATTCGGCTGAAATGAAAATCTCCTTGTCCATAAACATTTCCAAACCTGGTAATTACTACTGGTAAATCGTAGGTTCTAAAATAGCTTTGAGCAATCAAATCTTGTGAAGATTTGGATACATCATAGGGATGATCTCCCTTTAAAGGAAAATCTTCTTGGTATGCTTTTTTACTCTTACCGTATGCTTTATCTGATGAAGCAACAATTATTCCCTTAACACTCCTGGCAAAACTTACTCCATCCAAAACATTAACGGTTCCCATAATATTGGTTTCAAAATTTACAAAAGGGCTAAGATAAGCTTCCTCTACTAAAGGTTGTGCTGCTAAATGGAAGACATAAGAAGGTTGAACTTGCTTGAAAAGACGCAAGACATTAATCCTATCACGGATATCAAGAAACTTTAATTCAGATTTATTTTCTAACTTGTTTAGGGCAAAAGTAGACTGTGGATTTAAGTTAATATCAACGACCGTTACCTTGGCGCCTTTTTCAATTAACTCTTCTACAAGGTGACCGCCGATGAAACCACAACCACCAGTTACAAGTACATTAACCCCGTTTAAGTTCATTTATTTCCAAACTTTCCACCTAGGATTCTCCAACCAGAGCCTATTTAAGTTGTCAACATCGGGATATGTATCCATTGAGTGCCAAAAACCGTTATGAACATATACAGAAAGTTGTTTTTTCCTGATCAATCTTTTTAAGGCTAAATGTTCAAATTCACCTTTGCGGAGATAAGAAAAAAACTCTCTTTTAAAGACCATAAATCCTCCGCTTGTCCACTCGGTTAATACTGGTTTTTCAACAAACTTTTGTACAATACATGCCCTATCAATTTTTAAAAGTCCATATTTGCTTCTAGGATGAACTCCAGCTATAGTTCCGATGTTACCGTGTTTTTTGTGATATTTAACCAATTCATTTATATTAATGTCAGATACTCCATCCCCATAAGTAACCATGAAGTTCTCATCATTTTCGGGTATAAAGTTCCTCACTCTCAATATTCTTTCTCCAGGTAAGGTATCTTGTCCTGTATCTACAAAAGTAATCTTAAAATCATCTCTGGTATTATCCCGCTTATTCTTATGCAGTTTTGTATATCCACTCTTAGTGTAAAGCGTGAAATTATCCAAGAAATATTTTTGATTTAAAAAATAATCTTTTATATATTCACCCTTATAACCTAAAGCTATGATGAATTCGTTGTAACCGTAGTGAGAATAGATTTTCATTATATGCCAAAGGATGGGCTTATTTCCTATTAGGACCATTGGCTTAGGTTTAAATTCAGTTTCTTCTTTAAGTCTATATCCGATTCCACCACAAAGAATAATGGTTTTCATATCTTATTAATTCTCGATACTAAACTGAGATTTAAGAATAGTCAAGAGTTTATGGAGTTGTTAAAAATTCCCAATTATTCTCTACTATTACACCAGTCTGTTAATCCAGAAAGTCCAACACTGCTATATTTTAGAGAATATTAAGAAAGACTAGTAGCATTTCTGTTAAAATTACAACAAATGATAAAGCTTGATTTTGGCTTATCCGAAATAGCAATTGTTCTGATTACATCTTACCCAAATTGGTATGAAGGAAAATTAAGAAGCATTAAAGATACTGATAAGATTAGAGGAGATTTAGCCCTTAAATCAATTTCAAAGGCAAGAGAAAAAGGATATACAGTGGTTGTGGGGGATTGGCAAACGCCGCAATCATTTCACATAGAAGTAAGAAAAATCCCCGGTACTATCTTAATAAAAAGACGTTTCTCAAAAGCTTCACCTGGGAAAAGGCAAGTTCTCAAAAGAGTACGCATGATTTCTGGCATTAAAGTTATAGCTTTAACCGAACCAGAAAAAACTTCGATTATTGAAAACTGCATGTCTTTTATTATTGAGCCTATTCTTGAGGGTAGGGCAGATATTGTTATCCCCAAGCGAAACGAGGAGTTATTTAAAAAGACATACCCATCTTTTCAATATGCATCCGAGACTGAAGGTAACAGAACCTATAATGAAGAGCTAATCGCGCACAAATTAATCGCCCTGGATGATAACTCTCTAGACATGTTTTTTGGACCAAGTGTATTTGTTAATAATGAGGAAATATTTTCTTTGTTTGTAAAACGTTATCATTTTACTCTTAATGATAAATCAAAACACCATCAACTGTTTGATGCGGAAGACTCTTCGAATGCCAACTTCTTTCCTATTGTTCAGGCCTTGAGAAAAGGATACAAGGTATTAAGTATTGAGGTCCCTTTTGAGTATCCTATTCTTCAAAGACAAAATGAAGAAAGAGGAGACAAACAATTTTTTATGAATAAGAGAAGAATTCAAGAATTAGGCCTAGTTTCAGAACTCCGATGCTTTTTAAGCCATTTAGAGAAATTAGGAAAAAGGAATACTTAAATGAAACCAAATTACCACATATTTGCAAATGCAGCATTAGGAAAAGGGTTATCTGGTGGAGACCGAATATTTATTGAACTTGCCAAAAGATTAAGGCAAACTAATCCAGTAACTATTTATGTATGGAAAGAAGGTTATGAGATATGTAAAAGTCAGAGTCTAACTGAGGGAGTTGAGTTCAAAATTCTTAATGTAGCGTCATGGTGTAAGCTAGGTTTCTTTATTTGTTATCTTGCAAGGATTATCAAAGCTGTATGGTATTCACTTTTTGTTAAATTAGATAAAGACTCTATTATTTACTCTGCATCAGAGTTTTGGATGGATTCGCTTCCAGCCATTGTTTTAAAAATACGATATCCTAAAATTAAATGGATTGCAGCTTGGTTTCAAACAGCTCCGAATCCTTTCATTGGTTTTGCCGAAGGTTCGAGAGAAAAAACTTATAGATTATCCGCTTTATATTATTGGTTAATGCAACTTCCGATAAAGCCTTTGATTTCCAGATATGCTGATTTAGTGTTAATAAATAACGAAGAAGAGAAAAAACGATTTCTCCATTTAGACAAAAAAAATAGGATATTTGTACTCCTGGGGGCAGTTAACTTAGACGAGGTTAACAGATACATAAAGAAAATGAATAAACTACCTAAAATATACGATGCGGTGTTTCAAGGAAGGTTTCATCCACAAAAAGGTGTAGTTGAGCTAATTAGAATTTGGCAAATGGTTACAAAACAAATGCCCAATGCAAAACTTGCGATGATAGGGGATGGTCCTCTTATGGATGAAGTTAGGAAAAAAATTAAGGAGCAAGGATTAGAGAGAAATATTCGTTTGTTCGGGTATGTATTTGATGGGACAGAAAAATATAGAATCTTTGGACAAAGTAAATTAGTAGTCCATCCCTCCTTCTATGATTCGGGCGGTATGGCATCGGCTGAAGCAATGGCTTTTGGTATTCCTGCTGTAGGATTTGAGCTGGTATCTTTCAAATCGTACTACCCGAGAGGAATGGTGAAGGTAAAAATAGGTGACTTATCAAAATTTGCTCAAACAGTCGTGGAGCTGTTATCAGATAATAATAGAAGAGGAAAAATAGGAAAAGAGGCACAGGAAATGATCTTTTCAAATTGGAGCTGGGACAAGCGGGTTGATTCATTACTAAATGCAATCAGATAAAAATTACTACTTGAAATCAATATAGTCTTTGGGTGCGGAATAAGTACTAAAAAGATAGGCTATGGTATATTAGTTTAATAAGATGGAACACAAGCTATGAACAAGCTTTCCTTTACAAGGACAGATTCAATAATTATCTTATTTTTGTTTCCAGTGCTTTTTATCGTCGACAGGATTATTTTTGGAGAACAAATAAGATATGGTTTTCGAGATATAGATTGGATGATGCTATATAGATTTAAATCTCTTGGAGAACTATCTCTCGATCACTTCATTGAGTCCTTTCAATTGATGGGTGCTTACACTTATCAGCTATATTATGTAGGATTTTTATCGTCTATTTTTGGCCTAGACTTTACAAAACTTCATATAGCAACCCATTTTTTTAAGTTGCTGGCTGCTGTAAGCCTTTATTTACTTATTGCAAATGTTTTCAAAAATAGATTACTGGCTATCCTAACAAGTGTAATATACACAGCCTCCTATACTCATATAGGTCCGATGTTTATGCTGGCAACTGGTGGATATTTTCTGGCAACTATTTTTATGAACCTATTCTTAATTATCTACTACATACTCTTAACAACAAAAAATAGTATGAAACTGTTAGTTACTGGCAGCGTTCTCATGCTGGTAACTCTGTTTTTAAGTACTGAGAGAATGTACCCCTTGCTTCCCCTTATAACAGTAACAGAGATCCTCTACGTATTTGTTTACAAGTTTAAGAAGGAGTCTATCAAAATATCCGTTAACAGGGTTTTTGCCTTGTTCTTTCCATTGATATTTTTTATCCTGGTTTATTCTGTTTGGTTTAAAGAGGATGTTAACTCTGGATACTTTGTACCCCAGTTTTTCCTGGAGTTATCAAAAAGGATAGATAGTATTTTATCAGGGAATTGGCAGCTATTATTATATCCCTTTACATCTTTAGGGAGTATTTTTCTATATGGTGATAATTTGGAATATTTTGGAAAAATTAATACTGAAAGTTTTAGTAATTACCTCTCTTTCCTGCTAATGGGCCCTATTTTTATTTTTACACTTTTAACAACCTTGTTAGCATTCTTGATACCCAGTAAACCGTTTAAATTAATATTAACCACTACTATTCCTGTTTTTATATTTGGTTTAATAACATTTCTGGTTACAAAGAATTGGCAGTTTATAGATACTGCTATTCGAGTCCATTTCGATCCAATATTAATGGTGGTTCCAACAATGATAGGTTTTTATGTGATTTCTTTAAGTGTGAATCTGTTTTTAATATGGCTCAAGACTAAAAATAATCTACTTCTGCCTTTAATAATAGGTCCAGTTTTTTCTGCTCTGTTTATCTTTTTTACCTGGATGGCTTCTGATCTACAGTTAGTTTTTGTAGGTCCGCATCGATATTTAAGCATTCCCTCAATAGGAATGAGTATGTTTATGGCAGGATTCCTAATTCTACTAACAGCCTTTTTAAAGAAAATTAATATTACAAAAAACGTGGCTTGGTTAGTTTTTCTTCTCTTACTCCCTCTTTTTATTATCGATAGGAAGGTTGCCTATGACTTTTTTGATTACGAATTAAGTTATGCTGGATTAGGTTCAGAAGATCAAACCAGAATGAGAAATAAATTCTGGAGTATAGTTCCAAATTTAAGCGATACAGAAGAATCGCTATTTTATTTCGATGAATCAGCAGATAAAGAGCATGGTTATTTCGACGAAAGCACCATATTGGCGGGTTTTGAGTTTTGGACTAAATTCAATAAAAACAACGAGATTAATATAAATCGGCCGTACTTAAATATGATAAGAACAAACATACAGTGTCCAGAACATACCCATCAAAGCTGCTTACAAATTCTGAAGAACGGGTTAACTGAAAAAGATGGTGTTAAGGGTATAATTTATCAAAATATTATTGGTGGTCAGAAGAAGCCACACTTTTATAAACTAAGTAACTTTTATGTAATGAGGTTTGTAGATAGAGACCTTATAGATATAAGAAAAGAAGTACTTAAACAGCTTAATCTAGATGAGTAAAGTTGTTATTGTAATGCCAGCATATAACGCTGAGAAAACATTGTTGGAGACTTATACTGACATTCCAAAAAGATTTAGGAAGTATATTATCTTAGTTGATGATAAGAGTATTGACAAAACATTAGCAATCGCCTCTAAGCTGGATATTAAGGTAGTTAAGCATAGTAGAAATATAGGTTATGGGGGTAACCAGAAAACATGTTACAGAGAGGCTTTAAAGTTAAAGCCGGACGTTGTGGCTATGCTACATCCTGACTATCAGTACAGCGCTTATTATTTAGGAAATTTAATCAAGCCAATCATCGAAAAAAGGTATGATTTTATGTTTGGCAGCAGAATTTCGACCAGAGAGGAGGCTTTGAAAGGGGGGATGCCTAAATTAAAATATTATACTAACCGCTTCTTTTGTTTACTACAAAATATTCTCTTAGGTGTAAACTTTACGGAGCATTTCTCGGGATTTAGAGCATATTCGGCTAGATTGTTGAAAACAGTACCATTTGAAAAATTTTCCAATGATTTCTTATTTGATGAGCAAATGACCTTATCAGCAGTCAGCTTTAAATTTAGGGTAGGGGAGATACCAATTTCTACAAGATATAATGAAAAATCTTCCTCGATGAGTTTACAAAAAGGGATTAAATTTGTATTGGAAACTGTTAAGATGCTTTTGATTTATGAACTACATCAACTAAGTTTTATAAAAAGCGAGTTATTCGCCCCTAAAAAATAATGAGCTTTAAGACAACAGCAAGAAAAAAGGTTCTAATAACCGGGGGTAGCGGATTAATAGGCTCTTATTTTCTCAAGTGCTATTCTGAAAGATTTAAAGATAAGGACATTATTTATCCTTGTCGAAGTGAGATGGATATCATTAGAGTAGACACTATTAAAAGATGTTTTGAGAAGTATAGACCGGAAGTTGTTGTGCACTTTGCAGCTTTTAGAGATGCATCTTTGGCGGAGAAAGAAAGATGTAACAAAAACGGAAATGTATGGAAGGTTAATGTTGAAGGTACAAAATATATGGCTAAAATCTGCAAGCAATACAAATCCTTTTTAATTCATATCTCTACAGATTACATTTTTTCCGGGCATAAAAAAAATCCAGGTCCATACGGGGAAAATGCTAAATTTAAGGATAGTGATAGATTATTATCTTGGTATGGTCTCACTAAAAGAGAAGCTGAAAGAGCGGTTTTAGAGAATATAAAACAAACATCCATAATAAGAATTTGTAATATTACCCGACCAGGAAATGAACCTAAACTGGATTATATTGGAAAAATATTACAACTATATTTAGACAAAAAAATCTATCCTTTGTTTAATGATCAATATTTAACATTAAGTTATATACCAACTTTGGTAAAGATTATAATTAAGTTATTAACAATCAAATTACCCGGTATTTATCATGTCTCTACAACAGATATTTGCACACCTCACAAGATGGCAGAACATCTTATTGAACGGTTTTCCGGAGTGCATCATGCCATTCCATCAACAAGTATTAAATCCTATCTTAATAAATATCCCAGACGGTATCCCCAATTTGGGGGTCTTAGAACAGATATTACTCAAAAAAGGTTGGGCATTTCTTTTGCAACTTGGCAGGAAGTAGTAAACTCCTATGAAAGTAATATTAAGATTAAGAAACTTTCACCTCCTGGCTCTTGAAGATAAAGAAGTTGGATAGTAATATACTTTTTATTGTTTTAGAATCTCTAATGGAAAAATTTAATACAACAGCTGTTTCAGTAATCATACCGACGTATAATAGTTGGCAGACCTTAAGAATTTGCATTAATTCTATTCAGAAACAGACCTTAAAGCCTCGTGAAATTATTATTATAGATAATCATTCAACAGATGGAACTACAGATAGGGTTAAAAAGTTCTTCCCCCGAGCTAAAGTGATTACTATGGAAACAAATACTGGTGTAACCGGCGGCAGGAATGAAGGAATAAGGCAAGCAAAAGCTACCTCAGACTGTTTACTTTTTTTTGATCATGATATGATTGCGGATAAAAATATGCTCAAAGAATTAGTGAGATTGATAAAAATAGACCCATCGATAGGAATTATCACTCCAAAGATTCTTTATTTTGGCGATAAGAGAAGAATTTGGTCAGCTGGTACAGGTATTAACCTATGGAGTGGGCAAGTTTTATTTAGGGGGGGTACTGATGTAGGACAATATGAAACTCCGGAAGAAGTGCAGGTAGCACCCGCTGTTCTCTTGGTAAAAAGGTCAGTTATTAATAGACTTAAAGCGTTTGACGATAGATACTTTGCAACATATGAAGATACTGATTTTTGTTTTCGTGCAAGGGCAGAGGGTTTTAAGGTTTTTTATACTCCCACAGCTTTTGCCTACCATAAGATACCACATGAGCCAAAAAAAGAATCATTAAGACTTTTATCAAGAGGTTATTGGATAGGGAGAAATAGGATCCTGTTTATGAAAGATTTTAGTAAAAACTTTTTTATTTTTCTTTTGTTCTTACCGATATTTATTATCTATTACCTAAGACTCGCTTTAAGGTATGGTAGGTTATCTGATTGGTTAAAGCTCGTTCAAGGAGTTTTTGCAGGAATAGTAATATGCCTATTCTCAAAAAAGACCATTTTTTCTGGAGAGCGTCCATCCTTAAGTGATATTGATGGTTTACACTTGGTAAAGTATAAATTCGCCCTTGATTTTTGTAGAGGGAAAAAATTACTGGAGATCGGGTGTGGGACTGGATATGGCAGTAATTACTTAGCGGAAAATGGTGTCAAAATTATTACTGCCTGTGATGTTGATCCTTCTGCGATAAGCTTTGCGAGAAGACATAATCCACACAGTAATATCAACTTTCTTGAAGCGGATGTAGAAAAATTAGAGTTGGCTGAAAAGTATGATGTTGTTGTGGCTTTTGAAGTTATCGAGCACTTGCAACAACCGGAAAAGCTAATTACGATTGCAAAAAAGAGTCTTAAAAAAGGCGGCTTCCTGATTTTGTCTACTCCTAATAAGACATATAGTTCTTTTGACGGGAGTAGACCATCTAATCCATACCATGTGTATGAGTATTATCCGAACGAACTGGAGCAACTACTTGATAAATATTTCGAAACGGTAAATTTATATGGTGTAGTTTTAAAGAACAAGCAAAAAGCTCAAAAAGAAATTTTGGTGCATAAAAGTTTAAGATGGAAAACGGCAAACTTCCTTACAAAAAAGAGATTTATCAGGAAAATAATGAACTTCTTACCGGAATATCCAAAAAGAATAATTACTGGAGAATCTAAGCTATTATTTAGCACGGAAGATTTTCAGGTACTCAAAAATAAAGAAGAAGAGTCAAGTGATTTTGTCGTAGTCTGTAGATAAAATTAATCTTATGAAAAATATCCTGGCCTTTATTCCATATACATCACCCTGGATTATTCGCCAGCATTTCCATAATGCAAAAACTGTTCTAGATGTTGGATGTGGTGACGGGGCATTAATGGCAAAAATGAATTTAGATAAAAAATATAATGTTACAGGGATTGATTTATATCAGCCCTATCTAAAGAAAGCTGCTAAAAGAGGTGTTTATAAGAAGTTGCTAGGTTCTGATCTCAGGAATCTTAAGGTCAATAATAAGTCATTCGATGTAGTTTTAGCTTCGCAGGTGGTCGAGCATTTAAGTAAAAGAGACGCTCTGAAACTAATTAAGAAACTGGAAAATATTGCAAGATCCAGAGTAATTATCACTACTCCAAATGGTTATGTAAAATATGACCCTTTCGAGATAAGAGATGACAATAAACTTCAGAGACATCAGTCAGGGTGGGAAATAAATGAAATGAAGGAGTTAGGCTATGAGGTTTACGGTCAGGGTAGCAAGTACATCTATCGGAGCGGAGGATTATTATATAGGTTCAGGAATTTAAAATATTTTTTTGTAGTTATTTCATATTTAATGTCTCCTATTACTTATTTTTTACCAAACATGAGTTCCTGTCTAGTTGCTGTAAAAAAGATTTAATTTATATATGAATTCATTCTTGAAAAGGGTCAACATTCCTTTAGTACTTATATTACTAATTCCGCTACTTTTGGTCTTGGTATGGTTTAAAGATGGGAATATTCTTGCCATAGGAGAATCCGGAATCCCTTTTTATAATTTCCAAATTGCCTATGAATCTAATAAAAATGCATGGGCTCATTATGCTCTAGGGTATCCCACCAACATAAGTGTTTCCGCTAAACCTATGTATTGGCTTTTGGCACAGTTACAAAACCTTGGTATACCTGGTTTCCTTCTCCAGGCGTCTTTTTTTTGGGTTGTTTTAGTTGTTTCTGGGTTAAGTATCTATTATTTAACTAAAAATCTTTTTCCCTCATTAAGTAATAAATTTATCTTCCTAGCAGTTTTATTTTACTGGTTTAACCCATTTAGTATGGTAAATGTTTGGAACAGGTTTTTAAATAATTTTTTTGTTTTCTATCTGCTGTTACCGCTTTCCCTACTGTTTTTTATCAAAGGGTTACAAACGAGACGTTTATTATACGCTTTAATGATTGGCCTATCGTCAACCGTTTTTGCTTATGCACTTTCTTCTGCAGCTTTTATTATTTTACTTTGGTTAGTCTTAGTTTACACGGCAGTATTTTATATATTTGCTTATAATGACTTCAAGTCTAGACTGTTTGTTATTAAATTTCTATTGTTGTCGTTATTTTTCTGGTTTTTAACAAATCTTTGGTGGATTAGTCAAACCTTTAGTTATATTTATTCAAGTAGTTTTTCCACGGTGAGGCAAACGTCTTTTTCGCCTGAAAATAACCAACTAATATTTTCTATTCTTAGTCAGAAACTAGGTAGTTTGATAAATATTGTGAAGTTGCAGCATGCTTCTTTCTTTGGCCCTGATAGTATGCAGTGGGTAAAGTTGTATACTTTTCCGCCGGTTGCTTTTTTATCTTTTGCGTTTTCACTAATAATTTTTATCCCTTTATTTTTTAGAAATAAGAAAAACTCGGTTTTGCTATTAAGTGGTTTGTTTATCCTTGGAACTTTGCTTTCAATGGGGAATAACCCCCCATTTGGACAACTATTCAACTTGGCATTTGAAAAATTCGGATTTTTGCAGGTTTTTCGAAATTCATTTGAGAAATTTGGTTTTTTGCTTCCCCTCGCCGCGGCACCGTTGTTTGCGTACGGGGTGTATATCTTAAACGGGAAAATTTTTGAGAAATGGCGGAAGTATGCTTATTTTGTAATCATAGCTTGGTTGGGCATACTCGGGTTACCTTATTGGACCGGTTTAGTCTTTACGGCCGAGGAATACCCTGCAAATATTCCCAGTATAGGTTACCAAGTCAAAGTGCCTAATGATTATCAACAAGCTTCTAGGTGGCTTAATTCCGAAACAGGTAATTTCCGTCTTTTAGCATTTCCCTTAGGAGATGAAGGGGTTACTTATAATTGGGAAAAAGGTTATGCCGGTGTGGAGCTTTCGAATCAATTACTCCCAATCACCTCAGTCTCTTTTCAGACCAACATCCCTTTTTATAAAGATATTTCAGGAGGTTTAGAGGAACATTTTTTAAAAAAGGAAAGTTTTTCAGAAGTAATGAACATATTAAATGCTAAATATATAATGCTTAGGAATGATATTAATTGGCGTATCAGGGAGATACGTGACCCGCAAAGTATATTTAACAGATTAAAAGACAAAGGTGGGCAATTTAAGATGATTGAAGTATTTGGAGAACTTGCTTTTTGGGAGAATACAAAGTGGGTTGATAGGAGAATATCTTTGTCCGATCATGTCATTGCAGTATCTCCTCAGCCTAAAATATCGGACACGCAGTTTTTTCTAAGTGGTAATGACGTGTTGATTGGGGGAGACCTTTCCCTAAATGATATAAAGGTGAATCAAGAAGTAATTCATCCTATAGCTAGGCTTTCTCTAGGAGAAAGTCTGACACAGAGTACGGAGGGAGGGCAAGATATTTTCCCTCATGTTAAATTTCCTCCATCAAGCAGCTTTTACAGATTGATACTCCTGAAAGAAAAGATGGATTTGGAATCTAATACTAATATATCAAAAAAACTGGATTTTATCATCATGTTGTTAGGTAAAAGGTTAGTTGAGGCAAAATTAGAGTCTGGACAGAATAATGCGTCAGGCGTCCTGATAGCCATTCAAGGATACAAAAGCTTGTTAGATGGAATTACTCCAATCTTTGCTGGATATAGGCTTTCGCACACGATCTATAATAAGCAAGTAATAAAGCAGGAGAAACTATATGGTATCTTTGCAAAACATGAAGTTGTATTGAGTGAATTGATAAACCATTTCCCGGAAAATGAGATTATTGTCGAACAGTTAAAAGATATACAGCGATTACTCGATTCTAAGCTAAGTACCGAGAATATTCAACCTATCTTTGGATTTAGGGAAGAAGATGGATTTACTGTAAGAAAAAGGATAGCTTATAGGTTTAAGATAATCACCCCCGGAGAATATGAACTTTTTTGGGGTGATGAGTATCTAGATAAATACTATAAAAAGAATAATGATGGCAGGATTATTTTACAGGTAGACAGCAAGATTGTTCCTGCTAAAAGGATGCCGGGGCGGTTAGGCCGTCAGACATTAGGAAAAATGTATTTTGACTCTGGGATGCACGAGATTTCCCTCAATACGCCTGATGAAGTAAATTTAGTAAATGCAGAAGATGAGTTTACTCTTACGGTGCAACACGGGGAAGCGAGTAGGGCTTTTCCGATAAATAATTACGATCCTTATGCAGAATATACGGTTGCATTTGATTACTGGATAAAAAAAGGGTTGGGGGTTGAAGTACTTGCGGAGGAGAATAACGCTAAAATAAAGTTAGGTAAAATAGAATACGGATTTGCTGCTAATTTAGGATCGGACAATTACTATTATGGAGAGAAACACTTTATCAGTTCTTTCAAGTTAAATAATACGGCGGATACAGCAAGATTGATATTAAAAGTCAATCCTTGGAATGATTGTGAGACAATATTTTATACTAGGAACAAAAATCGATGCAAAGATAAAAGTTTTAGGGAGCCCTATGATAGAACGACTGAAGTAATAATAAGAAACCTTTCTGTTACTAGGGATCTAATAGATGAGCCCATTTTAGTTAAATCTAATTTAGAAAAAATAAGTAGTACCCCTAAAGTGGATTTTAAGAAAATAGGCGACATGCAATATATAATCAACATAACTGATGCTAAAGAACCTTATATACTTGTATTATCTGAGCTTTTTGATCCCGGGTGGAAAATATTAACAACATCTGGGAATGAACTACAGGCAGACCATTTTATAGTAAATGTATATGCTAACGGCTGGAAAATTGATAAATTAGGCGATTATCAAATAATTATTAAATATGCCCCTCAAGATTTACTATTTTCAACTGAGATAATATCGCAAGTTGCGTTTTCATCTGGTTTACTAATAGTGATTTGGAGATTAAAGAGGAGATATGTTAAGGATAACTAGATTTGTACCCCTCATTATTTGGCTTTTGATACTCACCCTGCTTTTTCTTCTTCCTATGCTCAATATATACATATACAGTTGGATTTTATTAGGCTGGGGTTTCTATGTTTGGAAACTTAAGTTACAAAGCAAAGCATCCTTTTTCTTAACCTTTATCTCTTTTATTTTGGCATATTTTATGACCGTATTTAGTTTTGATATTATTGCAGAAATTATCATGAGAGTAGGAATTTTATTTTTAATCATTGGATACGCGCAAGTATTAATAGAATACAAGCAAGTTAAAAGAAATTTATCGAGTTGATGTAATAATTGGCGAAGTTTAATAATAAATTTTCTGCATGCTTCTCACGAGTCTACCAGTTTTTATTTATCTTAATGCTCAATAGATTCTGATTATTAAAGTATATACTTTTTCCTTCGGAGAATTATCAGGCAAGTTATTTAAATCTTGATAGTAAACTTTTAAAGTGGGATCTTTATACAAGAGCTTTAATGCGTCTTCACCATTCAAAGCAAATGCTGCTTGTTTTGAAGTCCCTCCCCAATCTTGGGCAACATAAGGGTAACTGGGATCGTTTACAAAATAAATTAGAGCTCCTTTAGGAAGGATAGGATAAGCGAATTTAACCTCCTTTACTAACTTTTCAGCTAGTTTTCCTCTAGTGGCTGCCCAATAAGTTGTTTCACCTAGCTTAATAGATGTAAAGGACAATATTAGAAAACTAAGAAAGGAGATTACAAAAAAGAGATTTGCCGCTCTTTGATGTTTTAGTTTAATTGATCGGTACGTATTGAAAATTAGATACCAAACTCCTCCCCACAGAGCGGGGAGAGCGGGAACCAAATAGTAGCTTGATTTGTGCAATGGTAGAAAGGTTACCGGAAAAATGGCGATTGGAAACCAGAATAGTAGAAATAGAAATTTTTTATCAAACAGTAATGCCTTCTTTGTCCATAATAGATAAGTAAGTGAGAAAGCGATCGTTGCTAGTACTATAAAAAAAGCAGAAAAGATAATCCTAAAATAGTTCCCCCAGTATTTCATTAAATCTGGGTTTAATTTGAATCCCGGAAAAACAAAATCTATTAACATTTCTGGAATGCCAAGTCCCCAGACAAAGTACCAAGAAAGTGAGTTCATAAATGTCTTTACCCCTACGCTTAATTGGTATTGTTTTTCTTGATCTGAGAATCCGATGATGTGTATATCTATATAAAGATATAAGGAAAGTATGATGAAAAAGGGTAATAACCGGACTGCTTCATGCAAATATTGTTTCTTAGAAACTAAGGAAAAACTAAGTAGTAATAGAATAATTGGTAGGCTTGCTGATAGTTCATGAGAAGCAAGGGCAAATATGTATGTGATAAATGAAGCAAAATAATATATTTTTATCTTAGATTTCAGAAATTCTAAGTACAAGATAAGACAAAGCAGAATAAATGAAGTGGCGATGAGAGTCTGTGCGCCTCCTGCTAGATAAAATAGTGGAGCAACATTGCTAGCTGTAATACCAAAGAAAAAAGCAGTTAGTATAGATAAAGTTTTTGCACTAAAGATTTTTTGCATTAACAGATATACTAGAGTCATATTGACAGCGAGGAGTGTAAGTTGCAGTAGGCGGAATGGAATAGGGTTAAGACCAAAGAGGTTGTAAAAAGTGTGGTATAAGAACTCTCTGGAAATGGGACGGTAAAAAGCGATACCTCTTTCTTGAAAGGAATGAGCGCCGAAAAGGTTTAGAAAGCCTGTTAAGCTTCCATCTGTTTGGCTAACCTTGAAATGAAAAAAGTCATCCTGTGAAAAATATGTAAAAAGCACCGGTTGATAAAACAGCAACACCGTAATATAAGCATAAAGGAAAAGAAGGGATACATGCTTCATTTTGAAGATTTACTATATGGTTTCAATTATATAATATTTCAAGTAATGCTATGAAAAGATTAATCTCTACTTGCAACAAACTGTTTTTTTTGAGCATTTTGATTCTAGCTTTGTCCGGGCTAAGTCTCTTTTTAAATCATCCAAGCTATGCCCTATTTTTTTTAAAAATAGCTTATGGGATAGCAGTTCTAGGAACATTATTTTATCTAATTGGAATATACTATCGACATGAAAGATAGACTTAAGTTGTTACTGCACTATAGCTGGAGCTTGATGCTGCGCAATAGGTATTTTTTAATTTTATTAATACTGTGGCTTTTAGTTTATTGGCAGTGGTGGATTCCCGAGATCAAAGTAGCTAGCGACTTTCCTTTTGTTCCGCAGTCATTCCTAAAGTCCTTACTTAATATTCCGCAGACTTGGATGGAAAGGGATGTGGAGGGAATGGGTGAATATACTGTTTTTACACTTTGGTCCTGGCCTTTTAATTTAATTTTGGGATTACTGACAAATTTAGGTTTCCCATTTATAATTTTGGAGAGGGTGTTATGGATAATACCTGTATTCTTCCTAAGTACGGCAGGCATTTGGAAATTAAGTCATGAATTGAAGCTTTCTAATGCCGCAATCTTTATATCAAGTCTTTTTTACTTAACCAATACATACCTACTCCTACTGATAGATGGTGGACAATTGTCCATTGCCTTAGCATTTGCCATATTTCCAATTAGCTTTTTGTTAATAGTCAAGTCTATCAATAGAGGTTTTGTGGATCAGTTAATTGCAGCAGTCTGTGTAACAGTTTTGGGAGTATTTGATATTAGATTTGTTTATATATTGTTTTTATTGACAATAACTTATTTTATCTATTCTGTAGTCTTTTTAAGGGAAAATAGCTTATTCAGGTGGTTAAAAGCAGGAAGTGTTATATCATCATTCTTTTTACTGCTTAATTCTTATTGGCTAATTGTATTGTTGAAAGCTCCGGTCGAGAATGAACTTTTTTCATATTTGACTAAAAACTCGTCACAAAATTTTGCTAATCTTGGTCATGCATTATTGCTGCTGTCTCCGCATTGGTATAAGAATATTTTTGGGAGTGTTACAGGTTTGCAATGGGAGTTTATAGGTATACCTATACTGGTCTTCTTGGCGCCTATACTTAAGTCGAAAAATAAGTGGGTGGGATTTTGGCTAATTGTAGCAATCTTCTCTTTATTTTTGGTCAAGGGCTCACTGGATCCTTTTTCTAAGATTTATCCATGGCTATTTGACAACATTCCCGGTTTTTCATTGTTTCGGGACTCCACCAAATTTTATTTCCTCACAGTACTTTCTTATAGTTTATTAATTGGTGTAAGTGTTGAGGTGATTATATCCGCTCTAAAAAAATCCAGGTTCAGAATCTATATATTAGTTTTAACTGCAAGCTACTTTATTATTTTAGCTCGTCCGATTTGGTTAGGGGTTATGACTGGAACTTTCTCTACCCCCAGAGGTAGTGAAGCTTATAATGGGCTTCAGAATAGATTGGCGCAGGATAAAAACTTCTCGCGGGTATTTTGGATTCCTACTAAAAACCCATTGGGTTATTGGGATACAACACATCCGGCTTTAGAGGGAACAAGGCTAATGCAGAAAAGGCCTTTTGCTGTGGGTACTGTAGGTACTTATGAAAGATTAAACTTTATTAGGGAAGCAAAATTTATGGGAGAGATATTTAACGTTTTAGGGATTGGCTATGTCAGCTATCCCCCTCTAGATATTAAAAGAGATAGCCTCAAGTCGGAGAATATTGAGTATTATGCCAATTTTCAGGGTCAGTTAAGTCAACTTCCCTGGTTGTCAAAAGTTGATGATTCCCAAATTCCTCTGTTTAAAGTTAATAAACACCAAGACAGATTTTTTATAGCTCCAAATTTATGGTGGGTAATAGGATCGGATGATGTTTACAATGAATTTACTAGAAGTATTGAACTTAATCTAGCAGATAATGCTTTAGTCTTCGTGGAGGAAAAGATAGGTTTAGGCAAGAAATTGGATGAATTTCCAAATGCTAAGATATTGCTTCGAAACAAAAGTTTGAAAGATCTTGCGGCAAGCTTTATTAATGAAAATGATATTTTCTTTCCGGCAAAAATTCTTCAAGATAGCCCAAATGAAACAGGTTGGTGGAAAAGAGAGACTACGGATTTAGTGTGGTGGAGAGATTTTCTGCAAACAAAATACGGCATTGATAACCAGGATTTTGACCTTGGGGGAGGTTGGGCAATAGCTGAAGGAAACAAAAAACTGACTGTTAACATTCAAAAGGGCTCTAAGGGGGTTTTACTTGTTCGAGCTATGCAAAGTAGTAGAGGTGGTAGTATAAAATTTTACCAATATGGGCAAAAAATAGGGGAAATAAGTACCAAGATTGCTGACCCTGAAACTATCTATATTAAATTAACAGGGAATAATCAAATACCGGATCAGATATTCCATTATCAAAAAGCAAACATCCAGTGGTTTGAGGTTGGGAATATGGATTTTTTGCAGCCTTTAGTTATAGAGACCGAGGGAGAAATTAATGTGATAAACGCAGTGGCAGCAATTGATAAAAATACCTGGAGATCATATTTAAACAAAGCAACTCATCTGTATGAAACGAATAGAATTATTAACTATGAGGAGGGAAATGTAGCAAATGCTGGTGGGACAGTATCTTATTACCAAGAAAATCCCACTAAATATGTGGCCAGTGTTCGTGGGATTACAAGCCCGGTGATGCTAATTTTTTCTCAAGCTTACCATCCCTTTTGGCAAATTAACGGCATTAGTTCGATACCTACATACAGCTTGCTAAACGGTTTTTACATTGATAAAGATGGTGTATATGAAGTGGTATTTGCACCTCAAAAATGGATTAAATGGGGGTTAGTCATTTCAGGAATCAGTCTACTCATAATTGTTATTTTATTATTTCTTCCCAGGTTGAAAATAAGGCATAAGTAAAATAAATTTAATGGTTAGATTACAATTTCTTTATAAATCTTCTTTCCTTATACCACTGTTTTTATTTTTGGCTGTATCCATTTATTTAGTAATGAATTGGTTCAGAACTGGCAATCTATATGGTGGTGCAGAAGTAGGCTTCATAACATATAATACGAACCGACTAGCAGAGATCTCACAATTTATCTGGTGGAATGCGGTAGCACCGGGTATGCCCGTGCCACATTTTATTATTGCATATCCTTTATATGCAGTTCTGTCATTTCTAACTACCCTTGGTTTATCTCCAATGTTGCTCCAAGCCCTAATTTCTATTCTACTGCTTTTTTTAATGGGGTTTGGCATGTACATGTTTTCTTTAACAATTTTTAAGGATAAAAAGGGGCTTGCTACAGTAGCTGGCCTTTTCTATATGTTTAATCCATATATGATGGTGGAAGTTTGGCACCGATTTCTATATACCGGAATCTTTTTGGCGGCTTTTCTACCGCTTTTGGCTTTATCTTGGAAGAAGTGGATCTCTTTGGGAAAGCTCGAACTTTTGATTTTGTTTTTACTGCTTAATTTTACAGCCTTATATATGTATGGTAGCCTGGCCTCCATTATTACCGTGTGGCTACTGCTGGGGATGATTACTGTTTCCGAAGCTATTTTTCCTTGGCAGAGTAAGAATTATTTATTTAAAGTAGGAATGAGATTTGTAATAGGATTAATCTTCTGGGTATTATTAAACTATTGGTGGATTAATTCACTTTTTACCACCGCCCCTGCTTTGTTATCGTCTCAACATAGCAGCGAGGAAAATTTAACAACTTTAATAAATATCAGTCGTAAAACTATCTTGCCTTATTCTCTTCAATGGGTGAACCCATATTATCTTTTATTTACTGCAGAATTAGGACAACTTTACCGGACTTTTTCTTATCAGATGATTCCCCTCATTGTGTCGACACTGGTGCTTACAGGACTAATTATTTCTCTCAAGAGTAAAAATCTGCTACCCAGCGCCGTTAATTACCTGGTAGCGGTTCTTTTGGCCAAAGGGGCAGCCAGTCCTTTCACAGCTCCCTATATTTGGGGTATCTCCAGCCTTTTCCTGCTGGGAGTGGTGAGAAATCCTTACGAAAAATTAGGGATTATCTTGCCGTTTTTTGGGAGTATTTTGTTTGTGGTTGGTTTACAAACATTGGTGAGAGTAACTTCCAGGTATATAAGTTCCGCCGTAGCTTGGGTGTTGGTGGTGGGAGCGTTGTCACTCGCTATTATTATCTATAACTCGCCAATGTTTACTGGCAGGGTGTTTGGAACCCAAGAAAACAACTTTCAAGTGGCCGTGCCTAAATACTATAAAGAAGCTGATGAATGGTTGGGACAACATGGAAGTAAGGATGACACTCTTTTGCATTTACCCTATTCCGGTGGGGATGTAGTAACTTACCAATGGGATTGGGGTTACCATGGTGTTGATGTGAATCATGTCTTATTTACACACCAACCTTCTTTGTCTAGAAATCTGGGATCAAAAGATGCAGACAAATTTCTTAAGAATCTAGCTTATATTTTTTATCCATCTTTCTTGGAAAGTGAGCAGATATTGAATTTACTAAAAATTTTAAATGTAAGGTTTATTGTTTTGCATAAAGATGAAGTTTGGACAGATAAAGACACTTATGGGATTGATGCCAACTTGGTTAACCCTCAACTAATCGAAGACACATTGAATAATTTAGACTTCTTAAAGAAAGAAGCTACTTTTGGAAGATTGGTGATCTATAGTTTATCGGAAAACCAGGGACAGAAAATTGAGGTGGTAAACAGTGGCCAAATAATTTATCCCGGAGCTGCCAGCAGTATAGATTTGTTGAATCTGACTGGTAATAAAGACATCATCCTAAGTCCGCTAGAAAAGGATATCGACAAAATCGATCATTCGAAGATAAGAAAAATAACAGTTTTTCCAAGAGCATTATTGGATTTTAAACAAATTTCTACTAGCGAATTAGAAACGCAAGTAGGGTATATCTTAAGAAATCAATTTCCTCCAGACTCTATATATGGCAAGTTACTCAATATAAAAAATTATTTGTACCAAACTGGAATTTTTGAAAGCGAACAAGCGACTACCTTGCTTTTACAGACAACAGATAAATTATTAGAGATATATAAACCTGCTCCTAAAACACAAAATCAAAGATTGGTTTTACTGAAAGAGTACGAAAGTCTTTTAGGTTATCTATTTAAAAAAGATGTAAAAAATTTATATGCAATAGAGCAATTTAAAAATCAATTTATTACGATGTTTCAAATACATTTGTTACTTCTTAATAATCAATCTTTAACTGGTAGTATTAAAGAGAAAGAAATGGCTATAAAAATTGCGGAAAAATTAAAGATTAAACTGGTAGAGGCCAATTTGCTACCGGCCTTTTATCCAGCCGAACAGGACCCCCTTTTAAGTAAAAATATTGCTGTCTTTTCCAATAAACTGGATGGGGAATATAAAGTATTAATAGCTGACCAGGGCTTCCAAAATATTTATCCGGACTGGATAAAAGGATTGAACTTGAGTTTAAATAATAAAACTGTTTCTCCCTCCTCTATCTTAATTCAGGACAAAGTCCTGATATTAAATAATTTTGAGTTAGAAAAAGGTGAGTACGAAATAAGTTACAACAAATTGCTATCAGCTAATTTACTATCTGTCGCAAGCTTTACCGATAATAAAAATGTCCAAATACTAGACCGCGGAGTCATCAAGTTAATCGATTCAGGAAATGAAGCATACATAGATTGGCCAATTGATCATGCTGGAGGAGGTGGTACGTATCAGATTTCGTTTGAAGTACTATCCGACTCGGTAAATGGATTTACAGTAGCAATTACTTCAGATACTGAATTGAATGAGTCATCTGATGACTTTTGTAGTTTGCATAGTTGTATTCATATTCAGTCAACCGCATTTAATCAATGGATACCGAATCTTTTAACACTTTCACTTAATCCGGTTACAAAAAATGCCAAATTGAGGATTATACTGCCTGCAAGGAATGAGCTTACAGGAGCAAAATCTTCGCTGACTATCAGGAACATAGAAGTTAAACGTGTTCTAAATGATCCAATTTTTTTACAAAGAGATCTTAACCCAGAGAATATAGCTGTCTCAACTGCGGTTGTATCTAATGTGTACAAAGAAAGTCCGGTTTTATATAGAGGAAATATAGAGATAAAAGAACCTACCTTTATATTCTTTAAAGAAACTTTTCATCCGGGCTGGACTTTGAGATTGATTAACGCTGATTCTGTACAAAAAATTAACGATCATTATTTGGGAAATTTCTATGGGAACGCTTGGTATATCGATAAGATCGGGGATTATCAATTTAAAATAGAGTTTGAACCTCAAAGAAACGTCACGGTAGGGTTTCTAATTTCCGGGATTTCTTTCGTCTTCTTGCTAATTTCATTAGCATTGCTAAAATTAAGAAGTTTTAAATGATTAAATCCACGGTACTAACATTAGGTCTTTTTGTCGTATTTATGATGTTATTTCTAATTCTGGAGTTTGATGATTTGGTTTTAAAATCTGATTTAATCATCAGTGTATTGGTTTTTTCACTAACTGCTACTTCCTGTATAATGTTAGTAAATACCAGAAAAAAATTGTTGATAATTTCTATCTTCCTATTGATTCTTATGTATATATTTTATCTATTTAACAGTTTATCTTTAGCTAATCTTTTGGGCAGTTTAGGTTTTGGGATGTTGGTAATAATAGTTTTATCCTATCTCCCGCAGTTTTTTAAAAAGGGATATATTGATAAATTGTGACTTAGCTTATGATTAAATATTTTAGTTCAATCTTTACCACCGCCACTTTTAAGCAATCTTCCATCACCTTCACTGCCACAATAATAAATGGAGTATTGGGAGCTATCTTTTATATTTTAGCCGCCAGATTTTTAGGTCCGGCAGATTTTGGTTTGTTGGCTGTTACTATCCTAGTCTTTACCTTTATATCAGATATCTCTGATTTGGGAGTCAATACCGGTCTGGTAAGGTTTGTCAGCAAGTATTGGCATGAAAATCCACAAAAGGCATTTAGATTTATTAAATTTGCAATAAAAGTTAAATTTTTTACCTCCACCCTTATCATTTTCTTAGGTTTCTTCCTGGCCCCTCTGATCGCCAATAATATTTTTAAGAAAGAAGTTTTGTATTTTCCTATGCTGATTGCATTTATAGGAGTAATAGGAATGCAATTTTATTCTCTATCTACTTCGTTATTCCAGTCAATACAGAAGTTTTGGCTTTGGGGTAGTATTCAAGTTGGGACAAATTTGATCAGGCTAATTTTAATTTTAGTTCTTTTCTCTTTGGGTAAACTGAACTTACTTACAGTTTTGGCCCTTTTTATCGCACTTCCTTTTGTAGGGTTTATAATTTCTGCCAAATTTTTCCCAAAGGACTTAATGGGGGTAAAAAATGATTTTTCAGTTGCCCGAGAATATTTTCATTATAGTAAATGGGTAGCTTTATCCACTTTATTGGCAGCCTTATCAGCCCGACTGGATACTTTCATGTCTGCCAGATTACTAAGTCCTACTGAACTTGGTTTCTACGGTGCAGCTAACCAGTTGGTAGCAGTGATACCACAGATTGTGGGGGCTCTAGGCACAGTCCTTGCTCCCAAAATGGCGTGCATGGGTAGCAAAGAAGCCCTTATTGAATATTTTAAAAAGACTCAATTACTTGTTTTTGGTTTGGCGGTAGCAGCGATTCTTGTCTCTCCGATAGTTATTTTTTTAATACCCAACTTGTTTGGGTTAGAGTATGCTCATGCTGTCCCGGCGTTATTCTTTGTACTTCTTCTGGCCATGCTGGTATTTTTGCTAGCCACCCCAGTACATAATGTAATTTTTTATTATTATGGGTACTCTAAACTATTTACCTGGTTGTCTTTGCTGCATCTTCTTATTGTCGGTTTAGCAGGATGGTATCTTATCCCCCTTTATGGAGTCATGGGAGCAGCAGTGAGTGTACTTGCAGCTATGGTTGTTAATTTTTTCATATCCTTACTGTGGGTATTAAGGAGATTTAAGATAGATGGCTAAAATTTGGGCGCACACTTTAGTCCGCAATGAAGAAAGGTATCTGTGGTTTGCAGTTATGAGTATAGTAGATTTTGTGGATAAAATTTTGCTTTGGGATACAAATTCTACGGATAATACTTTAAGGGTCATTGAAGAAATTATAAAGAAGAAGGGGAATAAAATCGATTTTAGGCAAGTAGGTCAAGTTGATTCGATGTCTTTTACAGTAGTACGTCAAAAGATGCTAGATGAGACAAAAGGAGATTGGTTATTAATCCTAGATGGGGACGAAGTATGGTGGCGTGATTCAGTAAAAAAGATTGTGGAGACTATCCAAAGAGAAGGAAAAGATTTGGATTCTTTAGTGACGCCTTACTACAATATCATTGGTGATATTTACCATTTTCAGGAGGAAGAGGCCGGACAGTATAAAATTGACGATAGAAAGGGCCATATTAATACTAGGGTAGTTAATAGAAATATACAGGGGTTACATTTTGACAAGCCTTACGGCCAGGAAAGTTTGTTTGATAAAAATAATACCTTAATCCAAGAAAGATCGCCGAATAAACGCAAATTTCTGGATAGCCCATATATGCATTTTACCAATATGGTTCGATCTTCATCCTCTAAGCAGGATCAAACGGTACTTAAGAGAGGATTCAAATATAAGTATGAATTAGGGAAAGCTTTCCCTAAAAATTTTAAATATCCAGAAGTTTTTTATATGGATTTCCCAAAATTTATCCCTTCGCCTTGGGTAAAAAGAAGTAAGTCTTATCTAATCAAATCTGCTATATTGACTGGTCCTAGATGGTTGAAACGAAGGTTAATTACTAGTAAATCCGGTTATTAGAAAGCTCATTTTTATCTAAGATATTGTAAAGAATATGACTGTTGGAGAAGAAACATTGGAAAGCATGAGTTTGGCTTCCGGTTATAATGATTGGATCTTAAAGCGTTTTAAAAGATATTTGCATGGAGACATTTTAGAGGTAGGCTGCGGAATTGGAAATTTTACCCAAAATTTAAGTGAATATGGTAAGGTAACAGCAATAGATATAAATAAAGAATATATAGAAGGACTTAGGCTTACTAACGTTCGTTCTATATATTATGGTTTGGGTGATATAGAGAAGGGTCGGTATTTCTTCGGCAATAATAGATATTTTGATACAATTATTTGTCTGAATGTTTTGGAACATATAAAAAATGATGTAGAGGCGCTGAAAAATCTTTACCGTCTTTTAAAACCCAATGGTACCCTGGTCTTACTGGTTCCCGGACATGAATTTATTTATGGGGAGATTGATAAAAATATTGAACATTTTCGAAGATACGATAAAAATAGTTTAGTTGGTAACCTTCGAGCACTTGGTTTTTCTATTACTAATGCCAGAAGATTGAATTTATTAGGAGCAGTTGGTTGGTTTATATCCGGCAAGATTTTAAAAAATAAGGAAGTAGGTAAGGTAAAGGTAGGAGTATTCAATTTACTATCACCTATTTTTCTTTTCATAGAGCAATTTATCGAAACTCCTTTTGGTACCTCCGTATTAATAATTGCCCGTAAGACACAATGAAACTTTCTATTATTATTCCGGTCTATAACGAAGAGCAGACAGTTGGAGAATTGTTGAGAAAGGTAGTTAACAGTAAGCTTCCCAGAGGTGTTTCAAAAGAAATAATCGTTGTAAACGATGGCTCAACCGATAGAACAAAAACAATACTGAAAAAGTGGGAAAACGATCTCCTGTATCTTCAGAATGAAAAAAATAAGGGTAAGGGGGCATCTGTCAGAAAGGGCATCTTGGCTTCTACAGGGGACTTAATTATTATTCAGGATGCCGATTTAGAATACGACCCTTTTTATTATAAAAGGTTACTAAAACCACTAATGAATAAACAGGCAGATGTAGTTTATGGGACTAGACTTATTAATTATCCGCTTAACTTATGGGGAGAGAACAAAACGATACTACCCGTACACTTAATTGCAAATAAAATGCTGACAGGTTTAACAAACATTCTTTATAAAAGTAGTCTTACCGACATGGAGACATGCTATAAAGTATTTAGAAAGGATTTATTAACAAAAATAAAGTTAGAGTGTAATGGATTTGACTTTGAACCGGAGATTACCGCTAAGCTTTTGAAACAGAAAGTCCGTCTAATTGAGGTACCGATTACGGTTAAGGCAAGAACCTATCAAGATGGGAAGAAGATTAATTGGAGAGATGGACTGATTGCTATTTATAGCCTAATTAAATATCGTATAATCGATTAAAGTGCGAATAGCTTTTTTGAGTAAATATCAGGATGTGTCCCATAGAGGGGTGGAGGTATTTGCCAAGGAATTAGCCGAAAGGCTTATGCAGTCTCATCAAGTAGATATTATCACTGCCGGTGATTTCCCTTCTTTTAAAAAGATTATTTTGGGTAAATATGATGTCGTTATACCATTGAATGGGCGTTTCCAGAGTTTCTTGATTTCTTGGGGAAGATATTTTTTTGGCTATAAAGTATTAATCAGCGGGCATAGCGGTATAGGCAGAGACGATATTTGGAATATAGTAGTAGCCAGACCGAATGTGTTTGTAGCATTAACAGATAAAGCTGAAAAATGGGCTAAAAAGTTTGGCTGGGGGCTTAGTATTATAAGGATTTACAATGGTATAGATCTGCGGAAGTTTAAACCAGACGGGGAAAGGAAAAACTTGCCTCTACCCAAACCTGTCATTTTGTCAGTTGGCGCATTAAGTTGGTATAAGCATCATGAGAGAGTTATAAAAGCTGTTGCTAGAGTTAAAAAAGGATCTCTTTTGATAGTTGGAGTGGGAGATCAACAGGAAAAACTTCAAGGTATGGGTAGTAATTTATTGAAAGGTAGGTTTGCAATTTCTGACTATCCCTACTACGAAATGCCAAAGCTTTACCGCAGTGTTGATTTATTTACTTTACCCTCTTGGGATAGAGAAGCGTTTGGAATAGTTTATTTGGAAGCGATGGCGTCTAATTTGCCGGTAGTAGCCCCGGATGATGCAAACCGGCGCGAGATTATTGGGGACGCCGGATTTTATGTTTCAGATACTACAAATGAAGATGAGTATGCTGATAAGATAGAAAAGGCTTTAGCAAAAAAGTGGGACAATCTTCCCAGAAAGCAAGCAGAGCACTTCTCCTGGGATAAAATTGCTTTAGAGTATGAAACTTTGTTAAGGACACTATGAGTACAAAAATTTCTGCAACTATAGTCACTTTAAACGAAGAGGAAAATATAGGTAGATGCTTGAACTCTATTAAAGATTTAGTATCTGAAATTGTTGTTGTTGATAGTGGTAGTACGGATAAAACAATTGAGATTGCAAAAAAAGAGGGTGCCAAAATCTATAATCATGTTTTTACAAATTTTGCCGATCAAAAAAATTTCGCTTTATCCAAGACTAGTGAAGGTTGGATTTTATCTTTGGATGCCGACGAGGAGATACCGGAAGAATTGGCACAAGAAATACAGTTAGCTGTAGAGGGTATTAAGTACAACGGTTACCTTATTCCTAGAAAGAATTTTATTCTAGGAGCGCAGATAAAGCATTCCTGGTGGAGTCCCGATGCCCATATTTGGTTATGGAGAAAAGGTATGGGTAAGTGGGTAGGGAAGGTACACGAGGAAGTTGTGGTAGAAGGGGAGGTTGGAAGATTAAAGAATCAAAAAAACCATTATCAAAGTAGCAAGGTAGAAGATTTTATAGAGAGCAATAACCTATATTCTACAATTATGGCTAAGCAATTATTTGAGAAAAATAAAAAGTTTTCTTTATTTAATATGTTTTTCTATCCGAGTGGGGAGTTTTTCATAAGATATTTTTATAAATTGGGCTTTTTAGATGGTTGGAGAGGGTTTGCGCTTTCATATCTTATGTCCGTTTATTGGGTGATGGTGTGGGTGAAGCTATATGAGATTCAGAGGAACAAGTAAATCATTAATTTTCATTCTGTTTATAGCCACCGTAATCCGGTTTATCAATCTGAATCAAAGCCTTTGGTTGGATGAGGCTATCAATATACAAGCTGCAAAACAGCTGTCCTTATTGGATTTAGTTACTAAATATGCTGTAGCAGATTTTCATCCTCCCGGTTATCTAATTATCCTGTGGAGCTGGATTAGGGTGCTTGATAGTTCTGAGATTTGGGTGCGGGTACCTTCTGTAGTATTTGGTATTTTGACAATTTTTGTAATCTATAGACTTGTAAAAAAGCTTATAAGTAACAATGTCGCGTTGTTGGCTGCACTACTTCTTGCCATTAACCCACTGCATATTTATTATAGCCAGGAAGCTAGGATGTATGCTTTTGCAGCTTTTGCAGTTTGTCTCAACGTGCTTTTCTTTATAGGGCTGTTAAGGGGGGAGAAGTATAGTTTCATAGGTTTTTCATTAAGTTCCCTGCTGGTTTTAAGTGCCGATTATTTAGCAATGTTGATTTTTCCGGCCCAACTCATTTACCTTTTCATGAATAGATTAAAAAACTTCAGAGAATGGTTTGGCGGAATATTAATCGGGTTACTTCCTTTAATTTGGTGGTTTCCTATTTTTCTTGATCAGATAAAAGGTGGGATATCTACCGCAGAAAAAGTTCCAGGGTGGAGAGAGGTGGTGGGTAGTTCTGGCCTAAAATCAATAATTTTAACCTATATAAAATTTATCATTGGACGTATTAGCATTGATAACGATTTTATTTATGCTCTGGTTTTCCTACCGATAGGGCTTTTATTTGCAGCTCTCCTTTTTCTGGGTTTTAAATCTTCCTGGAAAGAGGAAAAAAGATTTTTGATAATCTGGGCTGTTGTGTCGATAACTTTTGCATGGGCGATATCTCTGTTTGTTCCGGTCTTTAATTACTTCAGAATGTTATTTGTGCTGCCTCCTTTTTTGATTCTTGTAAGCTTAGGAGTTTCTGGAATTAAAGGAAGACTTAAATACCTAACAATTACCCTCGTCTTTCTAGTAGAATTAGTAAGCTATTTAGTCTATTTAGGAAATCCAGTTTTTCAACGTGAAGATTGGAGGGGGGCTGTTAGCTTTCTGAAGATGCAGGGGAATTCGCAAATCTTTTTGGAAAGTAATTCATCCTTTGCCCCTCTAGAGTATTATGCACATGGTAATCTAATAGGTACTGGGGCATTAAAAAAATTCCCGGCTAACTCAACTGAAGATTTGATAGATCTAGAGCATGTTCTTGCAGACCACCCGCCAGTGTTTTTACTTGATTATTTAGTAGAAATTAGCGACCCCAACAGGCTAGTAGATAGAAGATTGACAGAGATAGGGTATGTAAAGACCAATAGTTACAATTTTAATGGGGTAGGTTTGATTTATGAATATAAATGGCCATGAGAAAAATTTATTCCTTAAACTACCTTATTATTTTTTTGTTGATAGCTATTATGTTCTGTCATGCTTTTATATTAACTAAATCAATCTTCTTTCCATATCCGGAGTTTTTCGTCTATCCATATCTTACTAATCAGGGGCTAAAACCATACTCTCAAATACTAGATCAACATTTTCCGGGGCTAATGTTCCTGCCTTTAAATTTGGATAACTTAGGAATGAACAATCCGGAAGTTGCCAGGGTTTGGTTGATTGGAACAGTTTTAATTACTCAAACACTGCTTTTTTTAATAGCCAATAAAATATTTAAGAATGGGTTTAAGGCTCTGCTGGTTAATGTTTTATATTTGATTTGGCAGCCATTTTTTGAGGGGTGGGTTTTTTGGATAGATACTTTTATCCCGCTTTTTACTTTATCCGCATTTTATTTTACTCACGGTTATTTTTTTAGGAAAAAGAGAACCATCTTTATCTTTCTATCAGGTCTATTTTTGGGATTGGGGATAATATTTAAGCAAACAGTTCTTCCATTGGCGGCGGTATTATTTCTATATCTTTTTTGGCAAAGCAGGTCAGTAAAAGTCTTATTAGTTTACTCTTTAGGTATATCTGTGCCGATTGTATCCATCTTGCTATATTTTTTGAACTTGAAGGTGATTAACGATTTCTGGTATTGGACGGTTGTCTTCAATTTGACTGCATATACTCAACAGGGATTACAGGTTGAGAGACCATTAGGGTATTTTACAAGAATTCTGTTGGTTTTTGGAACACCCATAACCGCAATTTTTTCCAAACAAAAAAAAGAGGTAACTTTAATTTTACTATTTTTGACAGGATCCTTATTTGGAGCATTTGACAGGTTAGATTTTGTACACCTCCAACCGGCCTTGCCGTTTGCACTGCTGGCAACCGGTTTAGGTATTCAAACTTTAAGCAAAGGTAAATTTACAAAGTATTTTCTTCTATTTTATTTGTTAACTATGATCTGGTGGGTGGGTATTTTTTTGAAAGGTCATATTTCCAGCAAGATAATATTTTTTGATGAATCCACCCTTTCCCAAGCTGAAAAAGTTAAACAATATACCGACCCGGGAGACAAAATATTTTTATTCGCTACAGCTCCCCATCTATATCAAATGACCCAAACTTTGCCTGCTGGAAATATTTTTGCATTCCAATTTCCCTGGTTTATGGCAGTCGCACAAGATAGAGTTTTAGACAGTCTAATAGCAGATCCACCAAAGTTGGTTCTTTACCAAGAGGATGCCGTAATAGAAGGACAAAAAGCCGCAGATTTTATGTATAAGATCGATCAATATATCAAGCAGAATTTTACGCAAATAGATAAGATAGGGAACGTTAAGATTATGCGCAAAAAGACACCTTGATCTGTTAGAATGGAGTTATGAGGGTAGGATTTGACATCTCTCAAATTGCCCATGGGGGTGGAGTAGCGGTTTATACGGACGAACTTTCCAAAAGACTTAGCAAATTGAAAGATTTGGATATGGTTTTTTTCTATTCATTGCTAAGGAAAACATACAAAGGGAGTCTTGCCAATGTAAAGAAGTTTCCTATTCCGCCGACTATTACGGAAGCTCTTTTTAATCAATGGAGATTTATACCGATTGAGAAATTTATTGGAGAGATTGATGTTTTTCATAGCAATGATTGGGCGCAACCTCCCACAAAGGCAAAGAAGATAACAACTATGCATGATTTGGTTCCGATTTTATTTCCCCAATGGTCACATCCTAAAATCATAGAGGTCCATAAAAGAAGACTAAATATAGTAGAGAGAGAAATAGATCTAGTTATTGCTGTTTCTAACTCCACTAAAGAAGATGTTTGTAAGCTGACTTCTTTAGAGAGAGATAAGATCGTTGTCATCTATGAAGGGGTTGATAAAATATTTACACCCCAAAACGAAAAAGACGAAGTCGAGTTTAAAAAGAAAAATAACCTGCCGGATAAATTTGTTTTAGCGGTAGGGGGAGTTGGTGAGAGAAAAAATTTAAAAAGAATTAAAGAGGCAAGCAAAAATTACAACTTAATTATCTTGGGTCGGGATATAAAAAAACTAAAAAGGGAAGAACTTCCGCTGTTATATTCATCAGCCTCGATATTGGTCTATGCGTCTCTATATGAAGGGTTTGGTCTGCCTATTGTAGAAGCTATGGCATGTGGGACACCTGTGATTACGTCTGATCGGTCTTCTATGCCGGAGATAGGTGGAGAGGCAGCAGAGTACGTTAATCCTGAAAATGTGGAGGAAATATCAAGTAAAATAAAGTTGGTTTTAGAAGACAGGGATTTAAGAGAAAAAATGAGGAGAGAGGGTATAGAACAAGCAAGGAAATTTGATTGGGACAAATGTGCAAGAGAAACAGCCCAGGTGTATAGGAGAGTTCTAGAATGAGAATCTGGATAGATGGAAAAGAGGCTAATGTTTTCCAAAGGCTTGGTTCTTCTCAAGTCGCCTTTAACCTTATTAGAAGTTTGGAGAAAATAGATAAGAAAAATGACTACACTATTTTACTTCCGGAGGAACCTTTAGAAGACTTACCTAAAACAAGAAAAGAATGGGATTATAAAATTTTATGGCCGAATAAATTATGGACAAGGATTGCCTTACCGCTGGCTTTGTACTCTGCTAAATTAAAACCCGATCTTATTTTTTCTCCAACTCACTACATTCCCAGATTTTCGCCCGTAAAAAGAGTTGTAACTATATTTGATCTTTCTTACTTACACTTTCCTGACATGTTTAATAAGAAAGATTTATGGCAGCTTACAAATTGGAGTAAATTTTCCATTGAAAATGCGGATCATATTATTACAATTTCCAATTTCTCTAAAAAGGATATTGTCGATCAGTATAGAATTGATAAAAGTAAAATTACAGTTGCATACCCGGGATACGACCAAGGTGTTTTTAATACTAATATTGGAGATGATCGGGTAAAACAAGTTTTAACGGAGTTTTCTATTGAGGGAGCCTACATTATATATATAGGGACTGTGCAGCCGCGTAAGAATTTGATCCGACTGATAGAAGCAGTGGGTAGAATAGAGGACATTAAGCTGATCGTTGTGGGAAAAACTAAGGGGAAAGGTAAGCAGGGGTGGATGTATGAGGATATACTTAAAAGGCCCAAAGAATTGGGGATAGAAGATAGGGTAATATTTACAGGTTTTGTTGAGACTGAAAAATTACCCCCTTTAATCAAAGGGGCAGTTGCTTTTATACAACCGTCTCTGTATGAAGGGTTTGGTATTCCGGTAGTAGAAGCTATGGCGTGTGGGACACCTGTGGTAGTTTCCAATGTTTCTTCTCTGGGGGAGGTAGTAGGGGAAGCTGGGTTAGTATTTAACCCGTATTCGGTTGACCAAATTGAACAGGCTATCAGAACAATCACAGCAGACAAACGATTGCGCACAAGATTTAGTAAGCTAGGCATTAAGCGAGCTAAGAAATTTTCTTGGGAAGCAATGGCTAAAACGATTTTAAAGACATTTACAAATTAAATGAAAAGTATATCTATAGTGATACCTAATTGGAATGGAGCCAGCAAATTGCGGCGACATTTACCAAAGGTAATAGAGGCAGCCCAAGCAGGGGGAGCTGCAGAGATAATTGTGGTTGATGATGCGTCAGCTGATGATAGCAGACAAATTATTACAAGCGAATTCCCCCAGGTAAAATTTATTGAGAAAATTAAAAACAGCGGTTTTTCTTCCACAGTTAATTTAGGTGTGAAAGAAGCAAAGGGTAAACTGGTAGCCTTACTAAATAATGATGCCAGCCCGGATAGATCTTTCCTGCAAGCTGCTCTAATACACTTCCAAAATGAGAAAATTTTTAGCGTTAGCTGTAATGTGGGAGGAAATTGGACGACGGCCAAATTCGAAAACGGTTATTTCTGGCATCAACAAGCAACAGGAGGTGTGGATAGAACCAAGCCGCATAAAACTCTTTGGTCGTCCGGTGGCAGCGGGATATTTAGAAAAGATATTTGGCAGGAGTTAGAAGGATTGGACGAATTATTCGATCCCTTTTACGAGGAGGATACAGACTTGGGATATCGGGCTATCAAAAGGGGGTATCTTAATATGTGGGAACCGCTTAGTTTAGTAGAGCATTATAAAGAAGAGGGAGTCATTGCTAGTAATTTTTCCCAACAAACTATCGAGCGAATTGCCCAAAGAAATCAGCTATTTTTTATTTGGAAAAATATTACAGATAAAGAGCTTATGTCGGAGCATGAAAAGGCTTTAATAAGTAGGTTATCTAGGTATCCAAAATATTGGTTAGTGTTCACCTCTGCCCTAGTAAAGCTTCCTGAAGTTTTGAAAAAAAGAAAGAAAGAAAAACAAAAAAGTAGGTTAACGGATCGAGAAATTTTAGAAATGTTCGCCAGTTAAATGTTATACTTAAAGCATGTTATATCTTGAACATTTTAAATTCAAAAAAAGTATATTTTTTATTTCTGTCCAGGATAAAATGGGTCGTGAATTAAGTTTCGATAAAGTTTTTACTAAAGCAATGAATAGACTGTTTAATTATGTTTTGGATTTGGAATTGTTGATAATCAAAATAACAGGGTTTATCCCACTTTATTTTCTACGTAGATTGATTTATTGGTCGGCGGGATTGGACGTAGGTTTGGGATCGCATATACATATGGGTGCACAATTTTTCTATCCTGCAGGAGTGAAGATAGGAAAAGGAACGATTATTGGCCAGAATGCATTTTTAGACGGTAGAGATCGGCTGGAAATAGGAGATCATGTCGATATTGCTTCTGATGTTATGATTTATAATTCCGAACATGACATCAATAGTGAAGAATTTTTAGCAATCACCGCGCCGGTGACAATCGGGGATTATGTCTTTATAGGACCGAGGGCCATAATTTTGCCTGGAGTGAAAATAGGTAAGGGTGCCATAATTGGAGCAGGGGCAGTAGTAACCAAAGATGTTCCGGAGTTTGCTGTAGTAGGTGGTGTTCCGGCACAAATAATTGGTGGGAGAAAACTAAAAGATCCACACTATAAGTTAGGACGAGCCAGGCTTTTTCAATAATTATTTATGAAAATAGTCTATCTTATTTTATCTTTAGCATTCCTTGTTTATATGGTATGGCCCGCTCCCGGGTCTATAGTGGATTTTCCTCCTCTTCCTGGCTCTGTTAAATCTACTTTAGAGGGGGATACAATCCAAATCCCTAACGTTTCTGCCTATTTTTCCAATCGTTACCGAGATTATATTACCAATTTCTATAAAGAAGCTTTTTGGAGAAAAACTGGCTTACCTTTTCCACCCTTAAGGTTGAATCATCCACCGGAATATGCTTTCGATGTTATAAAAAAGAATACTGACAGCACGTATTTGGAGGAATTTGTATATCCGCTTCGAGGGTCTGTGTTTATAAATGGTTTTGAGCCACTGGAGCAAAACGGACAGCCTAAATTTGAGGGAGCGATAAAATTTGAGTTAAAGGAGGGAGTTTTTGATACTAAAACAACCCTTCGCTATTATCCTGCGCCTCTTTGGGTTAGGCTTCTGATTTGGGGTGGTATAGTAACCTCTTTAGCCCTAATTTGGAAGGTAGGTAAAAATATCTTTAGAAATGATTGATTTAGGAATCTCCATAATAAATTACAAGACGAAGGAGTTAACAGCTCAATGCTTAAAAAGCATTTTTGATAAGAATTGGAATATAAAATATAAGGTTTTTCTAGTAGACAATAATTCTCAAGATGGTTCGCTAAAATTCTTGAAGGAAAAATTTCCCTTGGCTCATTTTCAGGAAAATAATGAAAATTTAGGTTTTGCTGGGGGCCATGACAGTATTTTGCCTAAAATCGAAGCAAGATATATTCTTGTTTTAAATTCAGATACAAAAATAAATAGTGGGGTCTTAGATAAGATGGTAGAGTTTATGGACCAAAAACCTGCTATGGGTATAGCAAGCTGTAAGATTTTTGATTTTGAGGGAAAACTGCAGCCGAATGCTGGAAATTTACCATACGGTTTGGCACTGATTACTTGGTTGTTTAACCTGGAACCGTTAGGACTAAAAAGACAATCGTTTCATATTGAGGACTCAAAGTTTTATGAAGATTTTCATCTTGTTGGTTGGGTTTCCGGAAGTTTCCTGCTGATAAAAAAGGAGGTTGTTGATAAGGTTGGATATTTTGACAGGAATTATTTTATGTATTTTGAAGATGTAGATCTATGCGATAGGGTAGCCAAAGCCGGATTTGAGATTGGAATAAACCCAAACGTAAGCGTTGACCATCTATCTGGAGGCAGTTCCGATAACCCGAAGTTACGGCAATGGTTAGGAGAATCCAGGGGTTTGGTAACATTCTGCAGACTTAGATTCAATAAATTGTTTTCTTTTCTAATTAAACTCTTAGTATATAAAGCAACATTTCTAAGAATGATAGCTTTTGCTTTAGTGGGTAAATTCAATTATGCTAAGACATATGCAAAAGTTTTTATATCTCTCTGAATTAATACTTTTTTGGCTGGTTGTTTTCCTGCTGGCCTTTATACCGCTGTACCCAAAATTTCCCTTATTTAATGTAAAGGGTACTTTTGTAGCAATCAGGCTGGAAGATCTATTAATTGGTTTAACCATAAGTTATTGGTTTTTTTACATACTTATATCAGGGAAGTTCAAGGCTATTTTGGCAGATCGGATAAACCAAGCAATTTTATTATTTTTCCTAATCGGAGCCATATCTGTTGTATCTGGGTTACTGCTTACTCAAACGGTCACCTTTAATTTAGGACTTTTGCATTTCCTAAGAAGAGTTGAATTTGTATTGCTGCTTCCCGTAGTAGCATCGGTTATAAAAACAAAAAAACAATTACTTATCAGCTTATCGGTTTTATCAGTGGTATTGCTGGCTGTTAATATATATGCATTAGGGCAGCAGTATCTTCGTTGGCCGGTAATTTCTACAACTAATTCTGAATTTTCCAAGGGGTTAATCCTTTACCTGACTCCAGGTGCAAGAGTAAGCTCGACATTTGCCGGACACTATGACTTGGCAATTTTCTTGGCTATGTCGTTAATAATTTTAGTTGCTTTATTTTTCGCTTTTAAAAATTTGTTTGTTAAGGGATGGATAATGCTACTGACGATTTTTTCTTCCGTAATCTTAGTTATGACTGCGGCCAGGCTTTCATTTATAGCTGCTGTTGCAGGGATTCTTTTTGCTTTGTTTTTTACCAAAAAGAAGAAATATATAGCGCTACTTTTTATTATTGGTCTGGCTATCCTCGTATACCCTTCGCAACTACGTGACCGTTTCATTTCTACGGTTACTGTGAATCTTTTGGATAGAGGTGCCAGATTTATGGCTGTTAATGAGAAGCAAGCCAAAAGACAGCAGCTAAACATACCTACTCTCTCTACTCCAACTTCTACTATGGCAGCAGAAAGTAATAGATTCGCTACTCATTCTTCAACATTGGCATCCGATATTACCCCGGGTGAGCCTACCGACAGTACCGAGTTGGGAGTTTTTCGCTCATTTGAAATAAGGCTCAATATAGAATGGCCCAAAGCTTTAAATGCATTTTATAAAAACCCAATACTTGGAACTGGGTATTCTTCCTTAGGTCTTGCTAGCGATAATGATTACTTGCGTTCTTTAGGAGAGGTAGGGTTGTTTGGAACAATAGCCTTTGCCCTTATTCTTCTAGCCCTTGGTAAGAGAATTTATAAGAATCTTACAATGGAGGATAAATTTCTGCGGTATTTTTCTGCGGGTCTCCTGTCTATTCTATTGGCATTTCTTATAAACGCTCTATTTATCGATGTATTTGAGGCATCTAAAGCAGCATCATTGTTTTGGATGTTACTGGGTACGGGAGTAGCCATAGAAAAATTCAGAAAATGATTTTTAGAATAATTACCAAACAGTATTTTTGGTTGCTACTTATTTTAATAGGTGCCTTCTATGTGAGGCTTTATCGTTTGGATGCACCATTGGCCGATTGGCATTCGTGGAGACAGGCAGATACTGCAGCCGTAACCAGAAACTTCGTTAAGCTGGGCTTCAATCCTTTAATGCCCAAGTATGATGATATGTCAGGAGTGTCAGAACATCCGTTGGCAAATCCCACACGATTTCGGTTTGTAGAATTCCCAATTTATAATATGATTGTTTACCCTTTTTACTCCTTTTTAGGAATAAATATTGTATACGACAGACTCGTTTCTATTTTTTTCTCACTGTGGAGTTTGGTTTTTGTCTACCTTATTACTCGAAGATATACAGATTCTTTTGTGGCAATAGTAGCAGCTTTTATATTCGCCTTTTTGCCATACAATGTATATTTTTCACGGACGATTTTACCGGAACCAACTTTTGTATTTTTTGCCCTCGGTATGCTCTATTTTGTAGATCGATGGATTAGGGAAAAGGGCTTACGATTGCTGCTAATAAGTCTAATATTCACAGCGATCGCGTACCTAATAAAGCCTTGGGCTATATTTTTTTCTTTGCCCCTCCTTGTAAGTTTTTATAATCGGGAAAAAAAGATTTGGCCAATACCAATGCGATATTGGATTTTTGTCTTTTTCGCTCTTGCACCCTTTATGTTATGGAGGTTTTGGATTTTGCAACAGCCGGAAGGAATACCTGCATCTAATTGGTTATTAAACGGTGATGGTATCCGTTTTAGACCTGCCTTCTTTTGGTGGATAATTTCAGAGCGAATTGGTCGGGAAATATTAGGAGCGGCAGGGGCAATTTTATTTTATATAGGTATAATAATTAAACCCAAAAGCAGTTATTTTCTGCACGCGTGGTTGTTATCGGCTTTTTTATTTATGATAGTAGTTGCTACCGGTAATGTCCGGCATGATTATTACCAGATTTCCTTTATACCCATTGCGTCTGTATTTACAGCATTGGGGTTTTCCTATTTACTGCGGGGAAATTACGCTTTTATTGCCAGAGCCTGGACGATTCCTATAGCGGTTTTATTCTTTGTTTTAATGTTTTATTTCGGCTGGTTACAAGTAAAGGGACTTTATCAGATTAATAATCCAGTCATTATTGAAGCGGGAAAGAAAGCAGATCACATATTGCCAAAAGAGGCTGTCGTAGTTGCACCCTATAATGGAGATACTGCTTTTTTGTATCAGGTTAATCGGCCTGGTTGGCCGGTAGTAGCTTTGCCGCTGGCAGATCTAATACAAGAATATGGGGTAACGGCCTATGTTTCTACTACGAAAGACGCAAAAACTGCCTGGGTTATGAGACATTTTAAAACTTTAGAGAATAATTCTAACTTAGTAATTGTTGATTTAACAAAAATTGAAAAACCGATGACTTCAAAAGATCCAGAACCAAGCCAGTAGCTATGAGAGTCTTGATGTTAACGCCATACTTACCATACCCCCTTCTAACCGGCGGACAAACAAGATCTTATAACTTGATTAAGAGGTTGTCTACCTTAGGCCACGAGATTACACTTTTTTGTTTGGTCAAACACAACGATGAAAGAAAATATGTATCAGAACTTGAGAAATTCTGTAAGGAAGTCAGGGTGTTTAACAGGCCGGAAAAACCTTGGACAATAGTGAATATTTTTAAAACAGGGTTTAGTTTATACCCATTTTTAGTCATAAGAAATTGGGCGAAGGGGGAAAAAGAGGCCATTGAGCAGAAAATCACTAAGGAGGATTTCGACCTAATTCATGCAGAGACTTTTTATGTAATGCCCCATATCCCCAAAACTACAATTCCAATACTTTTGGTGGAACAAACAATAGAATATTTAGTTTATAAGCATTATGTCGATAAATATCGTATTTGGTTACTAAAACTTCTCTTATATATAGATGTATTTAAACTAAAATATTGGGAACTTAAATATTGGCAGGAAGCCAGCAGGGTTGTCGCTATGTCCGGTGATGATAAGGAGATTATGAAAAAAGAAGTACCTTCACTCAAGGTTGATATAGTGCCCAATGGAGTGGACAGCAAATGGTTTGGGCAAAAAGTAACATCAAAATCACAAGAGCCGGTCATACTTTACCTGGGTAATTTTACCTGGTTACAAAACAGGGAAGCGGTTAGTGTTTTGATAAAAAAAATATGGCCGGAAATATTAAAAGCATTTCCAAAGGCAAATCTTTGGATCATAGGGAAAAATGCCAAGAATTTCTTCGCAGAGTTGGAGCAGAAGAACGTCAGGGTTGATGAAGTGAAAGATGTTAGGGAAGCATACCAAAAGGCGACTATTCTAGTTGCGCCTATCTACAGTGGAGGAGGAACAAGATTAAAAAATTTTGAAACTTTTGCTTCCGGTTTACCTGTGGTTACCACTTCTATAGGAATAGGTGGAACAGAAGCGGAAGATGGGAAGCATGTTATTATAAGAGATGATCCTAGTGATATTGCGAAAGCTGCAATAGACTTAATTCAAGACAAAAAGCTTTATGAGACAATTTCCCAAAATGCCAAAAATTTGGTTGAAAGAAAATACGATTGGAAACCGATCGCTTCCAAGTTAAGCGGTATTTATGAAGAACTCGGTAGAAAAACTTAGCATTAGTATCGTAAATTACAATGCCGGAGAACATATCCTAAATTGCCTAAATTCCCTGGAGCACAGTACAGGGGGGATCGAGCTGGATATTTGGATTGTGGATAATAACTCCGAGGATGAGAGTGTAGAAAAAATTAGAAAGCATTTCCCCGGAGTACATATTACATCAAATAAGGAAAATGTCGGTTTCGGTAAAGCACATAATCAAAATTTAAGGAAGATAAAAACCGAGCTGATTCTAATTTTAAATCCCGATACGGTGGTGTTGCCGGGTACTATAGATTTTATGGTCCAATTTATGAAAAATAATATGGAAGTAGGGGCGGCAACTTGCAGAATAGAGAAATCCAATGGGTCACTAGATGAGGCTTCGCATCGAGGTTTTCCTACCCCCTGGGCATCTTTTCTATATTACTTTCTCAAAAATGATAGTTTATACCATTTAACAAAGAAAGATATGAATAAAGCTCATGAGGTAGATGCTATCTCCGGTGCTTTTTTTCTCACTCGAAAGAAGGTACTTGATGAGGTTGGGTTATTTGATGAAGACTTTTTTTTATATGCAGAAGATATAGACCTATGTTTTAGAATAAAACAGGCCGGATTTAAGATTATGTATATACCGGATGTAAAAGCGGTTCATCTGAAAGGAATTAGCTCCGGCATCAAATCAGCAACCTTTAGAATATCTGCCGCTACTTCCGAATCTAGATCAAGAGCTTTTAACTCCTTCTACTCAACAATGCTACTTTTTTACAAAAAACACCTGGAACAAAGTTACCCCTTTTTTATTAACTGGCTGGTATATGCGGGTATTAGATTGAAGTGGTGGTTGGCCAAAAGGAAATTAGTTGTATGAGGATAGGGGTAGATGCTAGGCTTTATGGTCAGGCAGGGGTGGGTAGGTACATCAGAAATTTACTTTTAAATTTACAAAAAATTGATACCCAAAATGAATATTTTGTTTTTTTAATTAAAAACGATTTTGACAGTTTGGTTTTAAGCCCAAACTTCCATAAAGTTCTATCCGATTATAAATGGTATTCATATGCCGAACAATTAAATTTGCCTTTCAGAATCAGTAAATTCAATTTAAATCTGGTCCACTTCCCGCATTTTAATGTCCCAATTCTTTATAGAAGAAAATTTGTGGTAACGATACACGATTTAATACACCAACATTTTAGTCTTCAAAGGGCCACAACCCACGGCAGATTGAGTTATTTTGTCAAACAAATAGGGTACAAGAAGGCTATTACACATGCGGTAAAAAAAAGCTGTAAAGTTATTACCATTTCCCATTATGTTAAAAAGGAGATTGAAAAAAACTGGCACCTGCCTGGAGGGAAAATTGTAGTTACCAAGGAAGCAGTTGAGGGTGAGCTGATAAAAATAGCAGACACTTTAACTGTGCAACAAATCAAAGCAGTCAGAGATAAATTTAAGATAAACTCCCCCTATATTTATTATGTTGGTAACGCGCATCCTCATAAAAATGTTGAGGGTCTGATTAAATCGTATCAGAAGATAAAAGAGAGGATTGAGGGATTACAACTTGTTTTGTCGGGATATGACCATTACTTTTGGCGGAGAATAAGAAATGAATATAAAGACAGGGAGATAATTTATACAGGTTATGTTTCTGACGAGGAGATGGTGGCTCTATACAAAGGTGCCAAAGTGTATGTAGCTTCTTCATTTGAAGAAGGGTTTGGTATTCCCATACTTGAGGCTATGGCTGCCGGCTGTCCAGTTGTTTCCTCTTCCGGCGGATCCCTACCGGAGATAGGAGGAAGTGCCTGTATATATTTTAATCCGCATAATCTTTCTGATATGGTGGAGAAAATTTTGTCAGTACTGGAAAACAATAAACTTGGGGAAAAATTGATTAGATTAGGCAGTAGTAGATATAAGGAGTTTAGTTGGGAAAAAATGGCTAAGCAAACCTTGGAGGTTTATAAGCAATGCGCGTAGCTTTAGTTCACGATGATTTAGTTCAATGGGGTGGAGCCGAGAGAATGTTGGAAGCTCTAACTTACCTTTTCCCGAGGGCTCCTATATATACTTCACTGTTTGACTCTTCGAACCGAGAGTTAAATTTTCGTTTCGGCCATAAAAAAGTCTACGCATCGTTTTTACAAAGGATTCCGGGGTGGAGAGCTTTATATAAGATGCTGCTTCCGCTATACCCTTTAGCTTTTGAACAGTTTGATTTTACTAATTTTGATTTGGTTATTTCTCAATCAACACGTTTTGCCAAAAGTATCCTTACTAAACCGGGCACCGTCCATATAAGCTACATACATACTACTCCGCGGTTTCTTTGGGATCCATATGATACCAGCTTAAAACCGTTTAAAGCGCTGCTCAATGTTTTAAAATTTTACGATAGGATTTCTGCCAATAGAGCCGATTTTTTCTTAGCAGGTTCCCAAAATGCCCAGAAAAAAATAAAAAACTACTATGGCAAAGATAGTGTTGTAGTGTATCCCTTTGCAGACTACAAGAGGTTTGATTCAGAGAAAAGCTTCAATGGTGGCTATTTTATTACTATTTCCAGACTAAACAAATATAAGAGAATTGATTTAGCTGTAGAGAGTTGTATAAAGATGGGATTATTTCTTAAAGTTATTGGGACGGGTCCGGACCTAGATAGGTTACAAAGACTTGCCAAAGATAGTCGCAAAATAGAGTTTTTGAAGAATGTAGATGATGATCTGCTGGCTTTTTTGCTGTCAGGTGCTAGAGCGCTTATTATCCCGGGTGTAGAGGATTTTGGTATAGTATCTTTAGAGGCACAAGCTACAGGTAAACCGGTAATAGCCTATAGAACCGGCGGGGCTTTGGAAACCGTAATAGAAGGTAAAACCGGTATTTTCTTCGACGAGCAGACAACATCCTCTCTGTCTTGTGCGTTGACAGAATTTGAGAATAAGGAATTTGATGCCAAAGATTGTAAGTATAACGCCCGGAAATTCACAGAAGAATCCTTTTTTAAGAATTTTAACTTTGCAGTTGGCAGTGCACTTAAACTTGATAGTTTAAGACAGGGGCATTAGACTATAAAAAGTCCTAAAAGTATGTTTTATAACTTTTTGAAGCGAACTATTGATATTATTGGGTCGGCATTGGGGTTGATTATTTTATTCCCTCTCTTGATTCTGGTAGCGTTGGCCATTAAGTTGGATTCACGAGGCCCTATATTTGCCGATACCCCTATGCGGGCTGGCAAAGATGGTAAATTGTTTAGGATATACAAATTCAGGTCAATGGTGGCAAATGCGCAGCTACTACTGGATGGCAACCCAACCTTACTGGAGGAATATAAAAAGAACGGTTATAAGATATTTAATGATCCAAGAGTAACCAAAGTAGGTAAGGTTATTAGGAGGTTTTCTATAGATGAATTCCCGCAATTTCTGAATATTTTGAAGGGAGAAATGAGCTTGGTTGGACCGAGGGCTTATTACCCGTACGAACTTAGAGAGCAATCGGAAAAATATCCCGATTCGGCAAAATTTGTTAAAATAATCTTGTCGGGTAAGCCTGGCTTGACAGGTGTTTGGCAAGTTTCAGGCAGGTCTCAAATAAGTTTTGAAAAGAGAGTAGGAATGGATGCGGACTATATTCAGAGGAAATCAATATGGTATGATTTTTGGATAATGCTAAAGACTATACCGGCCGTGATCAGCGGTAAAGGGGCAGTATAAGATGTTGGTTAACTTGAATAGAAAACTCGGAAAGTATTCTCCCCAGAACTCTAAAACGCGTCGCAATAAACGTATGATAAGAATCTTACTACTATTATTGGTTGCCTTAATGCTGCCGACATTTTTGTCAGTAAGGGGGGTTTATGCAGGTGGTAAAGAATTGTCAGCTCACGGCAAGGCCTTATCAGAGGCATATAAAAACCAGCGATTCGATGATATTCAAAAGGAAGTCTCTGCCAGCAGGCAATCATTACAAGATATAGATACTTCTCTCAATTTTCTTTTCTGGGCAAACTTTATACCTTTTGTAGGTAGCTATTATTCTGATGCAAAAAAGTTCTCTTCGGCGGGAGTTCAAGAGCTAGCAGCAATGGAAACTATTCTTGTATCAATTGAGCCATATAAGGATGAACTAGGATTTAATAACCAGCCTCACGCAGGACAAGATAGGATTTCTCAAGCAATTAAGGTTTTAGATAGATCTTTACCATATTTAGACAAAGTAAAGCCTAATTTTGAAAAGGCTTCTAAACTGGTAGAAGGTATAGATACCGATAAGTACCCCCAAGAGTTAAGAGGTGTCAAAGTTCGGCGTTTAATGCAAACTGCCAAAAACTTTATAGTTGGTGCTCATGCTGCTGTTACTACAGCTAAACCTGCACTTGAGATAGCACCGCAGGCTTTAGGACAGCCTAACGCTAAAACCTACCTACTTCTTTTTCAAAATGATAAGGAGATAAGACCAACCGGAGGGTTTCTAACGGCTTTTGCGTTTCTAAAAATTGACAACGGTCAAGTAAGTGCTACTACCTCCGATGATATTTACCGCCTTGATGAGAGGCTTCTAGCCACGTGTCAATCTAAAATTTGTCCGCTTTCTCCTCCGGCGCCGATTGTTAAATATTTACCAGAAGTATCCGGAAAGCCAAGGACTGCTTGGAGCATGAGAGATTCCAATATATCTCCGGATGTTCCGACTGCAGCCCAAGAATTTGAAAGGATGTTTCAGCTTTTAGGGCAGGGTTTACCTTTTGACGGAATTATATATATCGATTCTCAAGTAGTAGAAGAAATGATTGAAGTTACAGGACCAATAGAGGTTTTTGGTACGACTTACTCGGCCCAGACCGATAAGAGGTGTAACTGTCCAAATGTAATATATGAACTGGAATCTTACGCCGAGATTGCTGCAAAAGGAACACAAGATAGAAAGGCTGTTTTGGGAGTGTTAATGCAACAGATTTTAGCCAGAGCCATAGGTTCAGATGTAGAAAAACTCCCGATGCTGCTGGAAACAATAACCCGTTTGGCAAACCATAAGCATGTGATGTTTTATATGCACGATTTAGCTGCTGAAAAGGCACTGTCGCAATTGAACTGGACTGGAGAGATTAGACAATATAGTGGAGACTACCTACATATTAACGATTCTAATTTTGCCGGGGGAAAATCTAATTTGTATGTAAACCAAGATGTACTACAGGAAATAAATGTTTTGAAAGATGGGACAGTGAAGAAGAAAATTACCATAGAATATAAAAATCCACAACCTTTCAATACTTGGCTGAATGGAATTAATAGAGACTACGTTAGGTTTTATGTGCCTAAGGGCAGCAAACTTATATCGTCCAAAGGTTCGGAAGATCCTGTTAATACAATTGAAGATTTAGATAAAACGGTTTTTGAAGCCTTTATTACTGTTAGACCGCAAAATTCCCGAAAATTGGAGATAGAGTATACGGTTCCTTACAATCCTAATGGTGAGTATAGTCTGTTGATTCAGAAACAACCCGGTGCGAAAGACTTTAGTTACAGGATCAAAATTAGTGGTAGGCAAGTAGCCGATTTCAAACTTGATATGGATAGGGAATTTAAATTTAGTCTTTAGGTCTTCTGTAGGAGTAGTAATAGTTTGATAAGGTATGGTAGCGTTTAAAACAGAAGGCATCATCCTCAAGAGAAAAAATTATTCTGAATCAGACAGGATTCTGACAATCTTTTCCAAAAATCGTGGCAAAATTACAGTGCTTGCAAAGGGAGTAAGGAAAATCACATCCAGAAGAGCCGGGAACGTTGAGCTTCTTAATAGAGTGCAAATATTTTTACACCAAGGGAAAAATTTTCTGATCTTGACCGAAGCAACAAGTATAGATACCTATCCAAAAATTAAAGAGGATTTAACCCTTTCCACATATGCTTATCATATCATTGAGCTAATGGATAGATTAACGGCAGAAAATCAACCGAATCTAGATCTTTATAATGATTTGGTAGAAGTTTTAAATAGATTATCTGATTCCCCTCGCCAGATTCTAATAAGAGCTTTTGAAGTTCGGATATTGTCCAACTTGGGTTTTTGGTCGACTGAAAATATAGCTGATTTAAATAAAGATATCAGCGATATACTTAAAGTACTGGAAAAGCTTGGTTGGGAGGGTATATCTAAGTTAACTATTTCAGAAAAGGTAGCCCTGGAATTAGAAAGGATTCTACGATACTATATAGAAAAGGTCTTAGAAGGAGGTTTGAGAAGCAGACAATTCCTAGCAAAGAATAAAAATGAACGATGACTTAATGCAAAAAATAGCAGCACTTTGTAAACGCCGAGGTTTTATTTATCCTGGGTCAGAAATCTATGGAGGTTTAGCTGGAACGTGGGACTATGGTCCAGTAGGAGTTTTGCTTAGAAAAAACCTGAAAGATTTGTGGTGGAAAGAGATGGTGCAGCTAAGAGATGATATGGTGGGGTTGGACGCGGCCATCATGATGAATCCTCGGGCATGGGAAGCCTCCGGTCATTTAGAGGCTTTTACAGATCCTCTGATTGAATGCAAGATTTGTCATCAAAGGTTTAGGGCGGATAAACTAGAAGAAATTGAGCAACATACAAAGTCTCACGATGGGTTGGCTGTGGATTGGACAGAGCCACAACAGTTTAATTTGCTGGTCAAAGCCTATCTGGGAGTTTTAGAGGGTAAGCAATCTGAAATATATTTGCGGGGAGAGATTACCAATGGAGTTCATGTGAATTTTAAGAATGTATTAGATTCTACCAGAGTTAAAATTCCTTTTGGTATTGCCCAAATTGGAAAGGCTTTCCGAAACGAAATAACTCCGGGAAATTTTACCTTTAGATCCAGGGAATTTGAACAAATGGAAGTGCAGTTTTATATCAAGCCCGAGGAAGAGGAAGGCAAAAAATGGTTTGAATATTGGAAACAAAATAGAATGAATTGGTATTTATCTTTGGGGATAAAAAAAGAGAATTTAAGGTTTAGGGATCATCAGGATAACGAAAGAGCTCACTATGCCCGTTTGGCTACAGATATAGAATATAATGCCCCATTTGGCTGGAGTGAATTTATGGGAATTCACCATCGAGGAGATTGGGATTTATCACGACATCAAAAGTATAGCGGTCAAGACATGACATATCGCGATCCAGAAACCAATGAGGAATATTTACCTTGGGATATCGAAACTTCGGCAGGAGTAGACAGAACGGTACTATTTCTATTAATGGATGCGTACTTTGAACACGAGGGGAGAGTAATCTTAAGGCTGCATCCTAAGCTCGCACCTTTTAAAGTGGCTGTCTTTCCACTTCTTGCCAACAAACCCGAGTTGGTAGAGAAAGCCAGGAGTATTTACCTTGACCTAAAACAAGATTTTATGGTAGCCTGGGATGATAGAGGTAACATAGGAAAAAGATATGCCTCCCAGGATGAGATTGGCACACCTTTTTGTGTAACGGTTGATTTTCAGAGCTTGGAAGATGCAGCTGTGACTGTGAGAGAAAGAGACAGCGCCAAGCAAGATAGGGTTAAAATAGCCGGTTTAAAAGATTATTTTAATACAAAATTCTAAAGTGTATATAGAAAAAATTAAACAGTTTTTATCTGCTCATAAAACAACTGTTGCTCTAATTGGCATCATTTTATTTCTTATTCTTGCAGGAGTGGCTATTTTTAATAGATTTAATGATTCTAAACAAGCCGGGTCGATAGAAGAAGTTGATCTGACTTTTGACCCACAGGGTCCTTATGCCCTTATTTATCCACGAAGGGACGGTAATGCCGTTATTCTCAATCTAAAAAGAACGGCCTCTTATGATTCGATTAGTTATGAGTTGGCTTACAATTCAGAAGGGATAGACAGAGGAGTAGTTGGGACTATTGACACTAAAGATCATAAAGGAGAGTATGAACAAGAAATCTTATTTGGGACATGCAGTAAAAACGTTTGTAAATATGATAAGGATGTAGAGAACGGCACGCTTACTTTACACATCCGCAAAGGACAATCTGCCTTTAGAATGATTACCCAGTGGCATTTTCAGAAGCCTGATATAGCTTTGGGTTTGCTTAACTCCGGGGATGGACATTTCAACTATAAGCTGGATCTTAAAAGAGAAGAATTGGCCATAATAGGCTATTCGGTAATCAATGATTTAACCGGTGTACCCAAATTACCTGATAAAAAAGAAGTTTTGGGTAAAGTTTATTCCTTGACAGCACTTATAGCCAAGACCTTGCCGGCGGGGGATGTAACTTTTGAGGTCGCAAATGATTTACCCCAAGGAGCAGGTTTTTATAGGTACGATACTTCTCAAAACCAATGGGTAAATCTAAATGCACAAATCTCCGGCAGTAAACTTTCAGCCCAATCAGAGACCGGGGGGATATTTGCCGTTTTAATCCCCACTGAATAACTTTTATACTTCTCCAACCAGTCTGTTAGTAACCTATTGACACGCGTTTGCAAATGGTTCATTATGGTTATAGATGGTGAAAAGAGGTGAATAACTCTTGAGCTGAAATTCTGCCCAGAAAGGCTGTAACGGTGTTTTTGGGAGAATATCAGATTAGCTTTACAGGTAAGGGGAGAATAGTATTGCCAAGGAAGATGAGATTGGAGTTGAGGCAAAGGGAGATAGTTCTAAGTAGAGGGTTCGAGGGCTGCGTATTAGGTTTTGCCCTAGAGGATTGGGAGTTAGAGGCAAGGAATCAATTGGCAATACCGTTGACTGATGAAAAGGGAAGATTTATTAGAAGATATCTGTTTTCAGGGAGTGAACGAGTAGTATTAGATGCTCAAGGGAGATTTGTGATACCTAGTAAATTAATGGATTTTGGGAATCTGGGGAATGATGTAGTTATTGTGGGAGCCGGGGATCATTTTGAGATATGGGATTGGGGATTGTGGAAAAAACATATAACTAGGATTGAGGAGGAGTATGCTAGGTAAGGTAGAGAAAACAGTGAAGGGGTATCATATACCAGTGTTGCTGGAGGAGGTATTATCGGCACTATTTCCACCGGGAGCAGCGGTTCGAGATGCCTGGGTACTTGACCTTACTTTGGGCGACGGGGGTCATTCTATAGAGGTTTTAATGCGGGGAGGTAAGATAATAGGAGTAGATGTAGACCCGCAGGCCCTGGAAAGAGTGCAAAACAGATTTAAGCAGGAGGGTATTGATACAAGTAGGTATAGATTACTTAAAGGGAATTTTCGAGATATTGGTAGGTTAATAGAAGAAAAAAAAGAAATAATCATAACGCAGACGGAAACGGACCTTAAATTTAGGGGTGTAGTAATGGATCTTGGGGTTTCCAGTATGCAACTTGAAACCCCACAGCGGGGTTTTTCTTTTATTAAAGACGCCCCTTTAGATATGAGAATGGATCCGAGTTTACAAGTTACGGCAAAAGATTTGGTGAACGGCTTAAATAAAGGAGAATTAAATGAATTACTGTCTAAGTTGGGTGAAGAAAAATATTCTAGACGTGTGGCTGACGCTTTGGTCAGCGCCCGTCAAATAGGAACCCAAAGACGGATTCCTGATTCCTCGTCATCTGTCGATGACTTGGAAATAAAACTTGGCATTCAGACAACTACCGAACTGGCTAAGGTTGTGGAGGACGTATACAGAAGGTATGGATTTAGGTATAGGAAAGGGATACATCCGGCTACAAAAGTATTTCAGGCTTTAAGGATAGCAGTAAATGATGAGCTCAATGCTTTAAGAGAAACTTTGGAACAAATTTTGCAGCTGATTGAAAGAGATGGTCGCATAGCCATTATTAGTTATCATTCGCTTGAGGATCGGATAGTAAAAAATACTTTTAATGATTGGCAGAAATTTGGACTTGGAGAGTTGTTAAATAAAAAACCTATCAGACCCGGAAGGGATGAAGTGGTTGCAAACCCCAGGTCTCGGTCTGCCAAGATGAGGGTATTTCTTAAAACATGACAATAATTAAGAAATTTGATACATCGGAATACCAAGAAAACAGTTGGAGGAAAAGTAAATATTGGATACCTTTCGGTGCGCTGCTGGTGAGTTTAACTTTGGCAGAAATATGGGCTAATAATACTATGGTTACTTATGGAGAGAGGTTCGAAACTATGTCCCGCATTCAGAATACTTTACAGATGGAAAACCAACTCTTGGAGAATGAAATCGCCAAACAGACAGCTCTGTCGAATGTAGCCAGCGAGTCCGCAGCTTTTGGATTTTCCAAGTCCGAAAGCATACAATATATTCGGTAATGCGGATATATTTTATAAAATTCTTATTTCTATCCCTTCTTTTTGCTATAGCAGTCAGATTATTTTACTGGCAGGTTGTACGGGCCGATGAACTATCGGCAATGGCCGAAAACCAACATTTTAAGGATATTAAAATTAAAGCCAATAGAGGCAATATACTTTTTTCCGATAACAGCATATTAGCTTCCACCAATCCTATCTTTTCGCTTTACGGTTTACCTAAGGTTTTAACGCAGGAAGAGAAGAAGAAAATCGCCCTAGAGCTGGCAAAATCCTTTTTTGAGGATGAATTTGCAGGTATACTTGATCCCCAGACTAAATTTCTTAAAATTGAGGCTATTAAAGAAGACATTTTATCCAAGTTATCGCAGGATTTATATTGGGTTTTACTTAAAAAAAACATTTCTTTAAATCTTAAAAACAAAATTGAGGAGCAAAATTTTCCCGGCTTAGGTTTTGAACAATCCAGCGGACGTTTCTACCCAGAGAGTTCATCCGCTGCACATATTTTAGGTTTTGTAGGGTTGAATGCTAAAGGAGAAAATACAGGGTATTTTGGTTTGGAGGGTTATTATGATGGGGAGTTAAAGGGGACACCGGGTTTTATAAGGCACGAGAAGGATGCTCTGGGTATACCCATATTAATTGGCAGGTTTTTTAGTGCGGATGCCCTAAATGGAAAGACCCTGGTATTAAATATAGACCGGACAGTCCAATATATAGTAGAGCAAAACTTAAAGAAAGGCATCGAAAAATACGGAGCCAAAGCTGCATCAGCCGTAGTCATGGATCCAAAAACAGGGGCTGTCTTGGCTTTGGCTTCATATCCAAACTATGATCCACTCAAGTACTATGATTACCCCAAGGAGTTCTATAAGAATCCGGTAGTTGCTGACCAATATGAACCTGGATCTACTTTTAAGGTTTTGGTAATGGCTGCTGCTATAAATGAAGATCTAGTGAAACCCGAAACACGTTGTGATGCTTGTGAAGGCCCGATATCAATAGGGGGTTTTCTGATTCGTACTTGGAACAATAAATATTATCCGGATTCTACTATGAAGGATATAATTATTCATTCTGATAATACCGGTATGGTGTTTGTTTCACGAAAGCTTGGTTTGGATAAGATGTATAAGTATATTGAAGATTTTGGGTTTGGTAAAACAACAAACATTGATTTACAGGACGAGTTTAGTCCCGATATTAGGTCAGAGGATCAATGGCGTGAAATAGATTTGGCTACCTCATCTTTTGGGCAAGGTATTGCCGTTACTCCTATTCAAATGATTACGGCGGTTTCGGCTATAGCCAACGGAGGACATCTAATGGAACCTCATATTGTTAAAGGTATAAAAGGAGAAGATGGAAATTATGAAGTTAAACCTAAAGAGATCCGGCAGGTAATTAAAGATAGTACGGCAAAAATAGTGACAGAATTAATGGTGGCAGCTGTAGATGAAGGAGAAGCTAAGGTGTTTAAGCCAAAAGGGTTTAAGATTGCCGGAAAGACGGGAACGGCCCAAATTCCGGTTGCCGGGCACTACGACCCAAATCAAACTATTGCCAGTTTTATTGGATTTGCTCCGGCGAATGATCCCAAATTTGTTATGTTGGTAAGATATGACCAGCCCTCTGCTTCTATTTTCGGATCGGAGACTGCCGCACCAACATTTTTTAATATAGCAAAAGATTTGTTTTTATATTATAAAATTCCTCCGACGGAATAAAACTATTATAATAAGGTCATGATAAAACAATATCCTTACTTCAAATACCGAATTAGAAAAATATTGGGTTTAGTCTTACCGCAAAAAATAATTAATTTACTAAGACACTTACCCATTGCAATATACGCAAATCTTAGGTTTGGTTTTCCATCCAAAAATATGAAAGTCATAGGTGTTAGCGGGACCGATGGTAAAACTACAACCGTAAATATGGTCTATCATATTCTCAAAGATTCAGGGAAAAAGGTGTCCATGGTTTCTACAATCAATGCATATATAGGTGATCAAACCATAGATACTGGGTTTCATGTTACCAGTCCTGATCCGATGAATATTCAAAAGCTTATAAAGACAGCCAGAAATCTTGGTTCTGAATACCTTATTTTAGAGGTTACCTCGCAGGCTTTGGATCAACATCGTTTTTGGGGTATAGATTATGATATAGGAGTTATAACTAATGTTACCCATGAGCATTTAGATTATCATAAAACTTTTGGTAATTACCTCAACACTAAGGGGAAGTTAATTAAGAATTCTAAAGTAGCTGTTTTAAATATTGACGAGGAAGAAAACTTCAAGAAGTTGTCCAAATTGGCATCAGGAAAAGTTATCTCCTTCGGCTTAAGAGAAGAAGCAGATTTTAATCCCAGAAGTTTTCCCACTGCGTTAAAGCTGCCCGGAGAATTTAATACATTAAATGCTTTAGCTGCTTTTGCTACCTGCAGAGAATTAGGGATAGATACAGACAAAATAGTTGAATCACTTGCTGGCTTCACTATTTTACCTGGAAGGATGGAGAAGATTGAAAATAAAAAGGGTATCAATATATATGTAGACTTTGCTCATACACCAAATGCTTTAGAAAAAGCTTTAGAAACTTTGCACACCAAGGGAGGTTCCAGGTTGTTAGCTGTATTTGGAGCCGCTGCCGATAGGGATGAAGGGAAAAGACCTTTAATGGGTAGGATTGCAGCGGAAAACGCGGATATTGTTATTCTGACGGATGAAGATCCCAGATTTGAGGATTCTCTGAAAATAATAAATGATATTGCCCAAGGAGCGATTGGAGCAGGGGCTATAAGTGGAGAAAATCTTTATTTAATACCCGACAGGAGGGCGGCAATAGAAACGGCTCTTAAGATTGCCAAAAAGGGTGATACTGTTGGTATATTCGGAAAGGGGCACGAAAAATCTATGAATTATGAGGGGTTAGAGAAACCTTGGTCAGATGTTGGGGCAGTAAAAGAACTCCTAGAATCATAAGATGAAAGATAAGTTGAAGCTAATAGCAGGGTCTTTTGGGTATGATCGGGTAAAATTGAACGAACCGGTAGCAAGATATACCAGTATAGGGATGGGAGGTCCGGCAGGTCTTTTTTACGTAGCTTTTACACAGCGTGAACTAACTAAAATGGTTAATTATTGTAGAGACTTAGATGTACCATTTTTTATTTTTGGAACCGGTAGCAAAATAATGGTTTCTGACACGGGGTTTGATGGGGTAATAATAAAAAATAGAACAAGTAAAATACGGGTTATTTCCGTAAAGGGTAAGGTTTCCAAATACGGAATTGGTGTTGAGGAAGCGATGATAGAGGTTGAATCGGGGATTAGTATGAACAAATTTTGTGAGTTTTTAGCCTCGCAAAATTTGGCATCAGAAGAGTTTGTAAATATTCCGGGGAGTATTGGAGGGAATGTCTTTCTGAACAAATCTTTGCAAACCAAGACAGAAAGTATTAAAGTAATAGACCGAGAAGGTAGGCTGGACAAAATAACGCCTGGAGAGTTAAGCTTAAATAAACACGTTGTTTTGTCTGTAGTAATTAAAATAAAGGCTAAATAGATGAGATATAAAATTGAAGGTGGAGAAAAGTTGTCTGGAGAGGTTAGAATTTCAGGAAATAAAAATTCCGTATTTCCTTGTGTGGCAGCCGCTTTACTGACTTTAGAGCAGACCAGACTGGAAAATGTATCTGAAATACGGGATGTGGATAGTCTAGTCGAAATTTTGGCAGAGATGGGGGTTTCTGTACAGCGGGATGGGCATACTTTACTTATTGACGCATCCGGACTACAAAAAAGTGACTTTCCTGAAGATTTGATGACTAAGCTAAGAGGCTCTATGGTCCTAGTGGGAGCAATTTTAGCAAGAAACAACAGAGTGAGATTTCATCATCCCGGTGGAGATGTTATAGGCAAAAGAAGTATTCAGACACACCTTGAAGCATTCAAATTGTTGGGAGCAAGAGTTAAGGAAGAAGATTTAGAGTATCAAATAAATTATCGCCCGCAGGATTTTAAGGGAGATATTTCTATTTTTATGCCGGAGGCTTCAGTTACGGCAACGGAAAATCTTATTCTGGCATCCGTTATAGGAAGTAGAACTATCCGGGTCAAAAATGCAGCTGCGGAGCCACACGTAGCTGATTTGTGTAAAATGCTGGTAAAAATGGGGGCCAAAATAGAAGGTATAGGAAGTAATGAATTGACCATAAGCGGTGTTGCCAAACTGGCAGGTACAAGTTTTAGTTTGGGGACTGATTATGTAGAAGTTGGGACCTATATTGCTGCAGCAGCTATTACAGGAGGAGATATAACATTAACAAATATAGATAAGACTAATCTGGACCCTGTTTTAGTGCCTTTATCTAAATTTGGTATCGAAATCCGGAGGGAAGAAGGGGAGATAAGAGTTAAAGTTGATAAGCTGAAACCGGTTACCAAAATCACAACTAATATCTGGCCGGGTTTTCCTACCGATTTAATGAGTATTGCGGTTGTTCTGGCAACCCAGTCTAGAGGTATTACTTTATGCCACGATTGGATGTATGAAGCAAGGATGTTTTTTGTGGATAAACTAATAGCAATGGGAGCCAATATTACTTTGGCCGATCCGCACAGGGTAGTAGTTTATGGCCCTTCTAAATTAAAAGGGAGGGAGTTGGAGACCCCGGATATCAGAGCAGGAATGGCTTTAGTTCTGGCTGCTCTTATTGCTCGAGGGGAAAGTATTATTAACAGAGCAGAACTTATTGAAAGAGGATACGAAGATGCAGTAGGTAAACTTAGAAGTTTAGGGGCAAAAATAGAAAGATTAGATTAGTGCGTATTTGGATAGAAATAAAGAACAACCGCTGCTTAAGTTTATGATTGATATTTCTAATCATCCGGTTTGGAAAAAGGTTTCTCCTTATAAAAAACCTTTCCACTTGTTGCGGATTCATTTGGCTCGTCAGTATGCTAAGTTATTTCCGGGCTCAATGTTTATAGGAGTAACTGGGTCAGTGGGAAAGACGACCACGGTTATCGCATGCAGGCAGGTTTTATCGCAAAAATATAAAAGTATTTCTACAGCAGAAACAAGCCAACTAACTTCAAATTTGGACCCCATTTTTAATATCCCTATGACAATATTGAGGATTGCCCCTTCTGTTGAAAAAGTAGTATTAGAAATGGGGGTGGAGTATCCCGGAGATATGGATATTAATTTGTCTTTTGTGAAACCCACAACAGTAATAGTCACCAGGCTTTCTATAGCTCATAGCGAATTTTTGGGGGGAATTGAGGATATTGTACGGGAAAAGAGAAAACTAGTAGATCAATTACCGAAAAACGGTTTAGCAATTTTAAATTTCGAGGATCCAACTAGTAAGAAGCTAATAGGGGAAAATGATATTTCCGTAGTATATTTTGGTAAAGATCCTCAAAATTGCTTGGTGTGGGCCGGTAATGTTAAAACTGAAAATTTTCGGACAGCTTTTGAGTTAAATCATGGAGTAGAGAGAGTAAAAGTAGATTATCAATTGCTGGGGGAACACCAGATTTATCCTGCACTGGCTGCTGCTGCATTGGGAGTAGTCAATAACATACCCTTGACAAAGATAAAGATAGCTTTGGAGTCCATTGGTCCGTCCGAGCATAGACTGCAACCTGTTTCTGGTCCTAATGGTTCTGTGATACTAGATGATACTTATAATTCTTCTCCTGCTGCAGTTGAGGCTGCCATAGACACTCTGTTGGAAATTCCTGCCCGAAGAAGAGTTTTAGTTTTGGGAGAAATGAGGGAGTTGGGGGAAGAGTCGGAACAACAGCATAGGCTAATAGCTAGGAAGATCTACCGCGAAAAGATAGATCTTGTGTTCTTGGGACAGGGAGATGCTAAAATCATAAGTGAGGAACTAAAGGCGTTGGGATTTTTGGAAGAGCGGTTAGAAGATAACTTACAAAACTCTCATATAGTATCGAAACTGTTAAAAAACTTGGGAAAAGGGGATGTTTGCTTAATTAAAGGTTCTCGGGCGGTTAGATTAGATGAAGTTGTAAAGAGAATTACTAAAAACAGATGACTCAATTATTGGGCTTAGTTTTGCTTGCTTTCATTGTAGCCAGCATTTGCATGGTACCCTTTATAGACTTGCTTTTTTACTTGAAGAGGAAATATCAAGTAGATTCAGGTGATAATAAACACCACTCCGAGACACCTATACATGATTTACTGATGAAAAATGACGAACAAACTCCCTCCGGTGGAGGAATTTTACTTATCTTTTTGCTAGCATTATTAAGTTTAGGGTATGCAATGTTTGACCCTAAAAGAGATACCTCTAGCTTAGTTATTTTGTTGTTTTCTCTTCTCTCATTTGGCGCCTTAGGGCTAGTAGATGACGTTAAATATATTATCACCAAAAGAAGAGGCAAACTTTTAGGGTTAGGCAGGAAGGTGTTATTGGTGGTGCAGGCATTGCTGGCTTTGGTTATTGGAGTGCTTTTGTATAATATGGCAGGTTTAAATAATATCTATATTTCCGGATTGGGCAATTTTGTAATTGGATTGTGGTATATACCTCTGGCAGCATTTATTATTGTCTCCTTTAGCAATGCATACAATATTTCAGACGGGCTAGACGGTCTTTCTTCCGGACTGCTGATGATTTGCCTATTCGCTTTTTTAGCTTTAGCTTCGGCATCACTTGACCTAACTTTAGCCTCTTTTATCGGAATTTGGATAGGGTTGCTATTTGCCTTTCTTTATTTTAATGTTTGGCCGGCAAGGATTTTTTTAGGGGATGCGGGTGCTTTTGCATTTGGGGCAACGTTGGCAGTAGTCGGTTTATTGACAGGGAAAATTTTGGCATTGGGGATAATCGGTGGGATGTACGTTATTATAATATTTTCCTCCTTGGTGCAGATAATGTCTAAGAAGATATTTAAAAAGAAGCTATTACCTGTGGCCCCTCTGCATATGTATTTTAAATATATAGGTTGGGAGGAGTCAAAAGTAGTGACTCGTTTTTGGTTGGCACAAGGCTTGCTTGCAATATTTGGGTTATGGATTGCTCTTCTGTCAAGATAAAGCTTGGGGTATGAGGATACATAAAAACAAGTTATATTCCCAACACCGTTCTTTTGACCTGCCGCTTCTTTTGACTGTGGTAATTTTGGTCACCTTTGGATTGGTTATGGTGTATGACGCTTCTGTGATACAAGCACTAAGAGATTACAAGGATAGTTATTACTATATTAGACAACAAATAGTGTGGGTAATTTTAGGAGCTTTGGCTGCGGGCTTATTGTCAGTATTTGACTATCGAAAATTAAAGCCGTTGGCGATGTTGGCGTTAATTGTCTCCTTTATATTAATGCTCGCCGTGTTCATTCCAGGCTTGGGTATATCCGGAGGTGGGGCTCACCGATGGTTGAAACTGGGGTTTATAACTATCCAACCGGCAGAAATTATCAAATTAACCGGAGTGATTTATATGGCGGCTCTTTTTGAGAAAGGGGTTAAAGTTATACCCTTTGTGGTTTTAGTTGTAGCTGTTGGACTGATTACTGCAGTATTGCAGAAAGATCTAGGTTCCTCACTGGTTTTTGTCTGCACAGCAGCTTTAGTTTACTTGGGAAGTGGTGGTAAAATTTTGCATCTCCTAATTTTTATTTCAACAACTGTCCTAGGAATGTTGGCTCTAATTTTTACCTCGGATTACCGGAGCAAAAGAATCCTGGCGTTTTTGGACCCTTTTTCTGATACACAAGGCTTTACATACCATATCTCCCAAGTTTTAATAGCTTTGGGGTCAGGTGGTCTGTTCGGCTTGGGATTGGGGCAGTCAAGACAAAAATTTGAATATATTCCGGAAGTGAGCACAGATTCTATCTTTGGTATTGTAGGAGAAGAACTGGGTTTTGTTGGGGCGGTTGTTGTTTTAATCCTATTTGGAATACTCATAACTCGTGGATTGAAAATTTCTGTTAATGCGCCTGATAGCTTTGGGAAAATTTTGGCACTGGGGCTTACCAGCTGGTTAGGAGTGCAAGCCATTATAAATCTCTCTTCTATGGTGGCACTTACTCCTTTAACAGGTGTTCCTCTGCCCTTTATCTCTTATGGAGGCTCCGCATTGGTGGCAAACTTAATGGCGGTAGGAATTTTACTAAGTATCTCAAGACATTCATCTAGTTCTTCGGCATAGCCCTACTTCTTAATATATAATAGATAAGGTTAGTTTAAGGACTAACAATAACAATATGAAAATTCTTATCACCGGTACTCATTTGACCCCGGCGTTGGCAGTTATAAACGAACTAAGGAAGGTAAAAGCGATTGATATTCTGTATGTGGGGAGAAAAACGACGAGAGAAGGAGATAAGACAGCCTCTATGGAATCCTCAATACTTCCTAGGGTAGGGGTTAAATATCTCACGATTACCACCGGGAGGTTTCAAAGAAACTTTACGGTATATACAATCCCGTCTTTGTTGAAAATCCCAGTGGGAATAATCCAATCGTTGATGATAGTTTCCACCCAAAAACCCGATGTTATATTGTCTTTTGGAGGCTACCTCTCTTTTCCGATAGTTTTAGCCGGTTGGCTATGCTCAATTCCAATTATCATTCACGAGCAAACTTTAGTTCCCAGTCTGGCGAATAGATTAGCGGCTATTTTTGCCCAGAAAGTTGCGGTTTCTTATGATCAGAAATTTCCATATAGTAAAGAGAAAATAATACTCACCGGTAATCCTATTAGAAGCGAGTTATTGGAGAACGGCAAAGAAGCTTCTGGAGAGATTAAAGATTTTGTAGGGCAAAGTATAAAAAAAAGATTACCCCTTATTTATATAACCGGAGGTAACCAAGGCTCACATATCATTAATGAAACAGTCGAAAGTATCTTAAAGCAGTTAAGCAAAATTGCCTTTATTATCCATCAGACAGGAGATTCTAAGTATAAAGATTATGAAAGAATCTCTTTTTTGGTTAAAAAACTTAAATTAGAAAATAGAGTCTTAATCTATAAATGGATCAATACTCCAGATTTACGATTGATCTTAGACAAAACTGATATGGTAATTTCCAGAGCTGGAATAAATACACTTATGGAGCTTGCCTATTTTAAGGTTCCTGCTTTAGTAATTCCTTATCCTTTTTTATACCAAAATGAGCAGGTGGTTAATGCAAAGTATTTTGAGAAACGTGGTTTAGTTAAAGTTTTGCTACAATCGGATTTGTCTGGTAAAGAATTATTACAAAAAATAGAGGAACTTCTGACTCCTCGAGAGTTGATAAAAAAACTGGATACGAATGGAGAATCGTTAGTGAAAGATGCAGCTAAACGGATAGCCATAGAAACAATTTCTCTTTGTAAGAAAGGTTAAAATGAGGAGGTTAGGTGTTAGAAAGGTAGGAAGTGGCATAAAAATAAAGCTTCTACTAACTGCCTTTAGCCTTTTTTTGCTATTTTTTCTATTAAAAAGTATTGGCTCGTTTTCCATCAGTAAAGTAGAAATAAAAAGAGAGAATGCAGACTGTGTCAGTGATATGCAGCTTCTGGAAGCGTCACAATTAATCGGCAGCTCTGTTTTCATTAATGATCGTGCTCTAGAAAAGAAAATTAAAGATAGCTATATTTGTATTGGGTCTGCAAAGTTGAAATACGTTTTTCCAAATAGATTTGTTTTATTGGTACAAGGTAGAAAGGCTGTTTTAGACGTAAGTGAGCTTCCAGACAAGAAAACATCCGAAGATATTTTGCTTTCATTCACCGGTTATGCCAATAGTAGCGAATCTGGAAATATTTTAGAAGTTGATGCTAGCAACTCTGCTCAAGTTAACAATACTACCTATGATTATTTACTGGATGAGGAAGGAGTTATCTTTGGTAAGAATATAAATAGGCAAAATTTGGTTAAGGTTTTGGTTGATACCCCCGATCCTAAAATAGGGCAAAGATATGAGAGCCGGGTAATTACAAATTTAGTGAGAGCTAAGTCTATACTTGATAGTCAGAATATATACCCAGGTAGGTTAATCTTACTTTTGGATCGATTTTTAATCGCCGAAGGTATGCCAAAAATTGTGTTGGATTTAAGACAAGATACAGATCAGCAACTGGCGTCTTTACAATTGATCCTACAAATGGCTAAAATAGATAGTGAAAATATAGAGTTTATCGATCTGCGCTTTGATAAACCTGTTGTCAGATATGCCCCTAAGAAAAAATAGTTTAAGCAGATTAATATAAAAATATTATGGCTAAAGATGAACAAAATTCTCTTTTGCAATATAGAAAGGAATTGTTGTGGCAAAAGATAAAGTAGTTTGTGGAATAGATGTTGGTTCCTCAAAAATCGCTACTCTAATTGCTTCTATTGATGAAAATGGAAAAATAAATTTAATAGGAGTTTCCAGTACTCCTTCAAAGGGGGTTAGGAAAACCCAAGTAGTTGACATAGAAGAAGCGGTTAATGCTATAACGGAATCAGTAGAGTCGGCAGAGAGGATGGCCGGGTACTCTATATCTTCAACATTTGTTAGTCTGGGAGGACCACAAATAGAGAGCACCAATTCCCACGCCGTTGTTGCCGTTGCTCAACCGGAAGGTGAAATTAAGGATGGGGATATTTTAAGGGTGAATGATGCGGCTAAAGCGGTGGCTCTTCCTTCTTCACGCGAAATCTTACATGTTATTCCTAGGACATTTACGGTAGACGGACAAGAAGGTATTAAGGATCCCATCGGCATGACAGGGGTTAGATTGGAAACCGAGACCCATATTATCACCGGTTCTACTACCTCTATGAGGAATTTGGTCAAATGTGTTTCTGAAGTAGGGATTGAGGTGATTGAGTTAGTGTTTAGCGGCATAGCTTCTTCGCTGGCAGTTTTAACCGATACGGAGAAAGAGCTGGGTGTTGTTTTGGTAGATATAGGAGGAGAGACAACGGATGTAGTGATTTTTGTTGATGGATCGGTGGCGTATTCGGCAGTTGTGCCTATTGGGGCACGCCACATCACCTCTGATATGGCGGTGGGATTACGTATTTCTTTGGAGTCCGCAGAAAAAATTAAATTATCTCTAGGAAAAATAAAAAGGACCCCGGTACTTGCAGAAGAAAAAACCGATTCTAAAAAGAAAGAAGAAGATTACTTGGATATTAAGAGCTTGGGGATAGAAGAAGATGTTCAGAAAATATCAAAAAAAGCCGTGGTCGACGGGATTATTAGACCAAGACTTCAGGAAATTTTCAAATATGTAGGGAAAGAGATAAAAAAGAGCGGATTTGGTACACAGATTCCTTCGGGACTGGTAATTTGTGGAGGTGGAGCTCTGACAGTTGGGGTATTGGAACAGGCTAAATATGTATTGGGATTTCCGGCCCGCTTGGGTAAAGTAGAAGGGTTATCCGGATTGGTTGATGAGATCGATTCTCCCGCTTTTTCAGCTGCCGCAGGATTGATATTGTATGGAATGGCTCAACCTCAACAGGGACAAATTAGGCTGCCGGTTTTATCCGGAAACTTGCCAATAAAAGGTTTATTACAAAAAGGAATTGCCCTAGTTAAATCTTTTCTGCCCTAAGGTCTTGCTATTTTCATTTGCAATTTGTTAGAATTTGCCCATTGTGACGGTACTATTATGTTGATAAACAAAGTTTGAAAGCACCGCTTGAAAAACGGAGTTTTCAAGCTTAAATTTCGGAGAAATTTATGCTTATTAAGCCTGACGTTCAAAGATTTGCCAAGATTAAAGTTGTAGGTTTAGGTGGTGGTGGCTCTAACGCTCTTAATTCAATGATTTCCCTCCAGCAAATTCAAGGCGTAGAATTTGTGGCTGTAAATACAGATGCCCAAGCCTTGTTGAATAATCAATCTCCCACTAAAGTTCAAATAGGTGAAACGTTAACGCGTGGTTTAGGTTCAGGAGGAAATCCAGAGGTAGGTCTACAGGCGGCAGAGGAGTCGACTCAAAAACTGGAAGATGTTTTGCAGGATGCGGATATGGTGTTTTTGACTGCCGGAATGGGTGGCGGAACTGGGACAGGTGCCATACCAGTTGCTGCCAAGATAGCACGGGGGTTGGGAGCCTTAACGGTAGCTGTAGTTACAAAGCCTTTTTCCTTTGAAGGCACCAGAAGAATGGTGGTGGCAGAAGAAGGGATAGAGCAATTAAAAGATAAGGTAGATGCCTTAATAATAATACCAAACCAGCGTTTATTGGAGGTAGTTGATAAAAATATGACTCTTCAGGAAGCCTTTAAATTGGCTGACTCTGTTTTAGGTCAGGGTGTACAGGGTATTTCTGATCTGATTACTATGCCGGGACTCATTAATGTTGATTTTGCCGATGTAAGAACCATAATGAGTAGTGCCGGTTCGGCTTTAATGGGAATTGGTGTAGCTGGAGGAGAAAACAGAGCATCGGCTGCTGCAAGGATGGCAATAGCATCACCTTTGCTTGAGGTATCCATAGAGGGGGCAAAGGGAGTGCTGTTTAATATAGTTGGTGGTCCTGATTTATCTATGGCTGAAGTGAACGAGGCGGCCCAAATTATAGCACAGGCAGCAGACCCGGACGCCAATATCATCTTTGGAGCAACTGTTAAAGAGGATCAGTTGGATCAAGTAAAGATTTCGGTGATTGCTACCGGATTTGATGAGACTAGACGTAGACTTCGTGAATATGTAGGAACTGGAGTAGCTTCTTCTTCTCTACAACAGGGATCTATTGCCTGGCAGCAAAAAAGCGATGATAAAGATGAGGATACCAAAAGGGTACAAGAGCAATCGGAACAAGTGACAGAGGAAGAAAACAGGAGTGAAGATGAAGAAGATTTAGAAATTCCCGCATTTCTTCGTTCCAACCGCTAAGCGTATAGGAATTAGAGTACCTCTTGTAGATTCGGATTCATCTCCAGCCTAACATCATAATAAAAACGTGTCAAATCCTTTACTAATTGAGGATCTCTTGTCAGAATACTCCACTCTTTCGTGCCAGCTTTTACCCCCTTATCAGATAAATTGTGAGAGCCAAACAAGACCCGCTCGTTGTCTATTATTAATAATTTACTATGTACCAGCCGAAACGGGTTATAGACAATTGGGAATTCCATTCTTCTAAAATGTCGTTGCAGCAGACTTAAACGATCGGTTAACCATTTTATGGTAGCAAACGATATCGGCAAAAAACCGTCAGGAGGTGGGCTAGCTGTTAGCACTTCGACCGCTATTCCTTTTTGATAAGCTTGATTCAAAGCCTTGGCTACTTTTCCATCCGGTATTAAAAATGACGTGTTTTTAATACTCGCTTTAGCCCCTTCTATTAATTGAATTGCTTTATCTAAAATAATAGATTGACCGGGAATACCTGTATCATAAAGCAGGGACGTAGTTTCATCCAACATTATCTCTGCGTCGCCCTCTATTTCTCCTGCATGTATTGCCTCATAATATTGGCTTAGTTTGCGGGCTCTGTTACCTGTAAATTTAACCATCATCTCGGCCGCATGGGCTGTTTCTCTGTCCAAATTTACCCCACCAAAATAAAAAACTTTGTTATCAACAACTCCTGCTTTTAAATGACCGCGCCCTAAAACAGGAAGCCATTCCTGAAGGAGAGTTGGAGGATGGGAAAAACGTAAATCAACATTGAGTCTATCCCTAAATTCAGTAAATAGAGCATCTTTTTCTTTAATACTAACTTCAATGGAGGAACGCAACCAGGGGACAAGACTGTTCAATTTATTAAATACTCCAGCTGATGTTAGACGTGCATACTCATCAAGGTAGCAGATCCTTTTAGCTGATGTAGAGGCAGCTTGATAGATAGAGGCTACTTGATCTGTGACCTCATCTGGCTCAAAAGTTAGGGTTTCTACGACTATCTGTTGTCTGGCCATAGAGGCTTCAACTCCCAGATCATTAAGGTATTCAAAGGGTAGTAAAACTTGTTGATCTCTAGATACCTGTGCTTCTAGCATATCTGGGATAGTATCATACGAACTACCCACACACAAACCATGCACAAAAATTAAATCAGTAATATAAGTACCTCCCAGACCAGGTCTGACGAGGCCACGAGGAGAGAAGTTAGTCTAATAAATGGTCTTGGATTAATGTAATATCTTCATTCTTTTCAACAAAGGATTTATATGTAAGATTAGAGTTTGTTTTTGAAAAATACCCTAATATTATATCTGTTGTGACCCAATCTGATTTCCGGTGTCCCAAATATTCTGGATATGAAGAAGGTTGGGATAAAAAATCAGATATTGTATATTTTTTAATAGGTTTATTTTTATTTAGTGGATTTTGATGAATATACCTACTTAGATGTAGGAGTTGTTCGTCTGTTTCTAGGGAAACTGCTTTGTATACATCCTGGAATAATTTTCCGGTTCTTTTATATTTTCTATTGAAATATATGGCATATCTTAGCGCTAAAGAGTTCATGAACTTATCAATAGAAATAGCGCTGGACTGTTTAATCATAAGATGGAAGTGGTTAGGCATCAGACAGTAAGCCATTAAAAAGATTTCGCCATGAAAGTTGTTCAATCTTAACAGCTTTAATATCTTGTCCCTTTCTTTATAACTGGTGTTTGGATTAGCTAATTTTTCAAATAGAGCCTGCTCGTCTTTAGGGGAAAGATATTCTTTTAGATAGGATAAAAAGACCCCATAGTCTTGTAAGTCTAGATAAATATTCCGTTTCTCAACGCCCCTATTATAGATATGGTAATAACCTTCCTCCATATAAAGTTTTCTGGAATTTTTAGCAGCCATATTTTTACTGTACCTCTATGATTAATAGGTAGTCAACATATGCTCCCAGACCAGGTCTGGTAGGATATAGCTTGCCTTTTAATTACACAGAACGTAAAATAATCTCCATTATGGCTAATTTTAAACCTGTTTCGTCACTGGTCGATTTTCCGGCTCTTGAAAGGGAGTTGTTGGATTTTTGGTACAAGGAGAGGATAATTGAGAAATATCTTCACAAAAACGATTCTTCAGACAAAAAATTCTCCTTTTTAGATGGTCCTATTACTGCCAATAACCCAATGGCCGTACATCATGCTTGGGGGAGAACATATAAAGATCTTTGGCAAAGATTTTTTAATATGCAGGGCTATAAACAGAGATTTCAGAATGGATTTGATGAGCAAGGGCTTTGGGTAGAGGTAGAAGTAGAAAAAGAATTAGGTCTAAAAAGCAAAAAAGATATTGAAAATTTAGTTCCCGGGGACAAGTCCGCTTCTTTGGAGAAATTTGTCAATCTTTGCAAAGAACGGGTAAAAAAGTTTTCGGCAATTCAGACAGAACAATCCAAAAGGCTGGGCTATTTTATGGATTGGGACAATTCCTACCATACCTCGTCAGATAAAAATAATTATTCGATTTGGAATTTCCTTAAGGTAGTCAATGAAAAGGGTTGGCTTTATAAAGGACACGACAGTGTGCCTTGGTGCCCAAGATGTGGTACTGCCATTTCGCAACATGAAATTTTAACTGAAGATTATAAGGAATTAAAACATGAAACTGTCTATTTCAAACTGCCGATTAAGGGCAGGGAGAGTGAGTATTTAGTGGCTTGGACGACTACACCCTGGACGATTCCGGCTAATATCGCAATTGCGGTTAACCCCAAGGAAGATTACATATTGTACAAAATCGAGCAAAATGCAGTTTGGATTATGAAGAAAGCATTAGAGCGGCTGATTAAGGATCGGGTATTAATGGCGGGGGGCAAAAAAGGTGATGTGGTTAAGGGGGAAAAATTAATAGGTTTGGAGTACAGCGGACCTTTTGATGATTTGGAAAGAGTCAGAAATTCTTTGGGAGACTATACTCACCGGGTCGTTGCAACCGATGATCAGATTCTACCTATTAGTGAAGAAGAAGGAACCGGTATGGTGCATGTGGCAACCGGTGCCGGAACAGAAGATTTTAGACTAGGTAAAAAATTAGGTTTACCTATCATTGAGCTGATTGAAGAAAATGCTGATTATCTAGATAACTTGGGGGAATTTAGCCATCAAAATGCCAAGTGGCATCCCGAGATCATTATTGATTATTTAAGGAAAAAGGAGAACGGGAAATATCTATTAACCACCAAAGAAATTGTTCACAGATACCCGATTTGCTGGAGGTGTAAGACTGAACTGGTTTGGAGGGTAGTGGATGAGTGGTATATCTCAATGGATAAGGTAGATAAAAGCGGCATAACCTATCGGGAACAGATGATGGAGGTTGCCAAAAAAATCGATTGGATGCCTAAATGGGGATTGGATCGGGAGTTAGACTGGTTGAAAAATATGCATGATTGGTTGATTTCCAAAAAAAGATACTGGGGCTTGGCTTTGCCAATTTGGGAATGTATGAAATGTGGGAATTTTGAAGTAATTGGCTCCAGAGAGCAGTTAAAGGAGAAAGCAGTCGCAGGATGGGAAGAGTTTGAAGGTAAGTCACCTCATCGGCCTTGGGTTGATCAAATAGAGATAAAATGCTCAAAATGTGGGGAGCGGGTATCCAGAATTCCGGATGTTGGTAATCCTTGGTTGGATGCAGGCATTGTCCCCTTCTCCACTATGCCAGAGGATTGGTTTCCAGCAGATTTTGTAACAGAAGCCTTTCCCGGACAATTTAAAAATTGGTTCTATTCGCTTATTGCTATGAGTACTGTTCTAAAAGGGACTAATCCATTCAAGGACTTACTCGGTCATGCTTTGGTGGTAGATGAAAAAGGGGAAGAAATGCATAAATCCAAAGGCAATTCAGTTGAATTTAACGAAGCAGCCGATAAAATTGGTGTGGATGTAATGCGTTGGATGTACGTTTTACAGAATCCGGAATATAACCTAAACTTTGGTTATAATGTTGCCAATGAAGTCAGAAGAAGATTCTATCTGATCTTGTGGAATTCTTATAAGTTTTTTGTAGATTACGCCTCTTTAAGTAATTGGCAGTGCGAACTAAAAAGCGGTGAATTAACTGTTTTGGACAAATGGATCCTGGCCAGATTAACTCAAGTTGTTCAATTAACCAATATCAAACTCGCAAAGTATGATGCAACTACTGCATCTAGGAACATTGAGGATTTTATTGTCAATGATTTTTCAACCTGGTATATTCGTCGCTCCCGAGATAGAGTTGGTCCTGATGCACCCGAACTGGATAAAAACAGGGCGCTGTCGGTGATGTATGGTGTATTGGTGACTCTCTCCAAGCTTTTAGCTCCATTTATACCCTTTATCTCGGAAGAGATATATCGGAATTTAACGGGGGATATTTCAGTGCATTTGCAGGACTTTCCAAAAGGAGATCAGTCTCTGCTAAACGGGAAGTTGGTAGCTGATATGAAAGTGGTCAGAAAAATTGCAGAAATAGGGCATGCGCAAAGGAAAGAGAACAATCTTAAATTAAGACAACCGCTTGCAAAAGTAACCTATGGGTATAAAGAGAGATTGGGGTCGGAGCTTGAGAGATTGATTGCCGATGAGCTAAATGTGAAGGAAGTTGAATTTAAAAGTTCCTCGTCTGAAGAAATATCGGCAGTATTGGATACAAAGATTACTCCCCAGTTGCAAGAAGAAGGAGAGGCCCGGGAACTTATGAGGCAGATACAACAGTTGAGAAAACTCAATAACCTAACTTTGGCGGATAAAACAGTTGTGGAGGCTCCCAGTTGGCCAAAGAGTTTTGAAAAAAAGATTTTGGCCGGTACAGCCTCTGTTTCCATAGTTAAAGGTCAGCAACTTAAAATATCCAAGGTTTAGAATGGATGTTCTGTCAAAGATTAATTGGCCCATCACTATAGCCTCATTACTGCTTTTATCCTTTGGGATTCTTGTTATATATTCCTCCTCACCGGAATTGGCTTTGCAACAGGTTGTTTTTACTTTTGTAGGGTTGGTTTTATACTTTCTAATGTCCCTATCGGATTACAGATCTTTGCGCGGGCTAATTTTTCCCAGCTATATATTCGTAATTATTCTTTTGATTATAGTTTTAATTCTTGGCATAGAAACCCGTGGTTCGGTCCGTTGGATACCATTGGGGCCTTTTAATATGCAGCCATCTGAACTGGCCAAACCAATCCTTATCCTCTTTTTAGCCCTTTTTTGGGAAAAGAGGCTCCCCAGTTGGCATAATATAGCCAAAAGTCTGCTTTGGACTCTCCCTTGTATTTTCCTGATTTTTAAGCAACCGGATTTGGGATCTTCTTTGACAGTACTGGCAATTTGGATTGGTGTTCTTTTTGCAGCTAAAATTTCCTATAAAAAAGTATTGTTAATACTCCTTATTGCTTTAGTACTTTCACCGATCTTTTGGTTATCTTTGCATGAGTATCAAAAGCAAAGAATTTCCAGTTTCCTTTCCCCTCAAAATGATCCCCTTGGATTGGGGTATAATTTAATTCAATCTACAATTGCTGTAGGATCAGGACAGTTAACGGGTAGAGGGTTGGGTCAAGGTACTCAATCGAGGTTGCAATTCCTGCCGGAATTTAGAACAGATTTTATCTTTGCATCGATTGCCGAAGAGATGGGTTTTGTCGGTTCGTTGATTATTATTTTATTATATATGTATATAATCTCTTATAGCTTAAGAATTTCCCAGAATTCATCTGATAACTTTGGTCTTTTTATTGTCTTTGGTGTGGTATCGATGGTCCTTTTTCAAAGCTTTGTGAATATTGGAATGAATATAGGATTGTTGCCCATTACCGGTATTACCTTGCCGCTGATTTCATACGGAGGAAGCTCACTGATAGCTACATTAATTTCTTTGGGCTTGGTCGGATCGGTGGCACGGTTTAGAAAAAGAATTGACATTCCCACTTTTGGAGGTTAGAATTCTCTGCATGTCACAATTTGCTGTCTGTGAGATAAACGGGAAACAATATAAAATTTATCCTAATACTACTTTTGAAGTAAGTTGGATGGGCTCTGATGCAAAAAATTTCGAGGCTTCAGTGCTACTACTTTCTACTGATGATAAGGTTCAAGTAGGGTCACCTTACCTCAAGGATAAAATAAAGCTTGAGGTAATAGGGGAAGGTAAAAAAAATAAAATAAGAGCCAGTAAATTCCATGCTAAAGCCAATTACAGAAAAACTACAGGGTTAAGACAAAAGGTTACTCAAGTTTCCTGGGTTGTGAAAAATTAGCTTTTTGGAGGATATTGACTAAAGTTTTCACAGGAATTAAAATTTAGGCTGTAAAAGGCAATACTATGGCACATAAAAAAGGTGGTTCAACAACTCAAAAGAATCGTGACTCTATTTCCAAGCGCTTGGGCGTAAAGAAGTATGGTGGAGAGAAAGTTGCGGCCGGTAATATAATAATCCGCCAGAAGGGGAATAAATTTTATCCCGGGATCGGAGCTAAACAGGGTAATGATTATACTATCTTTGCAGTTTCAAGCGGACAGGTAAAATTTACTAAACGAGAAGGCAAAACTTTAGTTAATGTGCAGTAAGGGTTTACAAAATTGGCCTTAAAGTAAAAATATGGATGAACAAATAAATGTTTTGGAGTTGGATCTTTTGCAGCCAAACCCCTTGCAACCTCGAGGGTTAATTACACCGGAATCCCTTTCAGAACTGGCAGAGTCAATTAGAGCGCACGGTATTTTAGAGCCTTTGGTAGTAGCTAAAACTCCAGCTGGGTATCAAATTATTGCCGGGGAGCGGAGATGGAGAGCTGCCAGACTGATCGGGTTGGGTAAGGTACCCGTAATTATCAGGGAAACCAGCCCCCAGGGTATGCTGGAGATGGCTATTGTTGAAAACGTTCAAAGAATTGATCTAAACCCGTTGGAAAGAGCACAGGCTTACAAAAGGTTAATGGAGGAGTTTGGATTGACTAATGCAGAGATATCGGAAAGAGTGTCTAAAAGTCCTTCCTATATTTCAAATACTATCAGACTGCTGACTCTTCCGGATGCTCTTAAAGATGCCTTAATGTCGGGTGCAACAACAGAAGGGCATGCCCGGGCCTTATCTGCTTTAGAAGACCCACATTTAATAATAGAAGCCTACAAAGAGGTATTAAAAAGAAACCTATCGGTCAGGGGAACGGAGGAATTAGTGAGAAGATTTAGATCAAGGCGGGGGATAGGCCCAAGGAAAAGCGCGGTACTGGATTCAATGCATATTTTATCAGAAGAAGTTGATCGGGTACAGACTGATTTAGGATCAATTTTCTCAAAATATGCGGATAAAGCATCTGTAAAATGTGTCCAAACCGGTAGACGGGTAAAGGTAGAGTTTTTAATCGATGGAGATCCTACAAAAACAACGCCTCTTCTTAAAGATATCCATCAAGCCCTATCCGGTTATTTCAGTCTAAAGAAAGAAGCTTAATTGGCCCAAACACTTTAGGCGGCCAATATCTAAAAAAAGCTTTTCCGATTATCTCCTCTTTGCTAATTTCTCCCCACTCCCTGGAATCGGATGAGTGGTTCCTATTATCCCCCATCACAAAGTAATGGTTAGGACTTATTTTGACTGGTACGCCCTCCGTCAAAAAGCTTCCAGGGTAAATGATGGTGCCTTGGGGCAAGTATGGCTCTGGCAAAGGCCTGCCGTTTATATAAATAGTACCGTCCGCCACTTTTATAGTTTCTCCTGGTAACCCAACAACCCGTTTTATAAATTCTTCCAGTTCATTTCTGGGATTTTTAAAAACAACAATATCTCCTCTTTTAACTTCTCCTGTCCTATAGCTAATTTTATCGGTTAGTATATAATCGGCATTATGGAATGTGGGAACCATAGAGCTTCCGGATACCTTATGAGGTTGGACTAAAAACAAGTGAATAAGGGCTAAAATAGCCCCAAATACTACTACCGTTTGAATAAAATCTATAAAATTTGCCCTAAACCGCGAAGCAAAACTTTTTCTGGCAGGATGGTCCAGGTAATCTAATTCATCCATAAAGCATATTATCTCAAAGCTATCGGTTGAGATGCAATAGTTTACAGTGGTATCATAACAACTTGTGGGGATCCGTAGCTCAGCTGGTTAGAGCGGTCGCTTCACATGCGACAGGCCGTTGGTTCGAGTCCAACCGGGTCCACAATTTGTTAGAATAACTTTATGTGGCCAATACTGAAACAAACTACTTGGCTCTTCTGTGCTCAAATATTCACAAGAATTATTAGCTTTTTCTACACGATTTACTTGGCCCGGACTTTGGGCATTTCTGATTTCGGGTTATTTACCGTGGCTATGGTTTATTTTTCCCTTGGCTCATCAATTTCTGATTTTGGCTTCAACAGGTTCTTTATAAGAGAAGTGGCAAGGGATAGTAAAAAAATGGAAGAACTTTTGTTTAATGTTTCATTTCTTCGTTTAATGGCTACAACCGGTATGTTTTTATTTTTTGCAGCTATTTTGTACCTTTTTGATCCGGATAGGGTAAGAACTAATTTGATACTGATAGGGGTAATGGCTGTTATACCTCAATCAGTTGGGCAAACACTTGATGCTGTTTTTGTGGCTTTGCGCAGGTTGCAGGTTAGTGCAGTTTCTTTACTAATTGTTAGTCTTACAACAGCTACAGTGGGTTTTGTATTGGTAACAAAAGGATACGGACCGTTTGGGGCAATCACTGCGCTGCTGATTGGGCAAGTAGCGTACCTTTTAGTATTGGGATTATTTTTAGAAAAATGGCATGCAAAAATAATTTCTTCCATAAAGCTTTCGGTTTTAAAAAAGATAACACTCGGCGCATTGCCTTATGGGATACTAGGTGTTATGGGACTTCTTTATTTTAGGCTAGATACAATATTGCTCTCTTATATGCGGGGAAATTATGAGACAGGTATTTATGGTGCCGCCTACCGCTTTCTAGAGGCAATCGTCTTTATACCTATAGCCTATTCAAGTGCGCTATTTCCTGTTTTATCAAAGCTGCATGACGGTCATATTGACCAGGTAAAAAAATTATATATAAGTAGTGTAAAACTAATGGGCATATTAGGTTTGCTTGTAGTATTGGGTTATATTTTAATTTTACCCTGGCTAATCAGATATTTCCTTCCCGGTTATATAGAGGCTTTAAATATCGTAATAATACTTTCTTTAGCTATTCCTTTTATGTTTTTACATGTACCTGCTGTGCAGGTTTTATTTTCCACAGATAAGTATCTTAAATGGGTAATAGGACTATCCTTTATTACATTAGGTTTTAATTTGGTGGCGAATTTATTATTTATCCCGGTGTATGGCTTATATGCAGCTGCTTGGATAACCACCTTATCCGAGGCGTTATCATTTTTAGTATTTTTTATTTTTGTCAAAATTAAAATTTTAGATAAAACTTAAATTTTGGGGTCATGATGGTGAAAAAACCTAATACAAATATTTTGGCATCCGTAATAATCCCTAATTGGAATGGGAAAGATTTTATAGGGGATTGTCTGTTGTCTTTAAGAAAGCAAGTTATCAAAGCCTATGAGGTTATAGTAGTGGATAACGGTTCAAAAGATGGTTCTGTTAATCTAATAGAGGAATCTTTCCCTGAAGTTACATTAGTAAAACTTCCGAATAACTTTGGCTTTGCCAGGGCGATTAATGAAGGGGTAAAAAAGTCTAAAGCAGAATTTGTTGTTTTTCTAAACAGTGACACCGTTGTTGAAGAAAATTGGTTAGAAAATTTAATAATATTTGGCCAAAAATACAGAGATTGCATCTCGGTTAATTCAAAATTACTAAATTTTTTTAATAGGAATTTAATTGACGGGGTAGGGATAACTATAAACGAAGTAGGACAAGCCAGATCAATAGGATGGAAAGAAGAAGACCGCGGGCAATATGATAAAGCAATGTATATATTTGGTGCTACCGGAGGGGCATCACTTTTTAGAAGGAAAGATTTTCTAAAAGTTGGGATGTTTGATGAGAATTATTTTATGTATTCGGAAGAAGTAGATTTTGCCTTCCGGGCTCAATTTCTAAATTATAAATCTATCTACTGCCCGAAGGCTTTGGTGTATCACAGACACAAAGCTTCTGCAAAAAAGAAACCCCATCATATCGAATACTGGCAATTTAGGAATATGACTATAACTATTATTAAAGATTTTCCGACTGCAGTTTTATTAAGAAAATTCAGGTGGTTAAAAATATTGTTGGTGCATTTGAATACTATTTTTTACCAACTTAAAAATGGTTTTTGGTGGGCTCCATTTAGGGCCGATCTTTGGATAATCTTATATTTTCCCTATTTAATTTATCAAAGAATAAAAATTCAATCGGGAAGAAAGGTAGGGATAGAATATATTGAAAACTTTTTAATGCCAAAACGAATTACTTATTGGGGCTTAAAGCAAGGAAGTAACCAAGATCAACCACAGTAGTATTTGAGGATAAAAAAGTGAGTTATTGAAGATGCTGTGAATTAAAAGTCCGCCGATAGCCGAAAGGACTATTAGGCTTATACTTTTGTCCGAATTAATTTTGTGCCAAGTAGTTTTTAAAATCAGTCCCAGAAATGTCAGATAGGCTAAAAATCCCACTACCCCGGTGGTTGCCAAGACATATAATAAACTGGAGTCATTGGTAGATGATCCGTGGGATTTTAAAAAAGTGCTGTCAGCCAGGCTGTATTCTCTTATCGCATACCTGTATGCGTTGAAACCTACCCCAAAAATTGGTGAGTGTTGGAAGATATTCCATCCTTGCTGCCAGGTAGTAAGACGCGACTCGGCAGAAAGCTGCCTATTAATATTGCGTGGTTGCGAAACGGTTTGTGTATAAATCCAAAACCCCAATAAAAGTCCAAAAAACAATGCTACAGAAATAAAACCAAGCCGTATAGATTTTTTTAAGAGAGAGATTATCAGGAAACTGGTAAGAAACATCATATAACTGCTTCTTGAGAATGTTGTTAACAATGCAAGATAGATTAAGACAAACAATACAGTATTCCATTTTTTGGCTATTGCCAAATTTTGTAATACTAAGATTAAACTTAGTACAAAAAAAGCCCCGGCGAAATTAGGGTCTAAAAAGGTAGATACTGTTCTTAGATAGTGAGGGTCCCAACCTTGATTTTCTAAAAATCTTAAATCAGGCAATAATATAAATTGCAATAGGCCCAAGATTGCTATTACTATTCCGGAGACAACCAGTATATTGCTTATATTATCTTTGATCTCTGGGAGGGCTTTGGAATAAAGCACCCACCCCAAAAGAACATATGACGCAAATCTAACTATATAAAAAAAACTTGTTAGATATTCACTAAATGCAAGGTGTAGAGGCGTTAGAAGCAGAGATATTGTTCCAGCTAAGACAAATAACAATGCTGCATTAATATAGTTTGTAGGATAACTTAATTTAAATCTCTTTTCTAAAAGTCCCAGAGATAACAAAATTATCACTGTAATATCGAGGAAGATAAAACCCCCAACTCCAATGGGTATTTTTATCAATTGACCGGAAATAATTCCCAGTGCTAGAATCAGACTTAACAATTTCCATTTCATACTGATGAAATTATATCCTAGCATAACTTTGAAGTTTATTGTTTGGTTAATAGTACTGTTTATAATCTTTTTTTTCGGGTTTTCAAATTTCCCACAATCAGAAAACGGTAAAGAGGCCTTTTTGGATAACTTGGCCAATTGGGATGGCGGACATTATATAGGTATTGCCAAATACGGCTATAGTGAAAAATTCCAATATGCCTTTTTCCCGCTGTACCCTATGGTAATTAATTTTGTCTCAAAGGTTACCGGAAACTTTACTACTGCTGCTGTTTTGATAAGCATAGTGTCATCCCTCTTAGCTTTACGTATTTTATTTGAGTTAATTTCTTTAGACTATACAAAAAAAATAGCGGAGAGATCTTTGCATTTTTTATTATTTTTTCCTGCTGCTTTTTATTTAACCGTAGCATATTCTGAAGGGTTGTTTTTATTTCTAACTGTTTCTGCATTCCTATTTGCTAGAAAGCATAAGTTATTGTTGGCAACCCTTTTTGCAGCCCTTGCTGGTGGAACTCGCTTGGTGGGCCTGGCAGTTTCCCTGTCTTTGATCTTGCAGATTTATTTAACGGAAGGGATAAATAAAAAGAACTGGATAGTTTTATTATCACCGCTTGGATTTATTATTTACTGTATTTATTTATTTCAAGCAACCGGGGACCCTTTTTATTTTATATATGCGGAAAACCACTGGCAGAGGGTTATAACGGTTCCCGGGTTAAGTTTTTGGGAAACTATCCAAACTCTTTCGGGCAAAAATATAACAGAAAATTTCAATGCTGTTTTGGATCTTTTATTTGCGATTTTAGGGCTTGGTCTGATTTTACGGTCTTTTCGTTTCCTGCCTATTCAGTATTCTGTTTATAGTTTACTTTCTATAGCCTTTCCGCTATTTACTCCAACTCTATCTTCAATGCCCAGATTTTTATTGCCGGTTTTTCCAATCTTTATAGTTTTAGGATTAATGAGGGAGGGGGTATTTAGTTTTGCCTACAAAATATTTTCACTGATGCTTTTGTCGGCATTTGCAATTCTTTTTATAAACGGATATTGGGTCAGTTAAGGGTTAAAAGTTATTTTTCTTATTATTTCTGTAGTGTTGGAAGCAGCGTCAACTGCCTTGGTAGTAAAAGTGTTTTCTCCATCACTTAATGTTTCCATGGAAGAAAACTTTCCTTCGGAATCTACCACAACCCGGGTGCCGTTTATGTAAACTTTAGCCTCCGGCTCTGTTTCACCACTCACTTTGATTTTCCGTTCTCCTTGAATGACTTTGCCATCCTCCGGCTCAAAAATTGTCAGTCTGGGGGTTTCATCATCAAAAGTAATTTTTAAAACCTTTGAAGGTAAGCTTTCATGGTTTTGATCATCGGCAGTTTTACCATAAATTTCATTTAAGCCGAATTTAAGGTTTATTTGTTGAGAAATAAAACTGCCATCACCAGAAGCTCTTAACTCATCTGCCAACTTGTTATTTACATATATTTTTACATCAACTGCTGGGGTGGCATATCCTTTGATATCTATTTGACCGGTATTGGTGGCTTCATAGGGGATATTCAAAACCGGAGGAGCAAAGACTGCCGAATCTGAAATATTTTGGGGGGAGGAAGACGGGGAGTTAACAAAACTGCTGATTAGGCCCAGTCCCCCAATAAAAATTGGTAAAATCCAAAATACTACCCCATAAAGTAAGAGAGCAATGATAAGGATTGTTGCAATGAAGTTGCGCTTACTTCTTCTTGCCATCCTTCGTGCGGATCTTGTTTTATATCGGTTTCGGTAGGCCATCTGTTCCGGAATTAGTATAGTGCATAAGTCGAGCTTTGAAAAGCCGCTTTAGGGCTGCGAAAAAAGGCCAGATTTGTTAAAATGTGTTAACGCGGGAGTAGTTCAGCGGTAGAATGTCTCCTTCCCAAGGAGAAGGTCGCGGGTTCAAATCCCGTCTCCCGCTCCATACGATTTTTATCGAACTGATAAATTTTAGCTTTGGAGAATTGCTGAATTTGGTGGAATTCTAGTCCTATAATCGAACACCCTAACGGGAATCGAACTAACCTTGATGTCGCTATTTTCCTTCTTGTTCTGGTACTTCAAAATCTCCCATCCATTTTGACCCATAAAAATGTTGCATAACTGCACAGCTTAATAGATAGACAACTTCCTGTATTTCTTTTAGCTCTTCTTCCGATGCATTAGGATAATACTTCTTGATTATTTCCAATGGTAACACAATAAATTCTCACCTCCTTT